>CAJUHQ010000009.1 GCA_910586095.1 uncultured Lachnospiraceae bacterium | reverse complement strand
GAAAATGAGGGATATACTCAAAATCAAGATTATAATAACCAGACTTATGAAAATGGGAGCTATGTCCAAAATCAAGGGTATAATAACCAAGCTTATGAAAATGAAGGATATGTTCAAAATCAAGATTATAATAACCAGACTTATGAAAATGAGAGCTATGTCCAAAATCAAGGGTATAATGACCAAACCTATGGAAATTCTGTAGAAAATTTTTATGGAGTGGAACAGGGAACGCAGGAAAATTATCAAGATGGCTATGAAACACAATCCTATACGCAGGAAGGTTATGTTGATGATGGCTATGGAAATTTAAGTTATATTGATAGTTCTTATCAAAGTTCAGGGTATACAGAAGAATTCTATGTAGAACAAATTTATGATGAAAATGGAAATCCAGTATATTCCAGCCAGTCAACGAACAATTATGCATATAATAACGATAGATATGGATCAGACACTACTATCGCCAAAACATATGAGACTGCGCCACAGACACAAAGCCCACCAAGTTCTAATTCTGCTGCTGGTGATATGAGTCAATACAATACTATAAATCTTCAAAAAGTAGTGGCAGAGAGCATGAAGGAACTTTTTCCTGACGATGATTCATTTGAGGAAGAACGTGAGAAATTTAATGTAGAAGAGATTTCTAAAGGTGGCGTTACAAGTGATACAATCATTTATGGAAGTAGGACAAATAGTAATAAATTAGCAGATGCTCATCAAGAAGAAATATTTGCTCATACTGGAAAAGTAGCGCAAATGGTAAAAAATGTATCCACGACAGTACCAGAACCAAACACAGGTGCTATTAAAAAAATTTTAATTCCCGGGAATGATGCCAGATATATGAAAAAAGATTCAGATATGGATGAACTTAGAAATATCACGGAACAGGTGGTAGATGAGGAGCATATTCGTATGGAAGGCAACGCTGAAAATGTATATCAAGATAAAAATAGAATCAATCAAAATCGACTTGCACAAGAAAATATAACACCTGCAACAGGGCAGATGCGACTAGAAGAGGTATTGGAGGAGTGGGAGCGTAAAAAGATTGAAAATGCAAGAAAATATCAGGAAAAAATTAAACAACATGTTTTGACTCAAACAGGTAAAATTTTTGCTGATTTTAACAATTCCATTAAAAATGGAATATTGGGAGAACTAGAAAGAGAAGAGGAAGAAAGCAAAAAGAAAACGCAGCGAAAATTCTTAGATGCAGATGTGACTTCTGATATTCCACAAAAACTGACAAAAGATAATTCTGATGATGCATTTGATGTAGAGTTTATGTCAGAAAAAGAAAAAGCAGAAAAGATTAAAGAAGAGCAAAAAGCAGAATATCTTTCTAATTTGGAGAAAACAGTTGCAAAAGAGTTAGGCAAAAATACACAGGATATCTCGGAGTTAAATCTCGGTGACAGTCAAACACAATTTGCAGAAAAAATAGAAGAAGATAAGGTATTATCAGAAGAACCTTACCAGGAAGATGCTTCCATTAATTATGAAGAAATTGAAAATAATGCACATTACGAAGAAAATGAATCTACACAAAGTAATTATGAACAAACCAAACAAGACTTCTCTTCTGTGCAGGATCAATCTTTAGAAGATGGCTATGAAGAATCTGAAAATGAAGAGTATTATAATGAGAGTGAAACAGTTATAAATGAGCAAGAGTACTACAAAGAAAGTAATTCTTCCCCAAATAGCTATGAAGAAGTTGGAGAGGAAGCATATTACCAAGTAAATGAAGATAATGCAAATCAGTATGATGAGTCTGAAAGTAAAGAGTATTATCAAGAAGAAGAATCCAAGAATACAGTTTATAATGAAGAGGAAGAATTAGATCTCAACAAAACTGTTAGATTACAAGATTATTATGAAAATTCTATGTCTGAAAATATTTATGGAGACGAAGCATATTCTGGTAAGGAGGATCTTTTACAGGAGTCATATCAAGAAGAAGAGCAGGACCTATATGATACAGAATCAGATGTAGAATCATATGACAGATTTCAATATCACACACAAAGAGCACATTACGGAGAAGAAACTCAAGAACTTGATCCTGAAGATGTAGAAAGTATTGTCGAGATGGCAAAAGAGGATGCATTAAAAACGCAAGAGATCAAGATGAATACTGCTGATTTAAGTTCTCTTTCAGAAAAAATTGTCGCTACTACCAAAAAAGAGGCAACAGGTGCAAAGCGAGAAGAACTGAGGGATTTCACTGTTGAGGAACAAGAACTTTTTGAAAATTTTGCAGTGACAAAAAAGATTAAAAAGCAGATTATCAATGCGCTTGACAATATGACTTTGGCAGCTTATACGGGAAATGTCATTATCACTGGAGATGCAGGGCTTGACACGGTTAGAATGGCCAAAAATTTAATCAAGGTATATCAGGAAATCGATCAGAGTTTTTCGGGTAAGGCTGCAAAGATTACAGGAGAAAAATTAAATCAAAGAAATTTAAAAGAAATCTTTGCGAAACTAAATAATGGTGGTATTATTATAGAGAAAGCCAATGGAATGAATGAGGAAAAGCTCTATGAGATGACGCTGCTTCTCAATCAAGAAAATCTTGGAATTGTAGTCATTATGGAGGATACCAAAAAAGAAATTACCAAGCTTTTGGAAAAGCAGGCAATGATTGTCGATTATTTCAATATCAGGATTGACTTGATGGAAATGGATAATAATGCTCTGGTGGCATATGCTAAGAATTATGCGCTGGCATTAGAATATTCTATTGATGAGTTAGGCATACTTGCTCTTTATACAAGAATTGCCAATATGCAAAGTGGCAATCATGTAGTGACAAAAGATGAGGTACGGGACATCATTGATGAGGCAATTTGGAAGTCTAAAAAATCCAAGATTAAAAACTTTGTAGATGTGCTCTTTGCGCGCAGATACGATAATGAGGATATGATTGTCCTCAAGGAAAGGGATTTTATATAGTGAGAAAAGAATTATTATGAAAGTCTTTGACTTTCATAATATGGATGGCCATACGACCTGAAATGAGATACGGCATTTCAGGAATCGTATGATGTGAGTTTATTGTGAAAGACAAATGTTTCACAGACAAATTTGTGCTTGTGTATTGTGAACAAAGTTCACATTGAATTCGCGAGCTTGAACAAGAATGGAGGATTTTTATGAGTGAAGCAAATACGACCGTGTTTATATCAGATGCTGACCAGTATGTTTTTGGACAGGGAACACATTATGATATATACAAAAAATTAGGTGCGCATTTTTGTGAGAAGGGGAAAGAAAAGGGTGTGTTCTTTGCAGTATGGGCACCAAATGCCGCAGAGGTTTATGTCATTGGCGAGTTTAATGGATGGAATGAAAGTGCTTCTCCTATGAAACGTATAGGCGAGATGGGAATATTTACCACATTTATTGCAGATGTTCAAGAAGGACAAATGTATAAATATATGTTAGTGCTTGCAGATGGAAGAAGATTGTACAAGGCAGATCCCTATGCAAACTATGCAGAATTAAGACCAGGGACAGCATCTAGGATTTATGATTTAAGTCATTTTAAATGGACAGATAAAAAGTGGATTGATGAGCGTGAAAAAAAGGATATGAACAAGGAGCCAATGGCAGTTTATGAATGTCATATTGGTTCTTGGATGAAACATCCTGATGGCACAGAAGACGGATTTTACAATTATCGTCAGTTTGCTGACAGGATTGTAGAATATTTAAAGGATATGCCTTTTACGCATATTGAATTGATGGGAGTTGCTGAATTTCCATTTGATGGCTCATGGGGATATCAAGTTACAGGATATTATGCTCCTACCTCTAGATATGGAACTCCCGATGATTTTAGGTATCTGATTGACCTGTTACATAAAAATGACATTGGTGTTATTTTGGATTGGGTACCTGCACATTTTCCACGTGATGCACATGGTCTTTGTGAATTTGATGGAACATGCCTTTATGAGCATCCCGATACACGATTAGGAGAACATCCTGATTGGGGTACTAAAATTTTTAATTACAGCAAAAATGAAGTGAGAAATTTCCTGATTGCCAATGCGTTATTCTGGATCAGAGAATTTCATATTGATGGTTTACGCGTAGATGCTGTGGCATCCATGTTATATTTAGACTATGGTAAAAAAGATGGTCAATGGGTTGCAAATAAATATGGTGGAAATGAAAATTTAGATGCAATCGAATTCTTTAAACATTTGAATTCTGTTATTCATGGCGCACATCCTGGCGTGATGACAATCGCAGAGGAATCAACAGCATGGCCAGATGTAACAAAAGCACCAGAAGACAATGGATTAGGATTTTCATTTAAGTGGAATATGGGTTGGATGCATGATTTTTGCGAGTATATGAAGCTCGATCCATATTTTAGAAAAGATAATCACAATCGTCTTACATTTGCTATGAGCTACAACAGCGCAGAAAATTATATTTTGCCGTTGTCTCATGATGAAGTAGTGCATTTAAAATGTTCTATGGTCAATAAAATGCCAGGGTATGAGATTGATAAGTATGCAAACTTGAGAAATTTGTATACATTTATGTTCGGTCATGAAGGCAAAAAGCTTTTATTTATGGGACAGGAATTTGGTCAAGAGCGCGAGTGGAGTGAAGCGCGTGAGTTAGATTGGTTTTTGTTGGCAAAGCCGTTTAACAAGGGTATGAGTGACTTCATGAGTGAACTGCTAAAATTGTATGTAAAGAGTCCATGCCTATATGAGATTGACAATGATTGGTTGGGCTTTGAATGGATGAATGCTGATGACTATGAGAGAAGTATTTATAGTTTTGTCAGAAGAAACAAGAGTGGCAAACAACATATGCTTTTTGTTATCAATATGACTCCTGTAGAGTATCCAGAGTATGAGGTAGGAGTACCAATGAATACACAGTATAAGTTGGTATTGAATTCAGACGATGAGAAATTTGGCGGAAATGGAAATAAGATTCCAAAAGTGTTAAAGCCTAAAAAGGGTCTTTGTGACAAGAGAGAGCAATATATAACATTTGCTCTTCCACCACTTACAGCAGTAGTTTTTCAGTTCTAAATCAAATAGATCATTTGTTGTAACAGTTCAGCCATGCAAAATTGAATATACAAAATGCTGTTGGGAACTTGCTCGCATAAGGCATTTTGTATATTTGATTTTATAGGGCGGACGCCCGACATGAAATAAGTTGTCGGAAATAGCCAAAATGAATTGTCAGATGGTACAATCCGACAACTTATGAATGGGTATGGCTGAATAATAACCATTTGTTTTCTATTTATAGGTAGAGCATAACCGTTTAGTAGTATTATTTCTTTTAAATAGGACTATGTATAAAAATGCAGGTAAAAAGCCTGCATTTTTTATGTACATAGATATCTAGACGAAAATGTTTATAAAACCGTTAGATCTGGCACATGAGTAAATGGGAAATTGTTTTTATTTAATTATTAATAAGATTATTTATGTATGGCAAGTAGAAGAAAGGATGATGTGTCCATTTAAGTTCACAATGTTGCAGGATATTTTATCTCTTTTTGTGGATATTGATTAGATTTTGATAAGATATTGTGGATATCTTTATATTTTTATACTAATTGTTTTTCTTATTGTAGACGATATATTTAGAAAATAAAAAATTTGGATTTTTAAGAAGAATCGGTAGAGGTACAAATAAATGGTGTCAAAAAAGGGAAAGAGAAAACTGATATATGAGGGAAGAGTTTTTTATTGGTTTGTGCGAATGAACTCTAAAGAAATTCCACGACTCCATATTTTGTCAGAAGATAAAAAAATACAGTTAGAATGTGCTCTTATTGATAGAGAAGTACCTGCTGTTTCCTCTTATGTTAGACAGATTTTAAAGGAACATATGAATCAAATAAATTAATTTATTTAATTCATATGTTGTCTGCTATATAAATTTGTTAAGAAATAGAATACAGCTACTTAATTATAGAAATATAAAGCAATGAGATGGAGGATAATAATGTCAACAGTACAATTTTCAGGTTTTTCAAAACTTATGAAAAAAAATCATAAAGTAGATTTTAGTCATTCTAATTTTGGTCTTGCAAAGAAAAATGAGGATCAAACAAAAATGCAGGGAAGTAAGGATTCATTTTCGCTCTCACAAAATATTTCTGAACTACTAAGTCCAACGTGTGCCATGACAGAGGAGGAAAAACAGGAATATACCAAAAAGATTATGGCAAAATTAAAGGCAGGTAAAAAACTGACTACAGAAGAGATGCATTATCTAAAAGATGTTAATCCAGACTTATATCAAAAGGCAGCAAAAGTACAGGCAATGCGTAGAGCACTAGAAGAACAACTTGCACATTGTAAGACAAAACAGGAAGCACAGGAAGCCTATATGTTCTCAACATCGACAGTATCAGAACAAGATGAAATGAGTGAGTACATAAAAGCAGCATATAAAGATGCTTATGATGAGTTTTGTGATTCTGATGAATACAAAACATTATCTGAGGATGAGAAAGAAGCGCAGGAGTAAGAGATAAGGCTGTTACAAAACTTAGTAATTCCACAATATATGGTTAAGAGATCTCAGATCTCTTAACCATATATTGTATGAATATGCTATTTTGCAACACCCCATGTATATAATTACACATTGGCCATTATTTTAATCTTTGCGAGTGTCTTAGAGACAGGAGGCAAGGCAAGTAACACAATTGTTGCAAGCATTTCTGGTAGAATATAACTTAAATTGTATGTGGTTGATGCAAGGATCGCAAGTAAATTTCCATGAACATTTCCAACATACTCTGTATAGAAAATAAATCCAGAAATTTCATGAAAGAAAAAACGTCCTAAGACACCTACTATATAACCCAACAATAGTCCATGTTTTTTTTGACTAAAAAATCCAGAAAGTCCTAGCGCGCCAAATGCCAGTGGAAAGTCTAATAGTACTTGTGCAGGATGAATAAAGTAAGGTCCAACAATGAATTGTAAAACACCATAAGCTGTCGCAGTAATAAGTCCAGCAGCAGGACCATACCAATATCCAGCTAAGCAGATGACAAGCATAGAAAAAAGAGTGACCGATCCCCCATTTGGCAAAGAGGGGAGCTTAATTACAGTAGAGATTACAGTGCCAAGTGCTAGCGTCATGGCACAGAAAACGAGTTGTTTGGTAGAAAATTTGTTTTTTGACATAAAAATATCCTCCTAGTGTGATACGCAGGAGGGGGATTAACCACAGGCATATATGTAGTAAAATGTGAATTTTGATACTACAAATATATATGTGCTTCCTTACGCCGGTATTATCCGGTTCAAGTAGTGAGGGTTAGAATCCAATCATTTGATTCAGTCTCAGCCAAAGCTCCCCTAGCGTTTTAATATGGTGAAAATAGAATAAGTTATAGGTAATATTGTTTATTGTATACTGCTTGTTTTATGTGCATAGATCTATAAGAAAGAATGTCAGCTTTGCTAACAGGACCAGTACACAAGTAAGAAAAAATTCCCTACTTATTTATTCTGTCTGGTGATACTATATCCTTTTTTAAAAATAATGTCAATACACGTATCGTTAAAAAATGATTTTCAAAGATAGTTTATAAGGTTTTTACTTTTTGTCATTTAAAAAATTATATGATGCGTAAGGGGTGGCATTTTTATATTCCTGCCTTTGTAGTAGTTTTAACTGGCATACTAAAAATATTCATGATAGTTTTGCATGAAACACATATTAATTAAAATAGTGATAGTCTATGTATATTGTGTCTTGTGAGTATCATTTTGCAAATGAAATTTTAATAAATCTTATTTTGTATGGAAAATTATTGTAGTATAATAAAGTCATGGACAAGCTGAAATTTGGAGGAAAGTATTATGCAAAAAGCAGTTCTAAAATTAAAAAAATAGGAGTACCACCAGAGGGATTTGCAGATAGTGAAAAGTTTGCGTCTGAGGAACCTCTTGATTTATGGGATGATTATCAAGCTGCTGTAGATTCCATCAGTCAGCCTATTACATGGGAAGAAGCACAGATTCTTATAAAATGTTGTCCTACTGATAAAATGGCTGGGATAGAATGGACCACACTACATAGTATAGAAAGTTGTGGCAGTGATTTAATAAAAACACTTGAAGGAGTAGAAAAGTATAAGAACTTAATAAATGAGTGTAATTCGGATATGATGAAAGAAATGCTATTAGAAAGACTTGAATCATACGTTTCAAATCACTTTTAGTCTTTATTTAATAATGTTCGTTTATGTGTTTGAAAACTTAATTATAATTGTAAAATGCCGTTGTATAAACTTCCGACAACGGCATTTTGTATCATTAATTTTATTGTAATGTCTCTATCCATTTCATAAGGTCTGATTCTGACACATTGCCATCAATCCGTTTACCAGAAAGCCATGTACCTTTGCCTGCTTGGTTAGCTAGATTGTCTTTGCTTTTTCCAATATCACTGCTTCCTGACGTGCAAAAAGGAATGATTGTAATACCACTAAAATCATAGCTTTCCACAAATGTACTCATAATGCGCGGCGCTTCTCCCCACCATATTGGATATCCTAAATAAATCGTGGAATATCCCTCCAGAGAGATTGTTTCGCTTCCAATTTCTGGGCGTGCATTTGGATCATTCATTTCAACTGATGATCGGCTGTTGCTGTCACCATAATCTAAATCCTCAGAAGAATATATTTCTGTGGGTACAATTTCATAGATATCGGCATCTGTAATGCTTGCTATTTTCTCTGCAATTTTCTTTGTTGTTCAAGTTGCTGAAAAATAGACAACCAAAGTAGTTTTTTCTATGATCTGGTCTTTTTTGGCATCTAGTTCGTTTTCCTCTATTGTCTGTTCTATTTGAGATGCTTCGGTTTCTTGCGTTTCCTGTAGGTTAGATTTTGCGTTTTCTGTTTTTTCAATACTAGGTTTTGTCTGTTGTGTATCTATGTCTTTATTTTGTTGGGCTTTGCTGTTTCCACAGGCAGCTAAGGCCGATATAAGACATAGTAGTATAAATAGCATAATACTAAATTTTTTTACCATGTAACTTCTATTCCTTTCTGTACAACAGTTGATTTATAGATCCATTTGTCTTATATCCATTCTGACGCCCAGTTGCCAAGTGCTTTTTTAGATATATCTGCCTCAAATCTTTTTCCAGTCATTACTTTTGCGCCTGGTGCTAAAACTTGCATATTTTTTCTCGAATCTCCGATGGGGCTTCCTCCAGATGTTGCAAAAGGAATTACTATTTTGTCGTCAAAATCATAAGATTCCATAAAAGTGTCAATAATGGATGGCTCCCTGTACCACCATATCGGGAATCCAACAAATATGACAGTGTATTGGCTCATATTCTCTACCTTGGAATGGATTGCAGGACGGCTTTTTCTATCATTCATTTCAACTGAACTTCTGCTGTTTTTATTTTTCCAGTCAAGATCTACATTTGTATATGGAGACTCTGGTTCAATCTCAAACAGTCTGGCTCCAATCTCTTCTGCTAGCCGTTTTGCCACTTGTGCAGTCACTTTGCTTGCACTAAAATATGCTACTAACATGTTACTCATTATCAAAATACTCCAATCTGTTTTCATTGACTTTTTAATTTCAAGATCTTATACTAAATTTAAAATAGTAATGTTAGTATCAATCATACAACTTAAAGTGTACTTTAAGTCAAGACACATTTTGAAAAATTTTTAAAGGAGATTTATGATGTTGTATACGATTGGTGAAATGGCAAAGGTATTAAGTATTCCGCCTTCTACGCTGCGCTATTATGATAAAGAAGGGCTTCTTCCTTTTGTGGAGCGCTCTAGTGGCGGAATCCGTATGTTTACTGAAAAAGATCATGAATGGTTAAAAGTCATTGAATGTCTAAAACAATCTGGCCTATCTATTAAAGAAATTAGGGATTTTATAGATATGGCTATGCAAGGGGATGAATCATCCCTCACAAAACGACTTACATTGTTTCAGACACGTAGGGATGCTGTGAAAAAGCAAATAAAAGATATGCAGGAAACTCTTAATCTTCTGGAATTTAAATGTTGGTATTATGAGCAGGCAATTCAGGATGGAACAGAAGAAAAGGTTCGTTCTCTATCCCTTGATGAAATTCCCGCACAATACAAGAATATTCGTGAAAAAATGATTACAATTCATCTAGATTAAATGAGTTAGAAATATATTTTTTTAATTTTGATTGTTGTCATTCTATTCAAAATGAGTCTGTAAATATGTATTGTAGCTAGCAGACAAGTATTATATAATCAAGTATATAAATGAGAATTTTCAAACTTCATACAGTGAAATGATATATATTTTTTCTTGTTTTTGCTCTTATGGGACATTTTATAAGAAAAAGTTTTGTGACATATATTTTAATGATTTCTGCCATTTTATCCAAAAATTTTATGACAAATAAGAAAATATAAATCATAAACTTTTGGTATTTGAGAGCGAAATATTCCTATTGCACAAACTTTATTTATCCAATAGAAGTTTGGTTATGTGACAGGATATTTTGCCAAATAGCGCACATTGATTCAACTGTCAGATGAATTATTGAGTCATATTCTCTTGTTACGTTATTGAGATACCTGCTTCATTATACTAAGATAAGAATACTACAACACAGTATTCAATTTATTAGTGTGAGAAGAGTTTCTAACTAAGCTGTTTTGTGGAGAAGTACTAAGGCTCACACTCATAATTTGAGATTCCGCAAAATGGAAACATGAAGGTTAGTGAAGGAGGAAAATAAGAATGGATGATCTAAAAACAGGGGAAGTGATCTGTAAAAGACGCAAGGAATTGGGATTGACACAAAATCAGCTTGCTAAATCTCTCAACATATCATTTCAAGCAGTCTCAAAATGGGAAAATAATTCTGCATATCCCGATATAGAGATGCTTCCGAAACTGGCAGCAACCCTTCATACAACAGTAGATGCATTGCTTGGCTATGAAAGTGTTGTGACAGATTATGATAAACGCTACAATATGGAGGAATATTATTGGGGGCTTATGCCTAACCGCATTTGTTATGATATCATGAAAATCCTTCCGCCAGTCAAATCCTATCGCGTATTGGATATTGGTTGCGGCGAGGGTAAGGATGCTGTTTTCTTTGCAAAATGTGGCTATGTGGTAACTGCATTTGATATATCTGAACAGGGCATTGAGAAAGCAAAAAAACTTGCACAATATAACAAGGTTGATGTTAATTTTTTTAAAGCCGATTTGTTTGATTATCGTCCTGATGCGGAATATGACATTATATTTAGTAGTGGAGTACTGCATTTTATTCGGCAAGCTGAGCGAAAAGAGCTTTGTGACAGTCTAAAGGAACACACTGCGGACAATGGCATAAATGCTTTGAATGTATTTGTAAAAAAACCGTTTATCAGACGTGCTCCAGACTCTACAAGAGATGAGGGAAAAAGACACCCGTGGTATTCAGGAGAGCTATTTGAATATTATCATGACTGGTTGTTTCATACTTGTAGAGAGGAAATATTTGACTGTAACAGCGGAGGGACACCACATAAGCATTGTATGGATACACTTATTGCACAGAAAATGTAAGGAAATAGTGTGAAAAAAGTCTGCATAGCAGACTTTTTTCACACAGGAAAAACGCAAAAGACAGCGTTTTTCATTTCTATTTGAGCCGCCAAAGGCATATATGCAACCAATATATAGTGGTAAAGTAAGGGATATTTATGACAGTTTAGATTAATAGTTTAAGGAACGTACAACAATGGTTAAAAAATTAAATGTGTTGTCTTTTGAATTTGTAGTACATGGTTATTTGTATGGAAGTATGTAGAAAGTATATGATAGACTTGATACTAGACATGACGAATATGGAAGTATGGAGGAGATTGAAGTCAAAATAGTTACTGAAAATGTAAAACAGATTACAAAAATTTTCATTTTCTCTTATGAAATTATACCCTATAAAAAATTAAAATGGATGAGGTAAAAAATATGACATATCAAAAGATAGAATCACAGGATGATTATTTAAAGATCGTAGAGTACTATAAAGATTATGAAGCTGGTACATATGAATCTATGACATTAAAAGAGAAGATGGAATTTTTCAATGGTATTCATACAGACAATATTCCTCTTTTTGATGAAGATGGCGACGATATGGATACTGCTGATGATTACTATTCAATTAGAGATGAATTTTTAGATCATCCAGAGCAATTTTCTTTAAGTGACATACTTACTTTTTTAGAAATGTTAGATGATTCTTGCTATCAACCTTCATTTATGGATACTATTACGGTAATTATTCATAACATTGTTAGACATTATCAGTTAGAGGGAGTAGTGTTTCTTCTCTCACATTTACATGAAGTTTCAAAAAAAGCCTATGAGTTTGGGTGGTTTGTCAATATACGTCTTTTGATTAAAGATGATATAACATATCAATTAATGAAAGATGCTATTGGATTGGTGACTTTGGATACTGTGAGATTGATACATAGAATAGTGAGTGGAAAAGATCTGTTGGAACTAGTAGAAAAAGATGGAAAAGTCAACGAATTTCTGATTTTTGATGAATGTGGTGATGAAACAGAAGTAAAAAGAAAACAGGAATTGGAAAATATAATATTGTCTTTATTAGATTGACAATTTTTGGTTTGTAACGTTGTTAAGTTGGTACAAATTTAGTAATTGTATATTATATACAGTGGAGTACTTTTCTAAAAAGAGTACTTGAATTGGGTATTTAAATCGAGAAGATAAATGGTTCTTATATAAATAGTTAAACTATATAAGAAAACAGAGAGAAAGCGTGAAGTATACAGATAGTAAATCACTAGAAAAAAGAATAAAGGCCCTATATTGTTTGAATGAAATAATGCCAGAAGAAGAATGAGATTGCCCTTACTTCATTAGAAAATTAAAAACTCGTTCATTAAAATCGTTTGCTTCTTCATATGCTGCATGACCAAGACCATTATAAATAAACAACTCGCTTAGACTAATTTTTTCAGCTATTGCAAAAGCCGCAGTTGTTCCGACAATTTTGTCACAATCCCCGCCGATCACTAATGTAGGGCATACTATTTTGTTTAATTCCGTGTAAGCATTGTGGTTGATACAAGAAGCTGCCTGTATAAGAAAGCGCTTAAAGCTTTTTGGTTTTCCTATTTTTCCAATGAATGGATAAATTCGCCGATACTTTTTTAAGTATCTTTCTGAATATGATTTTTCTGCTGTATCTATCATTAGATTTTTATAATTTCCCTGCATTGCCATTTCAATCCAAACACCAACTACTTTTTTTATAAGTTCATTGGATTTTGCACTTGTTACTGCCAAGATGAGCTTGTTGACTAAATCGGGATAATCAATCGCAAGATATTGTGCTATCATACCACCTTGAGATATGCCTAAAACATCTGCTTTTGAAATGCCAAGAATAGTCATAGCTTTAGCATGGTCTTTTGCCATTTCTCTTGTAGAATATCCCTCTTGCAAATGATTTTTCCGACTGAAAACATACACAGTAAATTCTTTGGCATATATCCTATACATTATCGAAAAAATAAGAGCCATTCCCCTTACTGTAGTCAGTCCATCTCCCAATCCAGGCAGCATAATGAGAGTTCTATTTCCATTTCCAAAAGAGATATAATCCATTTCAGAATCTCCAATGCAAACACGTCCATTATAGGCATGATAAAACATAACAACCTCCTTTATTTTATGATTCCTACCTTTACCATTTCTATATACTCTGACAAATCTTTTATATATTCTTTTTCTATTATTTCAAAATTCAAATAGTCTTGTTTTTGTATTTTTGTCAAGAAATCATCATTAAAGCCTTTGAGTAACCACTTTATAATATCAATCGTTTTTTGCCTGTCCCACCGAAATTGAGCAGTATCGATATTCTGTAAAAACCAATTATATATATTTTCTTCTCTATTGCCATATTTTACTATGGTTTTTCTGTAAATATCGGTATCGCTTTTAGTAAATGCCCTGACAATTATTTTGGATTTTTCGGGATGTAACATATACCATGAAAACTCTAAAATAGAATATTCTATTATTCTCTGAAATAAATCGGAGGAAAGGGTATTTATTTTTTCTTCCAAACTAGAAATAAGTTGTGCTGTGATTTCGTCAAGAACAAAAAAATAAAAATCTTCTTTTGTTGGAAAATAGTTGAATAAGCTTCCTTTACTGATATTGGCTTTTTTAACAATTCGATTTGTAGAACTGTTTTCATAACCATACTCGGCAAACTCAGAGATTCCTGCCTCAAAAATATTGTGTCGTTTTTCAGTACTCAGTTCAAAAAATAAAGGTGTTGGCATTATACGCTTCTCCTAAATAATCATGTGGTTACTTTATGTATTTTATTGAAGTGACCATATGGTCATTTAAATTAGTATATCTGATTTCAGCTTATTTGTCACTTAAATTTTAATATTTTTTGACTTTCTTGGAAACAAATCTTTTTACTAAAAAAGAAAAATAGGTGTGACGGATTTTGTTGCTGTCAACATTTCTGCAATGCTTGTCTTTTTGGTTTCGTTTTTTGATTCAAAATAGTGTAGTGCTGGTGGTTTATCTCTTGTTTTTGGTTTTCTGTTTCTTTGTTGTACAAGAGCATTTTCTCTTAAACTGTTATTTCCCCTACTAAATTGTACAGGATCATAGAAAAAGTAATTTTATTTGTATGAAATAAAAAAAGAGATAAGATTAGTACCATCATACTATTGCAAATCTTTTTTACTTCGTATATACTTATTCAGATCTTTACTAAAAGTGTTATATAATAAATAAAACTCCTGCATTTATATTATTTTGGACAGTACAAGCAAACATAGTATCTATTTTAAATGATGCCTTCGATTGACAAAAAAATACATAGTCAAATCAGAGCAAATTTTGTTTATTATACAAATTTAAGTGATAAGTTCCATTCGCCTTAATGGGTGTTATCACTTGATATGGGGATTAGATAGAAGTTTATATGGTACAAAATATAGTAAAGTAGAACAAATAGGAGTGTATGTTTACTAGACAGACAACAGATAAGGAGGTACATGATGAAAAAAAGAGCAGAAAAATTATTGTCAGGACTTTTGATAGCATGCACACTATGCAGTTTTTCTATCAAGGCATTTGGTTCCGAAATAGTGCAGAATCCATTTGTTGCTCCATATAAATCAATTGCAGGTACAGTTGAAGAGCAAACTAAAAAATCTGAAATAGAAGAAGAACAAGTCCAAGACAGCAAATCAAAAAGTGAAGAGGCGGACAACAAGGAATATCCGCAAGACGAAATAAAGAATAATGAAGATATGGAGAATGGAGCACAGTGGGAAGAGAATGAAAACAATTTTGATGAAAATAATCAAGTAGAAGAGATAGAACAGAACAATCAAAATACAGACCAGCAAAATGAAAACGAAAATTCTTCCAATACTTGTACACAAGAGGAAAGTCAACAAGAGACGGAAACCAAGATAGAAACGGAAGCCGAGACGGAAACAGAAATCGAGACAGAAATAGAAACCGAAACAGAAACAGAAACCGAGACAGAAACAGAAACCGAGACGGAAACAGAAATCGAGACAAAAACAGAAACAGAAACCGAGACAGAAACAGAAACCGAAACCGAGACGGAAACAGAAACCGAGACAGAAACAGAAACCGAAATAGAGAGAGAACCCTACTCAGTAAAACTGGTTGCAAATTTTAAGAACAAAAAAGAATATTCCTATAGAGAATGGATAGAGAACAATTGTAGACCAGAAATTGGAGTGACTACTATTATAAAATATTATTTGCTGCCTCCTGACGAAGAAGGAGGTGACAGTATACAAGAAAGCGAAGTACTAGAACAAGAAGAGTGGGACAAGTTGTCTTACAAAATCAATATTTCAAATACAAATGTTATAGATACAGAATCTAAGGAAATTACGCATGCAGATTCCAAGGGGACAATACCAGTTACTATTAAATCTGTTGGAACGGCGAAAGTAACGATTTCTGCCGTAGGTAGTAAATATACTATAGAATCTTGCGAGACAGGTATCACAATTACAAATAGCCCTTTACATGACTCAGATTTTTATATAGAAGTTTCTCCAATCTATTCAGGTATATCATTTGAAAATGAATCGTTGTCATCAGGTCAGGATTCCACAGTGCGACGCTACACATATAAGGAATGGTTAGAGTACCTAGAAAATCATCAACATTGGGTTGATGGAAAGATCACGCCCGTACTCAGTGAGGATGGAAAAAAGTATTATAGTTGTATGCATATGGAAGTAAGTGGACAAGGAAAGCAGGAATATTCATTGTGGGCAGATAATCCGTGGAAAAATGCCAATACTAGAATGGTGGAAAACGGGACTAGAACATTTATTGCAGGAGTGGATATTCAAGCACCAACAATCACAACAATTCAAACAGAAGGAGAATGTTATGAACCTACAAAAACAGAGACAGAACAGTATTTTTCACAGGATTTTGTTTTAAGAGGTAGTTACACAGATACACAAAGTGGCGTGTGCAAAATAGAATATACGACAGATTTTACAGATCCCGACAAAGCTATATGGAAAGAGGTTGTACATTCAGAGAAAAAAGAAGAAACAGAACTTATGTTTGAAATTGCTTTGTCAGATGGATGCTATAAAGCTATTGCAATCAGGGCATATGACAATGCTGGAAATGTAAGTGCCCCTTACAAATTTGTCAATGAGAAAAATGATTATATTCAGGTGATTGTAGATTCGTCACCACCTACTTTAGAAATAGAGGCTTTGTCTGGTGGGATGGCGTACAATGGACAACAAGATCATTGGACCAATCAGGATGTAAGCTATCAAATTAAATTAGATAAAAATGCTTGTCCTTATGCAGGTATCTATCAATATGAATATGTGTATGAAACAATTGGTGATGCAATTAATGGAAGCCCTATCAAGGAAGATATAGACCAATGGACTCAAGTGTCATATGATGAAGAAACATTTGGCTATCTAGAAACACAAGGAGACAAAAATGGGTACTACTATTTTCGAGCAGTATCTAAATCAGGTGTGCCATCAGAAACACTTTCCGAGCAAAGAATCCTTGTACAACATAAGCTTTCAGAATTGGTTCTCGCACAAGAATATGGAGCAGAACAAGACAAATGTGTCCACGGATGGTACAATCAAGCATCAAAGGTTCCAGAGATACGTTTTGTATATCCAGAATACAATGATGGATCAATAGATGGAGAGTATGATGCGCCTGTTACGATTCATTATGAACTTGCCATCAGCACAGAGGAAGAAGAAAATGCAAGAACCATTTTAAAGAATAGTGTTTCTATGGGAGTCATGAATAGTGGAGATACTTTTATAAATGAAGATAACAAACAGGTATTTAAAATTACACAAGATGATCTGAACAATCATGTGATTACATTTGAATATGATGAGACGACAGGATATGCACAAGATGGTATTTATACACTTGAGTATTGGATGACAGACAATGCAAATAATGAGTCAGATATACAATCTGCAACTTATCGAATAGACACACACGAACCTACTGATTTATTAGTAAGTGTAGCAGAAACAGACATGCCAATCGACAATGAAGGAACGATTGTGTATGAGCGATTTTACAACAGTGCTGTGACAGGGAGTGCAAGTGCTCAGTATGGGGTCAGTGGAAAAGGAACGCTCAGTGTCTTTCAGGTGCGAAAAATTGGTGATTGGAAAAATTATCCTGACAATTACGTTGATGATGGTGAGTCGTTTACGATATCACCAGACAAAAGATGTATCCTTTATATAAGGGCAGAGGATTATGCAGGAAACGTGACAGAAGGTTGGACACGAGGGATCGTAGTAGACAATAAAACACCAAATGAGAGTAGCAAAAAGGAACTCATTATAGAACCTCAAGGAGCAAATGAACATGGCTTTTTTAAGGAAGATGTAGAGATTACAATCCAGATTCAGGATTCTCCAGAAGATGAAAATTGTGCAGCACTGATGACAGTCAACAGTCTTGTTGGAATAGAAGGAACAGATACAGTAGTTGAAAAAGAACTGTTTTCCTTTACCAAGGAGTTCCCTACAGACCAGGAACTACAGACAGCCTCTACTTATGAAAGTACGCAAATTATAGATGCTAAGGCAAATGAAAGCAATGAAGCCTATATTGAAGTGACTGCTATAGATAGATCTGGCAATACCAAAACATCTACACAGGTTTTAAAAATTGATGTTACCAAACCAGAAGTGACAGTTAGTTTTGATAATGTATCTGCACACAACGAAACATTTTATAAAGAAGATAGAGTTGCAACGATTTATGTGAATGAACTCAATTTTAATCCAGCAGATGTAGAGGTGATAGTCACAAAGGACGAACAGCCAATGAATATATCAGTGACAGATTGGCAAAGTGACAATACAATGCATTGGGCTTATGTTGATTTTTATGAAGATGGTGATTATACAATGGAAGTTCATTGTACAGATCTAGCAGGCAACAAATCAGATATTGTGCAGGTAGAGCCATTTACAATAGACCATACTGCACCACAAGTTTCTATCAATCTACAAGGCAGTAATGGAACTATTATTCAAGATGAGGAGTACTACAATTCTACTGTAACTGCTGAGATTACTGTGGTGGAACATAATTTTGATCCACAGGATTTTATGCTTCAAACAGTTCCTGTTTCAAAATCAGTGACATGGAGTCATGAGGAGGATGTGCATACAGCACGTATTTCATTTCAGGAAGATTACGCATATGAACTTTCCTGTTCGTATGTAGATATGGCAGGAAATAGTGCAGAAGGAACACTGGAAACTACATTTACAATAGATACAATAGCACCAATGCTTGTCATTGATGGAGTAGTTGATGGTTCTGCTAATTCTGGAGAAGTGCTTCCAGTGATAACGGTGTTAGATCTCAATATGGAATCAAGTATGGTTGATATCTCTTTAGAGACAGGAATGGGAGAAACAATAGCGGCTGCTGCGGAAATTGTACCAGTTGATAGCACACAAGGGATTGGCTATCAATTTATATTGCATGATATCACAAAAAAAGAGGATAATATTTATTACTTAACAGTGACAGCAAATGATAAAGCAGGAAATGAAAGTGAGCTGACTTACCGATTTTCCTTAAATAGAAAAGGTTCTGCCTATGATCTTACAGGACTGCTCAAACCAATGGAAAAGCAATATAATATGTATACAGATTTTGATGATATTGTCATTACTGAGATGAACATTGATATGGTACAGCAATTTGAGGTATATATTTCAAAAAATGGAGCATTGGGATATCAAGCAGATTATAAAAAGGATGTGAAAGGTTCTGTTGATACAGGGTATATTTATACGTATCGAATCAAGCGCGAAAATTTTTCTGAAGAAGGAGTATATCGTTTAAGTTTGTATTCTAAAGATAGAGCAGGAAACGAAGTCAATAATGTTTTGAATATCAATGGAAATGAAATTTTATTTATTATTGATAATACTGCTCCTAAAGTGGTAATAGATGGCGTAGAGACTGGAAAAATATACGATGTGGAATCACAAGATATTCGAGTTGCTGTCACAGATAATTTTAAGCTGTCCGAAGCAGAGTTGACACTGGTCAATCAAAAAAATGAAGTGCTTCAAAGCTGGAATTATATGGATGCTTCTATAGAGGGAGAAATTATGGAAATCTCTATACCCATGTATGACGAGGAACTTACATTGCTCTACAGAGTCAAGGATGCCGCTGGAAATGAAGCACAAACTTTATACAATGAAAAAGCAGCTTTGTCTCATTTTCTTGTGACAAATAATAAGATGGTCCAATTTGTAAAGAAGCCTATAGAGACAGTACTTGAGCAGACAACACCTACATCTGTTGGAGGTGTTGCATGTGTAAGTTTGGGTGCAGCAGCCACACTAGTTCACATTAGAAAAAAACGTCGTGCAAAATATAATATATTAAAGTAAGATTATTTTCGTATTTTCAAGGTTATATTTTGGTATCTACCTTGAAAATACTGTTTTGTCCTTTGTTTAAGGTCAAAGAACAAAGCAAAAAAAGAATTTATAACTGTTCTTATGAATCTTTTGTCTTGTATTGATTTTTTGAGAAAAATAGCATAAAATCTAATAATGTATAAGCCTAGAAACGTTCACTACTCTGATTTACATACAGAGAAGTGAACGTTATGGGCAGAAATAGCATAAGGAGTAGTTATAATGCCGACATTACTATTTATCAATGCATGTGTGAGAGGCAAAGATTCAAGAACATTAATTCTAGCTGAGAAGTTGTTAGAACAGATTAAAGAAGCAAACAGCAAAGATATTGCGTTTCATATAGAAGAGATTAGATTATCTACGGAAAATCTGCTTCCATTAAATTATGAGAGACTAATAAGAAGAGATGAATTGTTGGCAGAAGGACAGTTGCATGACACAATGTTTGATTATGCCAACGCTGTGGCGCAGGCAGATATGCTTGTGATTGCAGCACCTTATTGGGATATGTCATTTCCAGCGGCACTCAAAATATTTTTTGAGGTGGCGAGTGTGGTAGGCATCACATTTATGTATGCTGAAGATGGGACTCCTGTTGGTCTTTGCGCTGCACAGGATATGTATTATGTTACTACTAGCGGAGGATACATAGGCGACTGCAATTTTGGATTTGAGTATGCGAATGCTATATGCCGTCTGTATGGCATACAACATACCCATTTTGTAAGCGCTCAAGGGCTGGATATGGATGGAGCAGATGTGCAGGCAGTTTTGGAGGAAGCCTGTAGTGGGGAGATTATCAATCTATGAATTCAATATCAGATCCTGCGCAGATAGCGCAGAAAAAAGAAGAAATTGCACAGAAGATCTGGAATTTTTCACGTGATAAGCTTTTGATTAGCCTGCGATTTTTGGATGTGGCGCTTTCCACTCTCAAACCGCAGGCTAAACCTGGTTTAGATGGGATTTGTTGTAATATGGCATCTGAAGGGAAAGCAGTATTATGGTATGATCCCAATCTCACCATTCAATTATACAAAAAAAATCCTAATGAAATTATACGCATGCACCTGCATGTTTTGTTACATTGTATTTTTAGTCATTCATATAAGTATGATCGTGTTGAGTCAGATCTCTGGAATGTGGCAGTGGATATGGCAGTGGAAAATACAGTATTATCATTAGGATTCAATAATCTTGAGACAGTTCGTGACGCAGAGCGCAAAAAGGTACTTATGCAGTGGAAAGAACGCATTGGTACATTGACAGCAGACAGAATATATAGATATCTTCGTAAAGATAGGCCTGAAGTAGAAGAGCTTCTTTCACTTAGTTTGTTGTTTCAGCGTGATTTACATGACACATGGGAGCCTGCGCAGACACTTGAGATCACACAGGCACAGTGGAAAAAGATTAGTGAGCGTATTAAGGCAGAATTAAAATCTTTTTCTGAGAACAAGTCAGATGATAAAAGTATATTACAAAATCTAGAGGAAGCTACAAAGGAAGAATATGACTATGGAGATTTTCTCAGGCGCTTTTGTGTGTCAGGTGAAGATATTCAAGTAAATGATGATGAATTTGACTATGTGTATTATACATATGGTCTTTCTCTCTATGGCAATCTTCCCTTAGTAGAACCATTGGAATATAAAGATATCAATAAGATTAAGGAATTTGTTGTGGCAATTGATACTTCGGGATCTTGTCGTGGTGAGATTGTACAAGAATTTTTAAATAAAACGTATCACATTCTCAAAAGTAGTGAAAACTTTTTTAGAAAAGTCAACATTCATATTTTGCAGTGTGATTCTGAAGTGAGAAGTGATACAAAAATCACAAATGATGATGAATTTGAGGAATTTATGCGACAGGGTCATTTAGAAGGTTTTGGTTCTACTGATTTTAGACCTGTTTTTTCCTATGTGGACAAGGCTATAGAAAATAAAGAATTTGAGAATCTAAAGGGATTGATTTATTTTACAGATGGATTTGGCATATTTCCAGAGCACAAGCCGCCATACCCTTATGAGACAGCATTTATTTTTTTGGAGGATGGATTGGATAAACCCGAAGTACCACCTTGGGCTATTAAGATTATTTTGCCCGAAAACTAAGGGATTCGATTTGAAATTTGAACTGCAAAAACGGCATGGAGGATGAATATGAATATCAAACAGGCAAAAGAACATATTAAAAACTCAATTAAGTTGTATCTAAAGAAAGATGTATATGGTGAGTATTGTATTCCAGTAGTACGTCAAAGGCCTGTATTTTTGTTAGGTTCACCAGGAATAGGCAAAACGGCAATTATGGAGCAGATTGCACAGGAGCTTGGGATTGCCTTAGTGAGTTATTCAATGACACATCACACTAGACAATCGGCGCTTGGATTACCCTTTATCACCCATAAAAAGTATAAAGGAATGGAATTTGATATTTCAGAATATACCATGAGTGAAATTATTGCTTCGATCTATGAAGTAATGGAACATTCTGGGATTGAGGAGGGAATTTTGTTTCTCGATGAGATTAATTGTGTGTCAGAAACCTTAGCGCCTTCTATGTTGCAGTTTTTACAATATAAAACATTTGGTAAACACAAAGTTCCAGAAGGATGGGTTATTATCACAGCAGGGAATCCGCCAGAGTATAATAAATCAGTACGTGAGTTCGATATTGTGACAATGGACAGAATGAAATTGATGGAAGTGGAAGCCGATTATCCTACATGGAAATCATATGCTCTTAAACAGGGAATTCACAGTGCAGTCACAACATATCTTGATATGAAAAAGAGTGACTTTTATAAAGTTGAAACTCATGTGGGGGGCAAATCGTACGTCACTGCAAGAGGATGGGAAGATTTGTCAGTCGCAATGTTGATGTGCGAGGAGGAAGGTCTTCTTGTCGATGAAACATTAGTAGGGCAATATCTTCATAATGAAAAGGTGGTAAAAGAGTTTACCGCATATTATGATTTGTACAATAAGTATAAAAAAGATTATAAAGTAGAGGAAATTTTAGAAGGAACAAACTCTGCGCAAGTAGTAGAGCGAGCGCGCATTGCAAAGTTTGATGAGCGTTTGGCGCTGCTTGGGATGCTTTTGGATAAAATAGAGAGTGAAATGAAGGAAAATCTCGAGTTTTCTGATTATTTAACAGATTTGATGAAACTCCTTAAAGCGGTTCGCGCAGTGTATGAGAAAAAGAGTCAACATGAAGAAGTAGATTTTATTGCATTGGTACAAGATCAAATACACAACAGAACCCACTTGATGGAATCGATGGCAGCAGCCGGTACACTTTCTAGTGAAGAAAAAAGAAAAAATAGATTATTGATTACATTTTTAGAGACACAGATCAAACAATTGCGCATGGAGACAAATACAGATATAGAAGTGGCATTTTCTATAATAAAAGCAGCATTTAACGCACAGGTAACACAGATGAAAGAAGAAAATGCAAAGATACAGACAAGACTGCACAATCTGTTTGCTTTTAGTGAAGTTGCATTTATGGATGGAAATGAGATGGTAGTGTTAGTGACAGAATTGACAGTCAATACCTACAGTGCACGGTTTATTGGATTATATGGCAGTTTGGATTATCAAAAACACAATGAAGATCTAATGCTTCACGAGAGGCAAGATGATCTTTTGCAGCAGATTCAGGAATTAGAAATGTAAGTTGAAAGATCTATTTGTGCATGCAATGTTGTGCCAGAAAGAACAAATTTGTATAAAAGTAATGTGCATGTATTGTTTTAGTTTATTTTAATATGTTTATAAAGAGCAATAAAAAATTTTATATGTAGATATGTTACTATTCAGCCATACCCATTTCATGTCGGGCGTCCGCCCTATAAAATCGAATATACAAAATGCCTTATGCGAGCAAGCTCCCAACAGCATTTTGTATATTCAATGTTGCATGGCTGAACTGTTACGTAGATATTGTAATAAGCAGTAAGAGGATTGTTTATGGAAGAATCAATTTTTGAGATAGATGGAGACCAGTTTGTTTATATGCCATATCGGGAAGGAATTGCAATAAAGAAATATAGAGGCAGTCACAAACGTGTACAAATTCCTGAACAAATCGCGCAAAGACCTGTGATTGCACTGGAAAAAAAGGCATTTTTAAGCTGCAAGAGTGTTCATGAGATTGTACTGCCAGAAAGTATAGAAGAGATTGGGGACTGGGCGTTTGCGCACGCTGAGCAACTTCGAAATATTTGGATACCTTGCCCCCATCTACATAACGGCAAAGAATTGTTTCTCGGATGTAAACGACTTAGGGAAATTATTTATAGCACAACACAGCAAGAAGAGCGAGAAAATGGTTTGTCGAGAATGTTAGCAATGGCAGTGACAGTGCTTCATGACTATTATCTTTTTGATTTGGAGGAAGTGGGAAGTGATGCATGGATCAAACGTTGGGATGAAAAATTGATTAGGCTGATAGAACTTGATGATTTGGATGGATTTGAGGAGTTGTGGACATGTGGCGAGGAGGATTATGAGGGAAAAGATTATGATATCAAGTCTTATCCTGTAGAAAAGCGCAAAATGAAACTGCGTATTCTCTATTTTAGGCTTCTTCATCCATATAAGCTTTCAGAGACAGTTAAGAAGAAGCTTGAGGGCTATCTTGCAGAGCATACAAAGAATACACAAGCTCCTGAGGCATGGGATATTATTATAGAAGAGCAT
Organism: uncultured Lachnospiraceae bacterium; assembly: GCA_910586095.1. Classification (GTDB taxonomy): domain Bacteria; phylum Bacillota; class Clostridia; order Lachnospirales; family Lachnospiraceae; genus COE1. The sequence continues at coordinate 31,629 of CAJUHQ010000009.1, read as the reverse complement.
CGTGACGAATTGGCATATTATGAAGTCTTTGCGCATGCAGGTTGTGTGACAGAAGACAATTTTGATGAATTGATAGCAGATATGGTGCATGTCAATGCGGAGATCAAGGCATATATGTTGCGATACCGCGAAGAAAATTTAGAGAAAAAGGATGCATTTGCTGCTTTTGATCTTTTATGGTAAAAGCGAAAGGATAAAAACCTTTCGCTTTTTGATTCGTATAGGCACCAAGGGAAGAATGTCAGCAAAATTGACAGGTACCTAGCACATGAGTAATATTTAATCTTGTTTTTTATAGATTAAGGTTCCATATACAAGTCTATTAGATAGTTAGTGACCGTTTTCTTAATTTCAGATTGAGCCATGTACCCCTCTCCACTTGTCTCCTTCATATTGGTCACATAATCCTCGCCGTTTGTCGCTGCCATATCTGCAAGAACAGCTTCCATATCAATAGAGAGTCCTTCTTTCTCAAAAATAGCCTGATAAATCATAGCTTTTTTTACAGTTTCTTGAGCACGGGTGGTAAGTTCCTTCTCATAGGAGAGTTCATCAGTAATGTCTTCTCCTCTTGTCTGCCAGACATTTTCATAGGTCATTCCATACATGGAATACAATTGCATCATATATTCATCATCAGATTTTGTGAGGGCCTTGACTGCCTTTACATAGGAAGCAGGATAGGAATTTATAGTAGAATTATCCATTATATAGTTTGTGAGATAGCTTTCAAGGTGTTGTTTATAAAACTTCTTTTCTATAAATGTACGATATTCTGCTGCTGTTGTAAGCCCTTCTTCAGTAAAGTTTTCGGCTACAAAGTCATCTGTCAGTTCAGGAGTTATATAGATTCCGTTGATAGTAACTGCAAAACTTGCATCCTTGCCTGCAAGTGCTGGATTGCTTTGGTACGTTTCTGGGAAAGTAACATCTACAGTCAATTCATCGCCAGGTGCAGATCCAATTAACTGTTGCTCAAAATCGTCAATAAAGGAACCAGACCCAAGAATGAGATCATACCCTTGATCGTTGCTGCTTCCCCCCTCAAATTCTGTACCGTCAATAGTACCTGTAAAATCAATATTGAGTTCATCACCATCAGCTGCTGTCAGAGAAGATTCTGTCTGCAATGTTCGATAAGATGTCAAGGTAGAAGCAATATCATCATCAATCTCTTCTTGTGTGACAGTGATTTCTTGCTCTGGGGTAAGATTTTTATAGTCAGCTAAAGTCACTGCACTGGTGGTATCAAGACCTTCGATTGTTCCATCTATAGTAAGCCCTGCACTAGAATCTGTGCTTGGAGTTGTGCGGATAGCGGCTAAATAAAGATTTTTTCCAATTGCCACAACGATTAGGGCAATTATTGCTGTGGCAATAGCAATGCTTATCATCTTAGCTGTGCGCTTTTTTTGTTTTTCCTTCTCAATTTCTTTTCGGCGCTCTTCACGTTTGGCTTTGCTCTTGCTTATTTGTGTAGCTTCTGTATATGTATTTGCTTTATTTTGAGTCTTTTCTGCCATGTTAAACCTTACCTTTCCATATAATGATTGCTTATTTCAAATAATTTGTATGGTCTTAGCCACGTTTGCGGACAATTTTTAAAATAAGAATGGCTAAATCTCATATTAATGTACCACAAAGAGATTAAAATGGAAAGAGGGTAAATGGGCAATTCACAAAGATTTCAATTTTGGTAAAATAGAGTTTACAAATTAGTTTACTTATCATATTTGTACGAAAATAGCCTAACACATAAAAAGAGAATTTTTTATAGGTAAATTATTTATGTGTGCGAATGAAGTTTGTTACCTGTTGACCGAACGGATATCTTGAATATACATAAATATGCAGATTATTGTTAAAATGGTTTCAACAACAGGTTGGGCAGCAATCACACCATTTAGTTTCCAAAAATAATTCAAAACGATTACGCCAGGAATAAATAGCACTGCATTTCGCAGAACAGTGATAGTTAGTGATTTTATTGCTTTTCCTAATGCCTGAAAATAACTTGTCATCATATTGATAACCCCAAGCATAGGAGCTGACAAGCAAAGGATTTTCAAAAAATATCCTGTTTGGTCAATCAAAGCCTCATCTTGTAGGAATATAGCAGCAAGCGATCTTCCAAAAAAGATAAAGATAGCAGTGAATAGCGCACCCATAAGAACTCCATACAACATTGTATACTTTATAATATCAGACATTTGTTTTTTCTTGTTTCCGCCATAACAATATCCAACTAAGGGAGAAACACCTTGTGATAATCCTACTGACAACAAAATGGGAACCATATCAAGTTTATATGCGATTCCATAAGAAGCTACGGCATCAGATCCATAGATACTAATATAGTTGTTAAGCACAATATTGGAAATACTCATCAATACTGTAATAAGAGCACCAGGAACACCAATACTTACGACATTGCGAATCATGAATGCATTAGGTGAAAAACGCTTTAATGTCAAGGATACTAATTGATTTTTCTTATATTCTTCACGAATCATACAGATAATATAATATAGCGTCGCACATACAAATCCTAAAGATGTTGCAAGTGCCGCTCCTGCTGTTCCCCATTTTAAGATGGCGATAAAAACATAATCTAATATCATATTGATTACATTTCCAAGTACCAATCCAATAGTACTTTCTTTTATCAAACCAACTGAACGAAATAAATGAACAAACCCATTTGCCAGCATAATAAATGGAGCACCTATAAAAATCCATTTTAGATAATCACAAGTATAAGCAATATTATCTGCGTTTGCGCCAGAGAGTTTTGCTAGTGGTCGTAAAAATATCAACCCCAAAACAAGCATAATAACACCCGAAAATGCCATTGCATAAACACAAAAGTTCATTGTTGTGCCAGCTTCGTCTTTCTTTTCTTCTCCCAATAATCTAGCAATTACACTGCTGCCACCCATTCCAAAAATACAGGCAATTGACATAATAATAAGTAATATTGGTGCACACAATGTCACAGCGGCAATCGTTGCAGGTTCTTTTGTCAAAGAAACAAAAAATGTGTCAGCAATATTGTAAATAAGCGTTGTAAGTTGTCCTAACATAGCAGGCAAACCAACTCTAAAAATTGCTTTGGAACTATTTTTTTCTTCAAAAACCGATGTCATATTTTCTTTTCCTTTCTTGAATTTTTTTAAACTATACTGTAAAATAAATTCAAAAAACAAGACATATGTCTTGTTGTGAGGAAGTTTCATGCAAAGAATATATGACAAAAAGGAAATTGAAAATTATATTGCTAAAAGTAAATATCATGTTGTGCTTGACTCATTAGATATAGATTTTTATTTGATAAGATATGAAAAGGGTGAATTAGTAAGTTCACCCTTTGAAAACGAACTTTTGTTTCAAATTGTAGAACAAGGTTCTATAAATATCTATTTGATTCGTGACGATGGTACACGCTATTCACTATCAAATGGAGCTACAGACTACTTTCTAGGAGATATGGATATTTTTTATCCAAAAAATAATAATATTTATGTCGAAGCCGCCGAAAATTTGACTTGTATTTCATTCTCTATTGAAAAACATAGAAAAATACTGCTTTCTCATAATAAGTTTTTGGAGCTTATTTGTATTAGTCTTTCGGCCAAGATTGGCGCAATGACTGTTATGGACGCTGCCCCTGCATCCCTTACAGAACGGGTTATGTCCTATATGAAATATAAATGTGACAATGGAATCTTAAAAGGAATAGAGCAAGCGGCATTTCATCTTCATTGTAGCGCAAGGCAACTGCAAAGAATTTTGAATCAGAGTGAAACTAGTGGGTTAGTCAAAAAAATGGGAAAAGGGACATATAAGTTGATGTAGGTAGAATTAGATCTTAATTTCTCATAAAATTGTGAAAGACTACAGATAATAAATATATTTATACAATGTCATTGGAAAACAATAATTGCCCACAATTGACAAGGGGATCTGCTTTCTTGTCAATTGTGGGTATAAGTTGTACAAATAACAGGTTCCTTGTTTATTAGCAATTGCAAAATACTAGAAACTCTGATATGATAATTGCAGATAATGATAGCATTTTGGCTGATTTTATAGAAACTGTCACAAATTTTTTTATTATAATGTTTTTGTTGCATGGATTGTGAAATTTTCTTTAAGAGAGTCATGTATATCCCACAAAAGGTTATAATAAACAGAAAATATAGTTGTCATTTATTATAGTATAAAATAAATAAGATGTTCACAGAAGGTGGGCAAGGAGGTATCAGAATGAATGTAGAAAATATTCCCGTACCAGCAATGGCGGTTATACGAGTAAGCAAGGAAGGGAAATCTGCACTTTTTGAGACAACAATCATTCAGACTACAGATAATAAATATATTTACACAATGCCGATTCGAATCAATAATAAGCTGGTAAATTTTGAGGCAAAAGGAATTTTGCGAGAGATCAAAATAGAATTTGCACCATTTGAATTTTATGAGTGGAAAAATATTTCTATTATTCGTTTTGTGGAGGATGGTAAAAGTTATCTGCGAATTAAGACAACCACCCCTGGTTTTAAGGCAATGGCATGGCCTGACAAGCCACTGAATTCACCGGATGCACAAAAGAAAAAGAGTGTGATTAAGATACAGGCCATTGCGGATGCGGAGGTTGCTGAAGCTGCGAGATCACAGGGAGGACAGGAATAAGTGAGAAAAGTCGCCACATTTTTATCAGCCGCTGTTTGTAGTGTATTGATTTTGGGATGTCAGGAAAATGCCTCACAAAAAAATAATGAGCATCCTATTAGTGACATTGTATATGATATTAAGGAACAAGTATCAGAAGAATTAAAAAAGGCGTTTGCAGTAGAGATAGAGGAATTTTTTCAGAATCAGGATTTAGAGTCTACCTTAGGAATTAACAATGAGGAGCTAAACGGGATTGAGTCCTCTATCAAAAATTATATCAATCACTATAATATGGATGAAGAGAAACTTCGCGAGGCTAAAAAATCAGTCGAGGAACTTCTTGAAAATGCCAAAGGGCTTTCAGCGCAGGAGATTCAAGATAAAATAGCAGAAGTATTTGAACAATCAAACGAATAAGCTTGCAAAAATTTTAAATAATATCTCTTTTTTCGCAGTGGTGTATCCACTAAAAAGGAAATAAATATGAATTGTGAGTGGGTGGCCTATATTTTATAATTAAATATATAAATTGGCACTTAATAAGAGGAGAGATTAGTGTGAAATTAAAATTTCCCCCATCTTGATTGGAGAGCCCGCAAAGGCGGGCAGATGGGAGTTAGCATGAAAAGTACTTCTAACTGCCTGTGGCAGTTTTCGTTTGCAGAAAAGGCTGCTTCGCAGAGAAACTCTAAGTCTGCATAGCAGACTTTTTTCATTTAGATTTGACCGCCAAAGGCGGCATGGAGATTAATATAAAACATTAAAACTAGAACAGGGCGCTCTTTTATAGAGTTCCCTGTTTTAATATCTATAGACCTCCGAAGGAAGCGCGTAAACAGGATTTGTACATAAATAAAAAAAGAACTGTTCACGTAGTGGAGTGTGTACAATTTTATGCCACGAATGTGATAGAGATAAGTCATATCATGCTCTTTATTTGTAAAATTTGTACCGAACAAATCTTTTGGTTTTGGTAGTCTGTATGAAAAAAATGCGTGGATGATTGAAATAGAATTGTGGAAAAACTATAAAAAATTAAAAAAATATTGTCAACATAACTAAAAGTTATGTAAATTTTCACGATTCAAAAAATAAACATTGCATTAAAAAAAATCGTATGGTACTATTGAAAAGTAGAAAAAGGCAAGTAAATAAAGCTGTTTAATGTTATCCACATCAAAATGTTTATATGTGGATAACTTAACAATAAAAAGATGGATGATTGAGTTTGATTTCATACCATAGCGGGAGTACTGTGGCATTGAACGAACTAATCATAAATAAGCTTTGATTTTCCAGAATGTATTTTGGACGCACCTTGAAAAAGCAAACTACCAAACAAATGAATAAAGCGTCTTTGTACAGAGTGCAAAATGATAATAATACGTAAAATTGCAAAGTTGTAAAGACGTTTTAAGGATGCTAGATAGGCAGCATTGCATGTGGGATACAGGCCAATACAAGTGCTGTGTATCAAAATTGAAAAAGGGTTGAAGGGGGACAATAACATGTTAGTAGCAAAAAGGGAAGTATCTGAGAGAATCGATATTCTAAACAAAAAGCCTATGATTAGAAAAAACCAGGCTACAGGGGAGATGGTTGCAGGTTTTTTAGATCCACATACAGGGGCTTTTGAAATAGCTATGGAAATCAATGACGAGAGGGATATCGACGAGTTTCTTGAGGAGTACGATCTATCTGTCGTAATGATTTCAAAGATGTAATTTGTTCATGTTTTGTCAAAACAATACATAAAAACTAAATATTGGGTCAAGGGTGTTTATCAAAGCTGAAAAATGAAGCTGTCACACTAAGCAATTAGTGTGGCGTCTTCTTTTATGAGGCCAATTACCTATGGGTAGTTGGTTTTTTTATGCACATGGGTGTCCAGAGGAAGAATGTCAACAAAGGCTGATGGGGACTCGTTGCACAAAAAATATATGTGCGTATTTAATTATATACGAATACAAAGATAAAAAGGCAGTAAAAACTGTCAGAGGACGACATTCTTTATTGTCTGCATATGAACGTGAACGAAGTTTGTATAGTTGGTCATATAGGGGATGCATGTGTGTAAAGGTTATGATAGGATACAAACTTATGTTTGCGATTTTGGCAGCTAGTAAGAATAGAAAGGTAGGGGGATTTATTTGGCGTACACAACTGTAGCAGAAAAATTTTTAAGATATGTTCAAATAGACACACAGTCTATAGAAGGAGATCCAAACAAAGTCCCTTCAACAGAAAAACAAAGAGTTTTGGCAGAGCTTCTCTATCAAGAATTAATTGATTTAGGTGTAGAGGATGTGCGTTATGACAAAGAGCATTGCTATGTCTATGCATCCATTCCTTCTAATATGATAGAGAAAAAAAGAGTGCCTGCAATTGGCTTTATTGCGCACATGGATACTTCTAGTGCTGTGAGTGGAGAGAATGTTAAACCACGGATTATAGAAGATTATGATGGTGAAGATATTGTATTGGATAAAGAAAACAATATTGTAACCTATGTTTCAGAATTTCCTATGCTTAGACAGTGCAAGGGTAAAAGTTTGATTGTAACAGATGGAAGAACACTTCTTGGCGGTGACGACAAGGCAGGTGTGGCAGAAATTATGACTATGGCAGAGTATCTTCTTAGACATCCAGAGATCAAACATGGAAAAGTGTGTATTGGATTCACTCCAGATGAAGAAGTTGGAAACGGTGTGAAATACTTTGATATTAAGGGATTTGGAGCAGAGTATGCATACACAGTGGACGGAGGAGGTCTAGGGGATCTCAATTATGAATGTTTTTATGCGGCAACAGCAATTGTAACAGTGTCTGGTAAAAGTGTTCATCCTGGATGTGCCAAAGATATTATGAAAAATGCGATTAAACTCGCGTATAAGTTTATGGAAGCTCTTCCCAATGAGAGTCCCGAAAATACACAAGGCTATGAGGGATTTTATCATATAGATAGTATGTGTGGCGGCGTTGAGAAGACGACATGTGAGTATCTTATCAGGGATCACGATAAAGAGCAGTTTGAACAAAGAAAGGCTGTTTTTCTAAAGATAGCACAGAAGCTAAACGATCAGTATGGTGTAGGAACTTTTCAGGTAGAAGTGACAGATTCCTATTGTAATATGCGTGAAATGATCGAGAAGGAAATGCATATTGTAGATAATGTAGTGGAGGCAATGGAGTGTGCAAAAGTAACGCCACAGATTACTCCTATACGTGGTGGTACTGATGGCGCACGATTGTCCTTTGAGGGACTCTTATGTCCGAATATATGTACGGGTTCAGGAGGTCATCATGGGCGAAATGAATTTGCTTGTATCGAAGATATGGAAAAGGTGGTAGAAATTTTGTTAAATCTAGTTAAAATTTATGCATAAACAGGTAATTTGTAGTAGTTTTGACTTTTGATAATAAATTTATTATAAATTGTTGTGACTGTTTGGCTATTTTATAGCTCAATAATTGCAAATAGTTACATCAATAGACAAAATCTTCTATGGAACTTTAAGAAAAAAAATGGTATACTGAAAACATGCCGGCAATAAAACCCCTTTTTATGCATAGGAGCACATAGGGAAATAAGCAGTTGCGCTCCATGTGGCAGATAGTGGCGAATGTTGTTTTTCCTAATTGGATTGTTGTAGTCGTAGTATTGCACAGTATGAGGAAAACTTGGCGACATGGTTTTAAGAGTGGAGGATCACTTCACTCCCCCTGATTAGTGCGTGTGTCAAAAGCACACAGATGGGAGCATACATGAAGAAAAAAGTAAAATTAAAGGGACATCTGAAGGCTTATCTTCAGACAGCCTTAGTACTAGGAGTCATATTGGCGTTTGTAAATATAGGGATTTATTTTTTGGACGAACGTTCAGGAATGTGTGTTTCAGGATTTCTTTTGGTTTATCTGATTGTGATAGGAGTATTACGATATCGCAATAAATCTGTTATCATGAATGAGCTTATTGATTTTGCCACACAGTATGGGCAGATACAAAGAAAGCTGTTAAGAGAGTTAGAGCTTCCACATATCTTGATGGATGAGATAGGAAGAATCATATGGACAAATGAGTCGTTTGAACAGATTATACACAAAGACAAAGGTTATAAAAAACCTGTATCTTCTGTATTTCCAGCAGTTACAAAGGAAAAATTGATCTTCGAGGAAACTGCTGAGATGGAATTGTCATTTGAGGAACGCGAATATATTTTAAAAATGAAAAAGATTTCCTTAAATGATGTGTTTGATCGCAGCAATTTGGTGGACAGTGAAGGGGTCGAAAGCTTTTTGATCGCAGGATACCTTTTTGATGAAACTGCCTTAAAGCATGCATTGTTAGAGATTGACGATCAAAGTCTTGCAGTGGGGATGCTTTATATTGACAATTACGAGGAAGCATTAGACAGTGTGGAAGATGTTAGACGATCATTATTAATTGCACTGATTGAGCGAAAAATCAACAGATGTATAGCGGCTGTTGATGGCATAGCGCGCAAGACAGAGAAGGACAAGTACTTGATTCTAATGCGTAAAAAGTCGTTGATGAGTTTGAGGGAGTCACGTTTTGAGCTGTTAGAGGATGTCAAGACTGTTAATGTCGGAAATGAGATGGCAGTGACAATTAGTATTGGTGTGGGAGTCGATGCGCCAACATACAATCAAAACTGTGAGTTTGCACGCACGGCGATTGATTTGGCACTAGGGCGTGGCGGAGATCAGGCAGTGGTAAAATCTCCCGATTCGATTGTGTATTATGGTGGAAAAAGCCAACAGATGGAGAAGAGCACTCGTGTCAAGGCACGTGTGAAGGCAAATGCACTTCAAGAAATTATGACAAGCAAAGACAAAGTGTTGATTATGGGACACAGACTAGCCGATGCGGATGCATTTGGAGCTGCTGTTGGAATCAGTTGTATTGCACGTGCTCTAGAGCGCAAACCACATATTGTTATCAATGATATTACTTCTTCTGTAAAACCACTTACAGAGTTGTTTCGTGACAGAAATGTATATGAGGAAGATTTTATTATAGGCAGTTCAGAAGCACTTGAAATTGCAGACAATAGTACAGTCTTAGTGGTGGTGGATGTCAATAAGCCAAGTATAACAGAGTGTCCAGAACTTATTAAGACCTGCAAGACGGTCGTTGTGTTAGATCATCACAGACAAGGCTCAGAAGTCATAGAGAATGCAACACTTTCTTATGTAGAGCCTTATGCGTCGAGCACTTGCGAGATGGTAGCCGAAGTACTTCAATACATAGCAGGTACTGTCAAAGTGCGCAATAACGAGGCAGATTGTATGTATTCGGGCATTATGGTGGACACCAACAACTATACTGCAAAGACAGGTGTGCGAACATTTGAGGCAGCGGCTTTTTTAAGGCGATGTGGCGCAGATGTAACGCGTGTTCGCAAAATGTTTCGTGATGGTGCTTTGGAGTACAAGGCAAAGGCTGAAGCAGTCAGAAATGCAGAAATCTATAAAAATGCATACGCAATGTCGATTTGTCCAGCAGAAGATCTTGAGAGCCCGACAGAGGTTGGTGCGCAGGCAGCCAATGAGCTTCTTGGCATCAATGGCATTAAGGCAAGTTTTGTAGCGACGGAGTATAATGGAAAGATATATATATCCGCCCGCTCAATTGATGAGGTGAATGTACAGATTATTATGGAGCGGCTCGGTGGCGGCGGCCATTTAAATATAGCAGGTGCACAACTTATGGATACCACACCGGAACGTGCTTTGTTTGTTGTGAAGGAGACAGTTAATCGGATGATTGAAGAAGGGGCTATATAAAATAGTTCAGCTTTAATGGATAGATCAATATATCACTATTTTTACAAGAAGGACAAGCATACATTAAAAAACTTGAACCGCGAAGGCGGCATGGAGGAGTTCATATGAAGGTAATATTGTTAGAGGATGTAAAATCTGTAGGAAAAAAGGGAGATTTGGTAGAGCTAAAGGATGGTTATGCAAAAAATTTTATCCTGCCTAAAAAGCTTGGTATTGAGGCTACAAATGAAAATATGAACAATTTAAAGCTTCAGAAAAAGAATAAAGAAAAAGTGGAGAAAGAGCAATTTGAGGCCGCAAAGGCGTTAGCTACAGAAATTGAAAAAATGACAGTCAAATTGCAGATTAAAGGTGGTGAGGGAGGAAAGACATTTGGTTCCATCTCCTCAAAAGAAATTGCAAAGGCAGTAGCAGATCAGTATGGTAAAGAGATTGATAAGAAAAAATTGCAACTTGCCGAGGTGATTAAAACGGTTGGAACTCATGAAGTGACAGTGAAGCTTCATCCCAAAGTATCCACAAAATTGAAAGTACATGTAGAGAGTGTATAGTTAGGTAAAGTACAAAACAAATAGTCCTTTGGAGTTGGGGGGAGATTTGTGGCTGAGCTAGACGAGGCAGTTTTAAAAAGAATCTTACCGCACAGCATAGAGGCAGAGCAATCAGTTATTGGTTCAATGTTGATGGATCAAGAAGCTATTACAATCGCTGGCGGAATAATTGGCGTTGATGATTTTTATGGAAAACAGTACGGGACTCTTTTTGATGCGATGGTGGAATTAAACGATGAGGGAAAACCAGTCGATTTGGTCACATTGCAAGAGCGTTTGAAAGAAAAAGGGGTTCCGCCAGAAATCTATAGTTTAGAGTACATAAAGGACGTTATGACGGCAGTACCTACTTCTGCTAATATTAAGCATTATGCAAATATTGTCGCAGAGAAGGCTGTTCTAAGAAAACTCATTCGCGTCAATGAGGAGATTACAAATAATTGTTATGCCCAAAATGATTCGTTAGAGTCCATTTTAGAGGCTTCTGAAAAAGGCATTTTTGACATTATACAAAAGCGCAATAACAGTGATTTTGTGCCAATTCGACAGATTGTTATGAATGCTATGAATATGATTGAGGAGGCTTCCAAAAATAAAGGTGCTGTGACAGGGATCGCCACGGGATTTTTGGATTTGGACTACAAGACCGCAGGGATGCAGCCTTCTGATCTGATCTTAATAGCGGCGCGTCCTTCAATGGGAAAGACAGCTTTTGTTCTAAACATTGCACAGTATGTCGCATTTCACGACAATAGAGCAGTGGCGCTATTTTCGCTAGAAATGTCAAAAGAACAACTGGTTAATCGTCTGTTGTCTCTGGAGTCAAAAGTCAATTCACAGTCTATTCGTACGGGTAATATGAAAGATGATGAGTGGGAACGTCTAATAGAAGGTGCGGATGTGATAGGAAAGTCAAAGCTTTTGATCGATGATACGCCTGGAATTAGTATTGGAGAGCTTCGTTCTAAGTGCAGGCGTTTCAAGTTAGAGTATGATTTACAGATGGTGGTGATAGATTATCTACAATTGATGACTGGTTCAGGAAAATCTGAATCTAGACAGCAAGAGATTTCTGATATCTCGCGTTCTCTCAAAGCACTTGCGCGTGAGTTGCATGTGCCAGTGATTGCACTTTCTCAGTTGTCGCGTGCGGTAGAACAAAGACCAGACCACAGGCCAATGCTCTCAGACTTACGTGAATCAGGTGCGATTGAGCAAGATGCGGATGTGGTAATGTTTATTTATCGAGATGATTACTACAATAAAGATACAGAACTAAAAAATGTGGCTGAGATTATTATAGCCAAACAGAGAAATGGGGCAATTGGCACCATCAATCTCGCATGGCTGCCAGACTACACGCAATTTGCGAATTTAGCAAAGTAAATAAATGTTTAAATTGAAGACTTTCACAATAAAGTGTGTTACTGCGGCGCTTGGCTACTTGTGTCAAGAGACGTAGATGTTAGCATATAGTAGTAACCAATATTTACAAAAGAGGGCAGGATCTGTCCTCTTTTCTATATATGGACGACAAAATTCGACCATATATGACAGGAAAGGAGTTCAAAACGTGGTAAAGGAAAGGTATCTTATCAACGAAGCTGCAAAAGAAGTGCATGTGGAATCACATGTACTTAGATACTGGGAAGAGGAGCTTGGGTTGCCCATTAAGCGCAACGAACAAGGGCACAGAATATATACGCAGGAGGATATAGATCGCTTTATTCACATTAAGAACTTAAAAGATCAGGGACTTCAGCTCAAGGCAGTCAAAACTCTTTTGGAACAGATACATAGTGAAGATGGAGGCGAGGATGATATGAGGGCAGATAATCCCTTTGCACAAAAGCAGCTTACAAAGATCTCAAAGACAGGAGAGATTAAAGTAGTACCGCTGAAAAATTCTGATGAAATACGCTGGAATGAGAAGTTTGGCATGAAGAGAAGTGAAACAGCAGAAACCACAGTGGAGGGTAGCGGTGCAATGAAAACCATGATAGAGATCAAGGAGATGAAGCCATTGAGCACAAACAATGAAGCAAATCAGCAGGTTGCAGAATGTACAAAAGAGCAAACGATGCGGCTACAATATTTGTTCCAAAAATTAATCAAGGAAGCAGTAGCAGAAAATAATGAGGAGATGACATCAGAGATTGTAGAGCGCATCACACAAACGGTAAAAGGCGATATTTGCAAGGAGCTTGATTATCAGTTTAGATTGATGGAAGAGCGCGATGAGGAGCGAACAGTTACTAGAAAAGAGCAGGAGGACAAGCGTAACGAGGAATACTATAAACGTATTGATGAGCTTCTTAGACAATACAGCGGAAAAAATTTTAGAAATAAAGAGAAAAAAGAAAAAAATAAAGACAAATCAAAAGATAAGACGATTCGTTTTCCAGAATCTAAGGAAAAGACAAAAGAGGCAGCGGAGACAGAAAAACCAAAAGAAGAGCCAAAACCCAAAAAAGAATTTCGCTTCTTTAGAAAAACTGTGGAGGCAAAATAAAGTAGAATTGAGTAGAAAAATGATTGGTGTTATGTGTGTGCCAGATGCAAGCAGTTTTTGTGTCATATTTTTCTTCTGCGTCTATGTACATAAAAATACCACGCTTGTTATGCGTGGTATTTTTGTTATGTTTATGCCTGAGCAATAGAACCTGTAGGGCAAACACCTGCGCAAGAACCGCAGTCGATGCACTTATCTGGATCAATCTCAAACTTACCATCACCCATGCTGATTGCGCCAACTGGGCACTGTCCTTCGCAAGCGCCACAAGCTACGCAAGCATCTGAAATCTGAAATGCCATAATATTATATCCTCCTTCTGCTGATAAATTTCTATCACGCCATGCCTATTATAAGGCAAATCACATGATTTTCTATGCTGTTGGCCTATTTGCCGACAGTAGTTTTTTGTAATGCTACTACATGACAAGAGGTTTATTTGATAAATACTTGTCAGTACACCTATTTTAATATATCTTTGTGCTAAATACAAGGTGAAAAATATAAAATATTATAAGTATTTTTTGAATTTTTGTGATGTTTATCTGTTCTATATACAGATATGAGAGCGCGTGCGTTATTTGGTAGGAATACCACGTCGTTTTTTGATTCCATCTAAAATATATTGTTTGAGTTGGGGAACCTTGCTCTTGTCCATTTCAGGAACATCCTGTAAAGGATAGGGTACTCCCAATTCATCATATTTTTTCTTTCCCATTGTGTGATAGGGAAGTACATCAAGTGCCTTTAGATTTTTTAACCCGCCTATAAAATAGCCAAGACGATCAAGATCTTTGGGATCATCAGTAATACCTGGAACAACGACATGGCGAATCCAAATTTCCACATTCATTTTATCTAAATACTCTGCAAAGGCAAGAATCCCCTCATTGGGTTGTTTTACAAGTTCGCGGTGTTTGTCAGGATCTATGTGTTTGATATCGAGCATAACTAGATCTGTCACATTGCAGAGTTGATCTAATTTTGCAAGCCAATCGGGATTGCCGTCTGGTTTGTATGCAATGCCAGACGTATCAAGACATGTGTGAATACCACGTTCGTGTGCCATTGTGAACAGTTCAAGCAAAAAATCAATCTGCATGAGTGGTTCGCCACCTGTGACAGTAATGCCACCTCCACGATAGAAGGGTTTGTTGCGCTCGTAGTTTTCAAGGATTTGTTCGGGTTCCATAAGAGTTCCAGTATTCATTTCCCATGTATCAGGATTGTGGCAGTATGCACAACGCATAGGGCAACCCTGCACAAATACTACATAACGAACACCAGGTCCATCAACCGTCCCAAATGATTCTAAGGAATGTATTCTGCCTTTCATAGTTATCAACCTCTCTTTGACATTTTTTCAGTTTTTAATAGTGTGCTTTGATATCCTTCATTTTATCATAAGATGATGGTTAATGCTACCATTATTCACATGGGTCACAAATGGTGTAGTGTAAATCCTTTGAAATATAGTTTGTGTACTGATCTAACAAGTTGATAAGTGCTAAAGACGGAAATTTTTGCGCGGATGTTTTTGGGTGAGGATATCCTGTTGGTTGGATGCGGCAGCATGAGCATAAATCTCGGTGATATTGACAGAGCTATGTCCTAACATTTCCTGAATATAACGAATATCAACATCAGCATCTAAGAGGCTTGTTGCAAAAGTATGACGAAACATATGTGGTGTGATGTGCAAGTCAATTGCCACAAGAGAAGTATATTTATTAATCATTCGTCGAACAGATTGATCGGATAACTGTTGACCAGATTGATTGGCAAAAAAATGATTGCAGCTTTGAATTTCTTCGGCAAAATCGTTCTTGTATTCCTGTAAAGTGTGAATGACATCTTCATTTCCAATCTGAATCTGTCTCTTTTTCATGCCTCTTCCACAGATTTGTACAGTTTTGTCCTTTAGATTGACATCTTCAATCGATAAAGCACAAAGCTCAGAAATGCGCATCCCAGTAGCGAACAAAAGTTCTGCGACAGCAGCATCTCTCAATGCGTTTCTGCGTTGAAATGTGGTGGTAGCTTCGTTTCGATGTGTGTATATAGCAGAAAGAAATGCTTCCATTGTGTCAAGTGGGACAGTTTTAGGAAGACTTTCGGGTTCCTCAAATTGAACTTGTACTCGCACAAATGGATTGCGTCCAATGAGTTCTTTGTATTCTAGATAGTGAAATAGTGCTTTGACAGAAGCAATTTTGCGCTTAGCGGTTTTGGGTTTAAATTGTTGGTACAAGCCATTTATATAAGTTTCTAACATAGTAGAGGTAATTGCATCTACATTTGTATCTGGAAATTGTTCTGCAAATTGTCTCAGGTCAATTTGATAAGCTTTCAATGTCTTTTTATCCAATTGCTTCTGACATTGACAATATACAATATAGTTGTTAATTTGTTCACAAATGTTGCCCATAACAGAGATTCCTTTCTATTTTTGTATACATAGTCTTATTAGCAAAATCATAATCAACTCGCATCATGCACAGTCTGTCGTCTGGCGGGCCGCATGGCCATCCATGCTATGAAAGTCGAAGACTTTCATAGTGATTTATCATAGTTTGCAAGTTATTGCATTTTTTCAAATAGCTTATAAAGTATGAGTTTTGTGTTTAATAACCATGTCTCTTTCTTGACCTACGAATTTGAGTGGCAGCTCGACTAAACTACTTGTCATATAGAACCAATGAGTAGTCAAACCAGATAGTTATCCATAGTACTATATGTATTATGCGGGAAAAATATGGATTTGTGTAAAGGAGACAAAAGGCTAACACAAACATATATGCTTTATGATAGTAGTGAATCATGCTACCAATAACCCATGAACGACATTGGCAAATGGGAGTTTGTTTGTCAATCATTCATGCGATTGCCAAATTCTTGGAAATTGCCATGCTAATAAGGTCCGTAAGGGTAAATGATTATTAAATAAATGCAATATCATTTTAATTATACAAAAAATAGAGCTATCGTTCTATATTTTTTTCGATGAATTTAGAAATAATTTAGGGTTTGTGTTTTGGCTGTATATTTTGTGTGAATAACAACACATATGTATATACAATATTTATCTATGAAATCATCAAATGACGCTTGTTTTGATAGGAAAGTACATATATTTTGAACGGGACTGGTTCAAATTTTACGAACGTGTGTTGCAATATTTGTATTTGATATGATATAATCAAGTATATCTTATTTTGGTCATATTATTAATGTAGTGGATTGATTGTATATTTTGAAAATTTTGGAAATCTTGTTTAGATTTTGTTTCTTAGATGTTCATAAAATGTGTATTCAGAATCTATTTGCGTTTGAGATCACAAAGAAATTTTTTGCTAATTGTACATAAACTGATAAATTACATATTGGTTGAATTGTACATCTGTAGCAAAAATATGCAGTAGATGCAAAAAGATTCTGGAAAGCTATTAAAATAAATAGGAGGATTGAGTGGTCATGATAGGAGAATCATTTGACAAAAACGCCCCTTCCAGTACGGAAGAGGACAAGCCAAGACAATTGCGCATTGGTGAGAATCCAAGATTTTGGGAAGCTTTAAATCTACTTGAACTTACAGAAAAAAATCAAAATTTGGCAGAGCAATATCTGGATGTATCCAAACCGGAAGAAGCAGCAGTTTTAGAACAGGTAGAACGTCAGGATTTCTATAAGCTATCTGGTAAAACACATCGATTGATATATGACAATATATCATCCGTTCAAAAATCAGATCCAAACTTGGCAGGTCGTTATGTTCGATTTGTAATGGCAATTGGTGGAGCTACTTGTCAGGAATTTTTATCTTATTATGGATGGGTTGGTGACTTTGAGTATTTAGGAGAGGTGTTATCTCCTATACAAAAGCATGTACTTTATGCCAACCTTGTGGCATGGAATGCCGAGAAATTCACTTTGCAAAAGTTTCAACCATTGATTGATATAGGTATGAAAGATATTACTGTGTTTGAGGAGATGACAAAGCTGTGTTACAGTGAAGAGTCGTACAACACGGATATGCTTTTGGCAGCACTTTATCTACATTGTGTGAAACCTCAGGACGATGCAAAGAGTATCCTTTGTGTTCCAGTGGAACAGGATACAAGGATTGTAGAAAATCCGCAACGCATGAAAGAAATGATAGGTTTTTTGGAGCGGTGTCTCATCAATAATATTGGTGGACTCTTTTTGGGAAGTAGTGTGCCATCGGAGGAAGACCAAGAACGTTTAAAATCGTTTGTTCGCGATTCTGACCCAAGAGAACCCATCCCACCTGAGATCTGGAAAATTTTGAGTGGACGACAGAAACATGGTTATCGAACACGATTTCTGCCTTGTCTTGCCTTTTTGGCAATCGAACATTCCAATCGGTTTGTATCGATGCTTCGTTTGGCGGTGGCGCTGGATATACAGACGAATACTATGACTATAAAACCGTCGAGCATGATTCAAAATACATTAGATGTCTGTCATGCTTCTGGAATTGCTTGGTTTGACCGACATATTCAAATGCTTTGTGATGTACTGCCAGTCTCGAACACAGATATGATTCAGTGGGGAATTGTAAGAAAGAAAAGTAAACTGTTGAAACAAATAGCAGCAAGAGATCCAGAAGAAACATGTGAAATTTTAGAGACATTGCCGGTGGACGCTTATGGGTTTCTGGTGTCCTGTATTAAGGCAGGAAATCCAGATATATATGATGAGATGAAGGAGACATTTTCTAGTAATTATCATAGATTGGCAACCGAAGATGCATCTCAGATTTATGTCGATAACCGGCAGGAAGTACTTAACTATTTGTCAGGGGAGATTGAGATTGAACAGATCCTACCTTATGTAGATGAATGGCGCAAGGAATATCGATATGGAACTGTACAAAAACAAAGTTATATAGAGTATGGAGAAGTACAATTATATAGAAGAATCATGGTATTGGAATGTCTAGGCCGACGTGACTATTGTTTTAAAAATTATTGGGCGGATACTACATTACAACTGACTGAAAAGATACAAAGGAATGAAGTATTTCCTAATGTGCGCCAGATAGAAGCTATTCTAAAATTATGTGAAGAGGAACGAGTTCCACGGCGTTATCAGATTGAGTTTTTTGGAAGTACATATGATGCTCATTATGAAAATAGAGCTTGTGAGTCCGGTTCATCTAGTCAGCAGTGTGTGAATGTGTTAGCAACATCTTGTAAAGAATGGCGTGAGGAGTGGATAGAGGCTTCAAGAAGCAATGATTTACCTACGCGGGTCTTAGCTATCCGTGTTATGGGGGAGCAATGGCAGGAATATCGCCATGAACTGCTTTCTTGCGCTTCAGAGAGCACAAAACAGGCACGTGCATTCTTGTTACATATTTATACCAAGCATCATGAATGGGAGGAGGATATCCTCAATATGTTAAAATCTCCGCGCGGTGCAGAGCGTGAGATGGCAGTGGAAGTACTCCAAAAGTGGGGGATACAACAATACACAGAACCTCTTCTTCTGGCTCTTCAGGCAGAGAAGACGAAAAAAATAAGAACATTGCTACAAAGTGTTCTGGCAGTGGAAGAGAATACTGAAGATAAGGACGCGGCCCCAACCACAATAACAGATCGGATCAAAGAAATTTTGACGGGGAACTGGAAGCGAAAACTTGCCTGGCTCAATCTAGAGACAGCTCAGAAGGTTCATAAAAAGGACAACAGTGAGGCGTCAGAAGAATACTTAGGGGCTCTTTTGATTAGTTATGCAGATATGAAAATCCCTGGAGTTAATAAGGATGCGCAGGAACTGGCGGCTGAGTTGTGTAAGAATGAATTGTCATCATACATAAAGGAACTGTACAATCAATGGCTCAGTGATGGGGCACAGGCAAAACGCAAGTGGATACTGTATGCGGCAGCCATTCATGGTGGAGAGTCAATTGTACCTGTTTTGTATACACAGATTCAAGAGTGGCCAAAAAATTCCCGCGGTGCTATGGCCGCTGAAGCTGTGAAAGCGCTGGCATTAAATGGAACATCGACAGCACTTGTTTTGGTGGATCAGATTTCGCGAAAATTTAAGTTCCGTCAAGTGAAGGAGGCGGCTGCAAAAGCACTCGATTATGCTGCTGAACAACTTGGAATTTCTAGAGAAGAACTGGAAGATCGCATTGTGCCTACACTAGGATTTAACGAGAACATGGAACGGATTTTTGATTATGGTAAGCGCCAATTTAAGGTCGTGTTGACACAAGAGTTCTCCTTAGAGGCCTATGATGCAAATAATAAGTTGCTTAAGAATTTGCCAGCTCCAGGAAAGACCGACGATCCTATACTATCTAAAGAAGCCTATGATGCATGGAAGCTTCTCAAAAAACAACTAAAAACAGTGATTGCCAATCAAAAGACACGTTTAGAGCAGGCTCTTAGCACAAAACGGCGGTGGGAAGTAGGAAAATGGCAGGAGTTGTTTGTAAAAAATCCAATAATGCGTCAATTTGCCATCGGATTAATCTGGGGAGTATACGAGAAACCAGACATAGAGCCATCTGACAACTCCACTTCAACAGAGGTTGGCTTAACTTGGGGTGTGCATGAACAGCAAAAGATTATAGCAACATTTCGTTATATGGAGGATGGTACATTCAACACAGCAGATGAGGAGGAGTATGTACTGCAACCAACAGGTACTATTGGCCTAGTCCATCCGCTTGATCTTTCCACGGAGCAGTTGGATGTGTGGAGAGAACAATTGTCAGATTATGAGATTGTTCAACCAATCTTGCAGATTGGTCGCCCTGTTTTTCGTGTGTCAAAGGAGGAGGAAGAAAAAACCGAGCTGACTCGTTTTGGTGGTATTATGTTGAATGGGTTATCTTTGGCGTCTAAACTTGTAGAGATGGGATGGTATAAGGGAGAAGTATTAGACGGAGGCGGCTACGATACATTTTATCGATGCGATCAGAATAAAGGAGTAGAACTTTCTTTTTCTGGCTGTTATATTGCGGGTGAAAATACTGAAGTGATAGTGTATGAGGCATATTTTTATTGCCCAGGTGTTTTGGAGACTGTAGGATATCAACGGCAACCAGTCAGATATAAATTAGCACAGGTGGACCCATATTATTTTAGTGAAGTAGTTTTGCAAATTACCAATGCAACAGCCTCTTCTACTGAGCGGAAACCTTATCCAGAGTGTAAGAAACGGTGGTAAATTGACTTCGATTGTTCAATGTTACTTGCAGTCTGTTGTTAGTGTGAGAAGTACTTCTAACCGCCTGCGGCAGTTTTCGTTTGCAGCAGAGGCTGCTTCGTGGAGAAGTACTAAGTCTCATGCCAGAGATTTGAGATTAGATTGAAATAATGTGTATTCGTAGGCTGAGAAGGGAGCATGATTATTCGTATGAGACAAACAATGATATCGTCTGCCTATGGAGAGGAGGACTCACAAGTAGACATAAACAGGGCAGAAAGTTTTCTCTATGGAGAAGAACCTGTTTTGTCAGAGCCTGAAGAAAAGACAGGTACAATAACCGACTCGGATCAGAACATACATCAAGATCCGTTTTTGTCAAAAAGTAAAACAATAGAACAGAAAAGCCCCATATACAATCAAGTGCAGATGGAAGGTGCAGACAATAAAGTAATCGTGATGGCAGCCTATCTGTTGGGTATCATGGGAATTATTATAGCTCTTTTGGCAGCTCCTTCCTCAGAGTATGTGGCGTTTCATGTGCGTCAGGCTATTAAGTTTAGTATCATTACAGCGCTTTTGGTTTTTTTGGCAATTCCCTGTGTGGTGTTGTCTATGATTCCATATTTGGGCATTATTTTCCAGATTGTGTTGTGGGTGCTTTTGGCAGTGTTATTTGTGGTATTTGGGTTGCGCATATGGACATTTGTACAAGTATACGAAGGAAAGGCAAAAAATCAGTGATTATTTTGCTCAAACCATGTAGCTACTCAATCAGAAAGTAACAAGATTCTAGAGCGCTAGCTGGTTTGTCAGTCTGTGAGATACAATGATTAGTATACTAGTTATATCGCGGGAGGGGCTTTTGCCCCTTCTGTCGAAACTGGTCATTGAGTATGCGATAATATTCATACCGACTGATACGCAGTTTTTCTCCAGTAGTCAATGCCACATAATCACGCGTGTATCCTGATATATAGCTGGCATTGACTAGATAAGATTTATGGATGCGCAGAAATTGTCCATTTTTGTGACGAATATGTTTTTCTATCTCATCTAATTTCTGATAGAACGTGTCATGACTGTCGCTATATATGACATGCGTGCGCCTTCCCTCTGATGCAAAATATAGGATATCTTTCACTGCAATATGAATATATTCTGGTCGCACATAGTAGGAAAAGGAGTTTTCATCATCGAGAAATGTCTCATAGGCGCGATAAGCATATGCCCAGAGATGGCGTTTATTTTTTTCGGGCATTATATAAAGAGGTTCCAGTAGACTGTCCTCTATCGAAGGACTGTAATGGCGACTTTTGGTAACAATTGAGATTAATTTTTTATTGAGTCTTTTGGCAGCAATTGCCGCTGCGCGTATTTGTCCATTTTGTTCTTCTATATTATAAATAAGAATATCAGGGCAGTTGCAATGAAGACATCGTTCTAGTTCATATGCGCTTTGATAGCAGCGAATGGCTATTGTGATTCCCTTTTGTAAAAAGCATTGTTCGATCTGAGCCTTCATAAAATTCAATTCATTTTCTTGTTCACAGCAAAAAGCAAAATTAACCATATAAGTTTCCTCCGTTCTTATCATAAATAAGGTAAATTTCCTTATCGTTGTCTATTAATCAGTTTTTCATATAGTGATATGTTTTTTATTTACTAGAGTGCTTTTAACACATAGCACAATATACTCTGAAATATAATAAAAATATATAGGAAGAAAGTACTAAATTTAAGCATATTTAAAAAATAGTATCGTATATACATCTGATAGAGTATATATTTTTATAAGATATCAAACTTATATTCGATAAATTTGAGCTAAGCTAAAAACTTTTATATTTTGATGGGTACGCTTTCTAAACGCCCATGCAGCCATAACTGCACCACCATAAATGAAAGTAGGCGTTTAGAACCTGATGCACACATGCAACAAGCAGCATGGCGCGTGTACGGACAGCGCAGCAAGTGCGCAGTCCTGATTGAAGATCGAGACTTTTACAGTAAAGTGAGTAGGAGTTACATTGAATTTGGATTGTGAGGTTTGTCAGTTTGTATGACCATCTATGTTATAAAAGTAAAGGACAACTTTCATAACATAGATGGTCATACGGTCTGAAATGGTATAAGATATTTGAGGAATTGTATGTTGTGAGCTTATTATAGATGTCCATGCGGCTGTCAAACGGCAGATCGAATATGATGCGAGTTTGTTATGAAAGTAAAAGAAAGTAAAAGTCATTTCCATAGCATAGATGAACATGTTTCACAAGGTATCATTTTTATAGTCTGCGAATATATTTTAGGGAAACGCAGAAAGGGCAGATGCCATGACTCAAATATCAAACATGTTGATTCCAGCATTAATATTTTATATCGTTGCTATGGGATTATCACAAAAGAAGGATATCTATGCTTGTTTTACAAAAGGTGCAAAAGAAGGAATAAAGACGGTGGCAGGAATTGTGCCAACTCTTATTGGGTTAATGGTTGCAGTGGGTGTGCTTAGAGCATCTGGTTTTCTAGAATTTGCAGGTAAGTATCTAGGAATCGTGATAGGCTATTTTGCTGATGGATTTCCTAACGAGCTGGTATCACTCTTTGTAGTAAAATTGTTCTCCTCATCTGCGGCAACCGGACTAGCACTCGATATTTTTAAGGAATACGGAACAGATTCATTTGCAGGTCTTGCCACTTCGTTAGCACTTGCCAGTACAGAAACGGTATTTTATACGATGTCAGTTTACTTTATGGCGATCAAAGTAACAAAGACTAGATGGACATTAGGGGGAGCACTGTTGTCAACATGTGCAGGATTGATTGCCAGTGTTATTCTTGCAGGTTTGCTCGTATAAAAATTTTCTTTTTATATTTACAAGAAATAAGTGGTTATCGTTTGGCCATACCCCTTCATAATGTTATTACCCTGTCTATTTGACCAAACATTTGAACTTTTTTTGACAATTATGTTATGGTGTGTTTACAAACTTGGTTTGTGGGGCTGTTGACAGCAGTATAAATGAGAAGGGTTTTTGGTATTTTGTGAAAAATAATTGAATAATTGGTGGAATAGTGTATAATTTGATACAGAAGGGGGAAGGCAGCGTAGAATGATAGTTAGTAGTTGCTGATACTGCATAATAGATATAATTCAATAGCATACTTATATAAGAGTCATATAATGACAAGTCTGCAATTAATAAAATAAAACACAATAATCCCCCTGATAATATAGATAGGGGGATTATTGTTTATGCGTAGCTCTATGCACAAAAGATATGCTGCTAAAGTGGCGCATGGCGCGCGACGAGTAGAAGAACATTTTCTACTCGATTGCAACAGGATAATAGCAATCAATGCAGAAAGGTAAGACTTGAATATGAATAGGATATTGCTTATCGAGCCTGATTTCGTGCTCATGGAAAGATTAGATGAATCTATTAAAGACAACGAGATAGAATTTACTGGCTGCGATACAATAGCAGCCGCGATAGAACTATTAGACAGAGAAGTTTATGAGGTGATTATAGTGGACACTGAGCTATCAGATGGTGATAGCTATGATTTGATATATGAGATTAGAAGAGGAACATATAAGTCAAAAGATGCTTCTGTTATCGCGATTGTGCCTAATAACAGGAAACCAGATGCGGTTGAGTTAGGAAGCCAGGGCATTATGGATTATGTGACAAAGCCTTTTAGCACGGCTGTGCTGTTGGCAAAAATATATACACAGTTTGATCGAAAAAGAAAGAATATTGGCTTTAAGGCAAGCGGACGTTTTGAGGCAACTGGCTCAGCCTATCCATGTAGCATAAAGTATGAGCAGCGCATGTTGATAGATGAATATCTGTTTGATTTTGAAAAAGGAAAATTTTCCAAGGCAGGAAAACAGATTAGGCTTACTTTAATGGAACAGGCTTTGTTGCGTATGTTGATAGAAAACAAAGGGATTGTCCTAAAGAAAAAGGCACTGATAAGTAGATTAAGAACAGAAAGTAGAGTTAATATTAGCGAATCTATGTTGGCGGGGATTGTAGAGACATTGACAGAAAAATTAGGTGCGCAAAGTTATATCAAAACAATATTTGGTGTGGGTTATATGTGGGAGTATATAGAAGACAAGTACAAAGGGGGATTGATGTGAATTTGTACTTGAAGGCAATTAATATTATTCGCAGATTAAGAAAGAAGTATGGTTATTATAATGAAAAATTGGTTTTGGAATATCTACAAAAAATGTGATTTTGGTCTTATCAGCAAGTTTGTGTGGGGAATTTTTTTGACTATTATAGCGATAATAACTATGTGGATCTATAGAGATGCACCAATACAAGGGCGTTTTAGAGACTTGGGAAAAAATGATGTGTGGTTTGGAGAATCCTGGTATGATGACACGAACGCAGAATCTTCTTTAGTACCTACTATCAATGGGTATTGTCTAAAGGCCCAAGCTCAGGACGGATATATAAAAATAAAAAAGGTGCTAGAAGATACCCCAAGCCACGAGGAATTTCTATGTTTTCGATCGCGGGCTCAAGATGTTAAAGTATATGTAAATGACAAGGTATGGTATGAAAGTTCTTTTAAAGAGAAGTATCGTTCCTATGCGATAAAAATGGATTTACTCCATCAAATGTCAACCCAGGGGATGCAGACAGGTGATTGTATTACGATTGAATTACATTCCGTAGTTGAAAAGGATCATGTCATTATACAATATCCTGTTATGGGAGATCGTTATGGGATTGTTCGATATATGGTTCGCAAATCGCGAAGTAACCTATTCATTTGTCTGATTGCTGTATTTCTTACAATGATTAGCCTGATTTTGAGTGTGTTCTTTTTCCTTACAGGGGAAGACACTGATCTAAAATCAACAAAATGGCTCAATATATTTATGGCATTAGCAGTAGTTTATTTAAGTACTGACAGTGTCAGTTTAAATATTTTTATAGAGAAAACGTTTATGATTAGCTGGGTGAATGCACTGTCGTTCTTCTTGTTGCCGATTCCATTTATGTTGTTTATTAGGCATGCATTTTTTCCAGGACATATGCGATATATGGTATTGTCCACCATTGAATTTTTGTTGGTCATCATGGGTGTCATAGGTTTTGTATGTTTTGCATATAATATGACAAACTTCTATATGCCTGTACATATTATTATTATAGTTGGTAGTCTGTTGTGTATAGTAAGTTTTTGGCAGGAGAAGATGATCTTTTCAGGAGAAGTGCTAATAGGAATCGGAGCAATTTTTGTGACTGCTATAGTGGGAATTGTGTTCTATTGGAGAAATGTCGTGTATCCATCCTCTGTAGTATTTGGGTGTGGCTTTTTGGTATTTAGCACTTGTATGCTGATTTGGATCGTTAAGTGTCATCATGAATTTAATAGTATGCGCAAAGAAGCCACCCAAATGATTATGCAGCGCGAGAAGGAAGCTATTGAGGAGGCAAGTGAACAAAAGAGCCGCTTTTTATCTCATATGTCCCATGAAATGAGAACGCCTTTAAATGCCATTGTCGGCATGAATGAGATGATCTTACATGAGGCACATGATCGCACGATCAAAGAATATGCAGCAAATATACAAAGTGCCGGTCGAACGCTTTTGGCATTAGTCAGCGATGTACTAGACTTTTCAAAGATAGAGGCAGGCAAACTTGATATTGTAGAGTCAGACTATTCTCTTTCTACCATACTCAATGATGTGCTTCTTATGATACAACAAAGAGCAGAGGATAAACAACTTGAATTGCGGCTGGATATAGATGATAGTTTGCCAGACTTACTACATGGAGATGAAATACGTATCAAACAAATATTGACGAATTTAATGACTAATGCGGTCAAATACACTACACAAGGATGGGTTGAGTTAGCTGCTGGAAAACAGGAAATGGTGAACGATCAAGAAATAATTTTGGAATTTCGGGTATCTGATAGTGGGATAGGAATTAAAGAGGAGGATTTTACTAAAATTTTTACAGAATTCGAGCAGCTTGATGGACAAAATGGGAAGATTCAATATAGATCGATTGAAGGAACTGGATTAGGACTTCCCATCACGTCACGTCTAGTAGAGCTCATGAATGGAAAGATTGGTGTGAATAGCGAGTATGGTAAGGGAGCTTCTTTTGTGGTAATCATGCCACAACAAGTAGTTTCACTGGCACCTATTGGTGACTATAAGAGACGGTTTGGAAGTTTTGGAAATGTTAAGGAAGAAATAGAACCCGAATTGGCGACGTATCCTGGCAAGCGTGTCTTTGTTGTGGATGACAATGAGATGAATCTGGAGGTGATTGCCTCGATTCTTGAGATGCTTGAAATACAAGTGGAACGCGCAGATGGCGGACAGGCTGCTATTGACCAATTAAACCAGACAGTTTATGATCTAATTATCACAGACGATATGATGCCACAAGTCAGTGGAACAGATTTGATGTTGTATCTTCACAAACATACTGAAAGCGTTAGTCATCGTACTCCAATTGTGGTCTTGACAGCCAATGCGGTTGCTGGAGCTATGGAGGAATATATAAATAAGGGTTTTGATGACTATATGTCTAAGCCGATTGATATTGATGTATTGCAGAAAATACTAATGAAATACTTAAAATAAGGCTGTTTTTCGTGAAAAACACGGTTTTTAGCCTCTTGAGAAAAATTTTAAGGAAAATCATTGACTTTTCCCTTTAAAAGAGGGAAAATAATGCATGGTTGAAATGATAGGCTTTGATGAAAAATAGTAATAACGGTAAGGAACTGTTCTCTTGTTTAGACAGTTCTCAAGGCATCTAACAACGACGGAGGGATTCGATGTGTGTAAAAGAGAAGTAATGGTAAAGAACATTGAAAAGCGGTACGATCATCCGCTGGCAGAGATTGTTCAGATTGCAAGCCAGTACAAAAGTGAAGTTCTTTTGGAGTATGATAAGTACAAGATCAATGCAAAAAGCATCATGGGAATTATTGCCTTTAACCCCTCTGAGGGCATGAATGTGACAATATCCGCTAATGGGAACGATGAGGGAGAGGCAGTTGCGGCACTTGAGAAATTTCTTGTGTGCCAATAATAGACAGAATGGATAGAACACAGGCTTTGTGAATACAGGCCTGTGTTTTTTATGCACGCGGAGAGTAGGAAAAGTCTTTCCTACTCGATTGCACACAAGCATCCAGAGAAAGAATGTCAAGTTCCTTTTATCAAGACAAGTACCTTATGGATTGTCGATCAGACTTTTATAAAAGGATGGAAAAAGAGTTCTATAAAAAATATACAATTTCAAAAATATGTGTTATACTATATTGAGATATTTTTATGGAGTGTCGATTTTGTTCGCGTTGATGTTGGCAGCACGGATAAAGAGAGTCTAGAGACATGACAGAAAGTGTGAAAGAGGGAACACAAAATTGGAATGGAGACATAACGGTAGAGGAAGTGTGCTAAAACCAGCAAAGATCATTGTTCGTCCCGCGTACCGACATGAGTGGGAGGATGCAATGGCACTCGCGTGGCGCACATTTATGCGGTTTGAGGCAAAGGACTATACCCCACAGGGAATAGGAAGCTTTCAAGATTTTGTCACAGACACTATACTGCACAGGATGTTTGTAATGGGAGCCTATCAGCTTTTTGGGGCCTATGATGGCAAGCAAATGGTCGGTATGATTAGCCTTCGAAATGAGACACATATTTCATTGCTTTTTGTGGAAGAGCGATATCACAAAATGGGAATTGGGAGGCAGTTGATAGAATATGTATGTAGTTATGTGTTCAAGGAGGAGGGACATCATTATGTCACAGTTAATGCCGCGCCTTACGCAATAGGTTTTTATCATCATATTGGTTTTCAGGATACAGATGTAGAGCAGGTCAATGACGGAATACGATTTACGCCAATGAAGCGCATAATCAACCGATTTTAATGTTTATGAGAGGGTGAAGAAATGGTAGTAGAATACATTACAAGCAGGAATATAGTAAATTTGATATACGAGACTATGCGGCTTATGGATAAGCCCTTGTCACATCATTGCATGAGAGTGAGCTACATTATGTCAAAAATGCTTGAAACAAGACAAACGTATGAGCGATATGAGATTGCAGATTATATGACACTTGCCCTACTCCATGATATAGGTGCATACAAGACAGATGATGTACGCAAGCAACTGACTTTTGAGACAAAGAATTCGATACCACATACAGTGTATGGATACCTGTTTCTTAAGTATTTGTCTCCACTTGAGGAACAGTCCAAGATGGTACTATATCATCATATGGATTATACGCGCACTAAAGATATGGATTACAGATATCGTTTTGAAATGGAAGTGCTCAAGGTAGCAGAGATGATGGATATCTGGCAGCGTTCTTTTGGAGAAAAGTTTGACTATAAGATGTTACAAAAGTATTCAGGAAGCAAATTTGATCCAGAAGTTTGCGAACTGTTAGAACAGACTGTCAAGAAATATGATATTTTCACAAAGCTTGCCGATAGAACGTATAAGGAAGAGTACAGTGAAAGTTTAGAGTATGTACTTTTTTCTGATGATGAGAAAGAGCGGTATTTGAAAATGCTCATGTACTGTACAGGGCTTCGCAATGAGAGAATGGTATCAGAGACGATAGCAACCATCCATGTATGTCGTGAGCTTTGTAGAAAATTAAAGTTAAGTGAAAATGATAAAAACGAGGTATACTATGCAGCACTATTGCATGATATTGGTATGATTGCCATGCCTTCTTCCTTGTTGAATGCACCACGAAGCCTAAATGATGAGGAGAAAAATTTCATAAAGACACATGTTGAAATTATGGAAAAGACATTAGAGGGCAAATTGTCACAGGAGATTATCAAAATAGCGGCAGCACATCATGAACGTTTTGATGGCAGCGGATATCCACATGCACTAAAGGGAAGCGCTATGGGAAACAAGGAAGCGATCTTACAGATTTCGGAGCAGGTGGTCAACGCAATCGAGGAAAAACCATACAGAGAAGCCCATACGAAACAGGAAGTGGTAGACGAGCTCAATGAGGGTATTATCACAGGTAAGTACGATGGAATTGTCACAGATACATTTCTAAAACATTTCGATGAGATTATGGAGCGGGCAGTTCAGAAAGCAGAAACCACGCTTGTGACGCATCAGAAGTTATTGAGAAATTACAATCAAGTATACAAGAGCTTTACATAATGCTTGTGCAGCAGCATACTAGCAAGAAACTAAAGCGGAGGATTAATAATGTTTAAGTTAGACAGCCCATTAATGAATTTTTTAAATAAAATTGCCGATATCATGATACTCAACATGCTCTTTATATTTTTTTGTATGCCAATTATCACCATAGGAGCGTCCTTTTCTGCAGCGTATTATATCGGATTTAAGATGGTCAGGGATCAGGAGAGTTATATTATTAGAGGATTTTGGAAAGCATTTAGAGAAAATTTTAAGCAAGCGACGATTATGTGGCTAATTGTGCTAGCAGCAATAATAATTTTGTTTTTTGATTATCGCATTGTTCTTTATTCTGGTTTAGCATTTCCAAAATGGATGTTAATGTGTATGATTACCGTAACCATTGTGTTGTTGATGGGGGCCGTTTACATGTTTGCGCTACAAGCACATTTTATGAATACTGTCAAGAACACAATAAAAAATTCGTTTTTGATGGCCTTGTCACATCTGCCAACAACTTTTTTGCTAATTGCTACTTATGCAATTCCTATTGTCATTTTTTATTTTATTCCTAGGATTATGCCAGCCCTGTTTCTTTTAGGTTTTGGTTGTGTACTTTATCTTAAGGCAATTTTGCTCCTAAAAGTATTTCGCAAGTATGAGGAAGCATTTGAGCAGGTAGAGCAAGACACAGAGGATTCAGATGAAGGTATATTTGCCCAAAGTGAGCCTATAGAGAATGAAGAAGATAGTATAATTGACGAAAGGAATCATCCTTCTAAGGTATTTCAAGATGGTAGGTTTATTGAAGTGGCTGAAAAAAGTGCAGAGAAAGAACAATAAAGTATAAACTTGAGAAATCTGTTGGTTAATCTGTATAGTATTGTGTTGTGAAGTTAAGCAAATTGTCTATTGGAAAGAATGATTTAACAAAATGACAGTAGGCGGTTAGCAACTTTTACAGAAGGTCATATGAATATTTGTGGATTTATGGCATAGCATTTTAGGGAATTTTAATATATACTAATCATATGTAAAAAATAATGTGTTGAAGGCATACGGAAGATGTTTTCAGCGGGCAAAAACTAAAATTGGGAGGCATTTCAAAATGGCAAGTTTATCATTGAAGAACGTTTGCAAAGTATATCCTAACGGATTTGAAGCCGTTAAAAATTTTAACCTTGAGATTGCAGACAAGGAGTTCATCATCTTCGTTGGTCCTTCAGGATGTGGTAAGTCTACTACACTTCGTATGATTGCAGGTCTTGAGGATATTTCTTCAGGCGAGTTAAAGATTGGCGACAGACTAGTTAATGATGTTGAGCCTAAGGATAGAGATATCGCAATGGTATTCCAGAACTATGCTCTGTATCCCCATATGTCTGTATATGACAATATGGCGTTTGGTTTGAAATTGAGAAAAGTTCCTAAGAATGAAATAGATAAAATGGTTAGAGAGGCAGCAAAGATCCTTGACCTGACAGCACTTCTTGACAGAAAACCAAAGGCTTTGTCTGGTGGACAAAGACAGCGTGTTGCTATGGGACGTGCTATTGTGCGTAATCCTAAAGTGTTCTTGATGGATGAGCCTCTTTCAAACTTGGATGCAAAATTGCGTGTGCAGATGCGTATTGAGATCGCTAAATTACATCAGAGATTAGGTACTACTATCATTTACGTTACACATGACCAGACAGA
>CAJUHQ010000008.1 GCA_910586095.1 uncultured Lachnospiraceae bacterium | reverse complement strand
CTCCTGCACTTCTCTATCGAGTCCTGTCTTATGCTTTAGTTCATCTATATAAAATGGATTGGGAAGAAATCTGACATCAAATACTAAATCCGCCTCCTGCGGAATCCCGTGCTTAAAGCCAAAGGACATAATATTGACCATCAAACTATTGTATGCCTGATTGCTGACAAAAATTCTGTCTAACTCCGCCTTAAGTTCACGGGTGAGCAGATTGGTTGTGTCTATAATATACTCTGCTGACCGTTTGATACTAGCGAGCAAAGCGCGCTCCCGCGCAATGCCACTCAATAAATCTCCCTCTACTGACAACGGATGAACGCGCCGCGTCTCCTTGTAACGCTTTAGCAACACACGGTCTGCCGACTCGAGAAATAAAATTTCAAAGGTATATGCATGCCGCAAACGCGCTACAAGCTGATTGACATCCTCAAATGACTGATCTGCTCTGACATCAATTCCCAATGCCACCTTTTGTATTCCATTGTCTGGCATAGCAAGAAGCTCCATAAACTTCTCAATCAGCGGTACAGGCATATTATCTGCACAATAATACCCCGCATCTTCTAGCATTTTCATCGCTGTAGACTTTCCACTGCCGCTCATGCCAGTGACAAACACTACTCTCATTCTAAATTAGACCTCTCATTCCACAAACGATCCAAGACATATAACCTCTGGTTCTATAGTGACACCTGATGTTATATATACCCTTTTTTGTATTTCTCTAATTAGTGTATAGATCTCCTGCGCAGTGGCATTGTTTTGATTAATCACAAAACCACAATGTTTGGTAGACACCTGTGCTCCTCCTACAGAAAACCCGCGAAGCCCTGCATCTTCAATCAATTTTGCTGCAAAATATCCTGTGGGACGTTTAAAGGTAGAACCAGCACTCGGATACTCAAGCGGTTGTTTTGTACGCCTTCTAGTCGCTAAATCCTCCATCTTTCTCTGAATTTCAGATGGTTCCCCCTTCTCTAATCGTATTAATGCGTCCACTACAATGAACTCTTTTTCCTTTACAATGCTGTGTCTATACGAAAACTGCATTTGCTCTGTATTTTTCTCCACAATCATCCCATCAGGTGTCATGAGCCTGACACGCTCTACCACCTGCTTCATCTCCTTGTCGTAGGCCCCCGCATTCATTACAATAGCCCCTCCAAGACTTCCAGGAATCCCCGATGCAAATTCAAATCCTGAAAGTGCATGGTCATATGCTACCTTTGCAATTGATGCAAGTGTCGCACCTGCCTCACACAACAATGTGTCTCCCTCTACAGTAATATGACTGTATTGCTTTGACAAATGAAGTACCACTGCACAAATTCCCTTGTCACTCACCAGCAAATTGCTTCCGTTTCCTATCAGATAAAAATCATGATTTAATTTAGAAATTCCTTCTAAACGCAACACCTCCAGAACAGCTTGAAGCTGTTTCGCCGTGTCAATCTCTACAAACAAATCCGCTGGTCCGCCTACGCGAAAAGTAGTATGTTGTGCCATGCACTCTTTTGTAAGTATCTGCTGTGATGGTATTACATTAGACAATTTATGAAGCAATTTTTCTCTTTCCACTTTTACAGACCTCTATATTTTTATACTTTTTAATCTAGTATCAGTTTTGCTGCACCATAGATTCCAGCATCATTTCCCAGTTTTGCAAGTTTAAACTGAGCCTCTTTGCTAGCGTGAAATACATACTTTTGATAATATTTTGACACATACGTACACAAGATTTCTCCTGCCTTTGACACACCACCACCTAGCACAAACACTTCTGGATTAACTACTCCTGCGATTGCGGCAAGTCCCTTCCCTAGATAGCTTCCAAATTCTTCTGCAATCTCACACGCTACTGTATCACCTGCTTTCACTGCATCAAAAACAGCCTTAGCACTCAAGGTTCCATTCTCCAAATCCTTTCGCAGACTGCTGTCTGACTGTGTTGCAGCCAGCTTCCTTTTGGCGATTCGCACTATACCAGTAGCCGATGCATACTGCTCTAGGCAACCATGATTGCCACATCCACAAGTATCTGGCTCATCATCTACCAGATGAATATGTCCAATCTCTCCTCCTGCTCCTGTAGCACCTGTAATCATTTTGCCATCTACAATAATTCCGCCTCCCACTCCTGTGCCTATTGTGGCAAGCACCATATTTAGACAACCTTCTCCACCTCCGCGCCACATTTCTCCTAGCGCTGCGACATTGGCATCATTTGCTGCTTTTACGGGCATTTGAAGAAGATTTCCCAGTTCATGATGAATATCTATAACATCCCAACCCAAATTAACTGCTCTGTGTACCACTCCAGCATCATCCACAGCACCTGGCACACCTATCCCAACGCCTATGACTGCATCCTTTTCAATCTTTTTCTCTTCCATTTTTTTGAGGACTGCATTTGCTACATCAGGTATAATATTGCTTCCATCGTTCTCTTTTCTAGTTGGGATCTCCCACTTTTCAAGTACAGTTCCCTCCGAAGAAAAAAGTCCTATTTTTACAGTAGTTCCACCCACATCAATACCAAAACAATACTGAGACATTACAAACTCTCCTTTCATTTTCTTTCGATTTCTTCGTCCTCATCACGTGGTTTTCCCAAGGAATTCTGAACGCGCTGATATAGCTCTTGTGCTGCATTGTATCCCATCTTTTTCTGACGATAATTTACTGCTGCCGACTCACAAATAATTGCCAAATTTCTACCTGGTCTAATTGGAATATTGTGGCACACAACCTTATTTCCAAGATATTCTGTGTAATTTTCTTCTAACCCTAACCGATCATATTTCTTTTCTTTATCCCAATCCTCCAACCGAATCACAAGATTGATATTGGTAGTATCCATAACACTTTGTACACCATACAAGGTCTTAACATCAATAATACCAATACCGCGCAACTCGATAAAGTGGCGTGTGATGTCTGGCGCAGAACCAATCAAACTTTCATCACTCACTTTTCTAATCTCCACCACATCATCTGATACAAGGCGATGCCCACGCTTAATCAATTCTAGTGCTGCCTCGCTCTTGCCGATACCACTCTCACCTGTAATCAGAACACCTTCACCATACACATCCACAAGAACACCATGCACAGAGATGCAGGGTGCCAGACGCACCTTTAACCAACGAATAATCTCTGCCATAAATGCGGATGTTGATTTATCTGTCCTCAATACTGGAACATTGTTTGTCAATGCAGTCTCCATAAAAATCTCATCTGGCTGCAAATCTCTACAAAAAATAATACAGGGAGTATTCTTGGATATCAGTTTAGGATAAACCTCCCGTTTTCTCTCCTCTGGAAGATACTCCATATAGGAATACTCTACAAAACCAATGATCTGAGGTCTTGTTTCCGCAAAATGTTCAAAATAACCCGCTAACTGCAAAGCTGGTCTATTGATATCGGGTTGTGAGATTTTTATATTAGTCACGTCAATTTGGGGCGTGAGATTGGTGAGTTTGAGCTTTTCAATCACTCTTTCAATACTTACACTTGGCATATTGTTATCTTACCTTTCTATTTATTTTTTAATTTCTAAGCTGCTATTTTACTATGAAAATAAAGGACAACTTTCATAGTATGGATGGCCATACGGCCCGTCAAATGGCAGATCAAGTATGATGCTTACTATCTGTTCACATAGATAGCAAACCAATCAAACCTTTTGCAATATGATGCATGTACGAAGTGCCATCTTTTGTTGATAGACTTAAAACACTTTCTTATCATATAATACCATATTCACACACGAGTTTCCACAAGATAATCAATAAGACTTGAATAATTTTTAGTTTCTCAGCGTGATTGTGCTTTGCCTACTTTTAATTAATTTTTTTATAATTTTTTTCTATTACCTGTTAAGTTCCTAAGAATTTATGCCGATATATACTAAAAATAAAAAAGTGCCAGTTTTTGGTATTCTTTACATGTCATTTTATCAACCACGGAAGGATTTTTATTTTAAGGATTATATCCAGAAAGGAAGGGATTTCACATGAGCGTAACAGGAATAGGAAGCACTAACATCAGTGATGCTTATATAACTAATACTACCGAAAAAGACAAAACGCCAGCATCAGGCACTACCACAGACAAAGTTACAGAGGCTGTTGTAGACAAAAACACTAGTTCTGAGTCCACAGAAAAACCCAATAGTAACTCTGCTGCTGTATATGACAAATCTAAGCTTTCTGAAGATGACAGAAAAGCGATTGTGGCACAGCTTAAGGCTGACCAAGAAAAACGTCAATCTCAACTCACAGATCTAGTTCGTGATATGATGTCAAAGCAGACCAATACATTTGGCGCTGCCAATAACATTTGGCAATTCCTCGCAAAGGGTGACTTTACTGTAGATGC
Organism: uncultured Lachnospiraceae bacterium; assembly: GCA_910586095.1. Taxonomy (GTDB): domain Bacteria; phylum Bacillota; class Clostridia; order Lachnospirales; family Lachnospiraceae; genus COE1. Next base: position 53,167 of record CAJUHQ010000008.1, on the reverse strand, counting down.
TGCAACCAAGAAAAAGGCACAGGAAGATATTTCTGAGGATGGTTATTGGGGTGTAAAACAGACTTCTGACCGCATTGTACAGTTTGCCACTGCATTAGCTGGAAGCGATCAATCTGCTCTTGAGAAGATGCGTGATGCTTTTATAAAGGGTTACAAACAAGCTGAAAAGACATGGGGCGGAAAACTTCCTGAAATTTCTCAACGCACTTATGATTCTGTACTTGAGAAACTTGACAAATTGATTAAACCTGAAGAGCCTCCTAAGGACAAGCCAACAACAGGCTCCAACAATCAGGGCAATTCTGCTGATAAAGTTACTACCACAGAGGATGGAACTGTTGTCGCAAAAACAGAATAAATGATATTTACAAAGCAGGTCTTTAGACCTGCTTTTACTTTCTACAATTTCTTTTATAAGTTTAGCCAGATTTTTGGTAGCATTGCTGACTCTTTTTCTTGGTAAGTCTTTTGGCATAAAACACCGGCTTAGTCCTAACAACCAAACCGGTACAAACAAATCTATTTGACAATCAAAAGTTTATCCCCTGCCTTAATCTCATCACTTGTAAGATTATTCATCTCCTTAATCCGCTGTACACCCACATAGTACTTCTTGCCAATCTGCCACAAAGAATCACCTTGTTTTGCATAATATATAGCAAATCCTGGCAATTTTTCAAGTACAGCCGCATTAATCGGTGATATGCTAAGTTCTGTGAGAATATCCTCCCTTTTACTGATGTAAATAAGAACATTTACTCCCATACTTCCACGCCACTCTAACTGTGTGCTATCCTTAATCCCGACTGTCTGCTGCTCAATCTGCACGACTGCACCGCACCGTAGGAACTGTACAGTATCTAATTCTGCAACCTCTTTTGTCAATTCAAATGGCACAGTGTCATGGACTGGATACAACCCTGCCTTTTCATCACTGGACGCATATAAAATCTGCAACTCCACTTCGCCGCTAATTTTTAATTGACTTCCATTGCAAGCTACTTCCTCTGTCTTTACTTTTGCATCACACCGACAAATCTGCAACAATTTAGGTTCTGTGTCCTCTAACCGTATACTGCGAACGAGCTTTTCCTCCATGTTGACTTCGGCATACAGGTCTGTGAATTCTTTTGTAGCAACACCCGCTTGAACCTCACAGCTCACTCCATATACATCTGCCACAATTGAGGTACTCTGCTTCTCATACAGCTTAATCTCCAATTCCAAAGTTGTCTCTATGCCGATTACCCTCAGTTCTCCGTCTGTATCTTCACGTATTGTAATTTCCTCATGTCCGATATCATAATAAATATCTGACATCATACCTTCTCTGCTATTTTGACACTCCACACTATTGTTAAAAGGGATCATGGTTTCATACCAGTTAATCTTGTCTGTACTGTCTTCCTTGTACACGATAAAGACCCCGAGCTCCCCTGTGATGCCTAACTTTTCCTCCATAGGTCTAAAGTTCATATTGCGCACATCGATGCTTTTCCACAACACGCTCCCAATATCTGGCATGCCCGCTGGCAGTTTTGTCTCCTCATGAATACGAGATAGATCGCGCTTTTTCACTACAGTTTCTAAATATTCTAAGCTTTTTTTCCGATACTCGAGGCTGTTGTTCATGCCTGTTTTGTCCTCTGTGTTTCCCATTCCATCCAACTCTACACACAACTCCTCAGCAATATTTTCCTCTACTTGTGGCTCTAATGTAATGACAGCCTGAATACTAAGCTTTCTAGAATTAATCAGATGAATTCGCATATCATCTAATTTTGTGCGGCATACTACTCTATCCTGTCCTTCAATCTTATCCAAATATATTTCTTCATTAAAGGGCAACTCCCCTTCTATACCAGACAAAACGGACTCAAAGGAAGCGGCACTTTCATTCCCATCTACCTGATACAATAACTGATAGCACAGCTTTCCTTTTACCCAGATCTTATTCATTCCTGTTTTAATCTCATCTATTTTTATCTTGCCGCTGTTGTAGATCACCTTTGCCACATCCGGTTTCGCATCAGACACATTGATGTCCATCTCCAGTGGTATCTGCAAAAGTGCCTTTGATTTTATCCGTTCCGTGTGTACATTCTTTTTTAACAGCTCCATAGAAAGGCCCTCCCGGCATACATGATATCGCTTTGAATACTTAAATGTATGTCTGTCAAAGAAGTTTTATGCCTTTTTGCGGATTTTTATCTCACACATCCTATGATATCCGTAATATTTGCAATTTTTTGCTGTTCCATGTACTCTTCTATGCCTTTTACTACTTCCACTGTCGTATAAGGATTCACAAAATTCATCGCGCCAACAGCCACTCCTGTAGCACCTGCCATCAAAAATTCTATAGCATCCTGTGCATTTGCTATGCCCCCCATGCCGATAATGGGAATTTTTACCGCAGTAGACACTTGATATACCATGCGCACGGCAATAGGTTTAATAGCTGGTCCCGACAAACCACCTGTCTTATTGGCAAGCGCAAAGCATCTTTTATATATATCAATTTTCATGCCTGTAAGCGTGTTAATCAACGAAAGCGCATCACTTCCCGCTGCTTCTGCCGCACGTGCCATCTCGGCAATGTCTGTGACATTAGGCGAGAGCTTCATAATAATTGGTTGACGCGCCTTTTTCTTAATTTCTTTTGTGATGTCATACAAACATTTGGGGTCTTGTCCAAACGCAATACCTCCATGTTTTACATTAGGACAGGAAACGTTGATTTCCAGCATGTCTACTGGTTGATCTGCAAGCTTTTCTACTACTTCCACATAATCGGCCTGTGTCCGCCCGCACACATTCACAATAATTCTAGTATCAAACTGCTTCAAAAACGGAATGTCACGTTCTATCAACACATCTACTCCAGGATTTTGAAGTCCTATGGCATTTAACATGCCACCATATGTTTCCTGTACTCGTGGAGTAGGATTTCCCTCCCAAGGCACATTGGCTACTCCTTTCGTAACCACTGCTCCAAGAGTATTTAAGTCAACAAATTCCGCATACTCCATACCTGAACCAAAAGTTCCAGATGCTGTCATGACAGGATTCTTAAAAGATACGCCTGCTATGGTAATTTGTGTATTCATCCAATCTCTACCTCCGATGCTAAATATACGGGACCATCTGTACAAATTCGCGCATTATTTACATGAGAATGTGAATCTTTTTGCCGTGTTTTGACAACACAGCCAAGGCACGCTCCTACTCCACAGGCCATTCGTTCTTCTAGAGAAATATAGGCTGGTATCTTTGCTTGCTCTGCATACCCCTTGACAGCACGAAGCATAGGAAGAGGACCACACGCAAAAAGCACCTGTGCACTCACGCCATTTGAAGCAATCGCATCTAACACTGTTCCTTTTGTGCCAGCACTTCCATCCTCTGTCGCAATATAGACTTCTCCATATTGTGACAGCTCCTGCGCAAGAAAAAGTTCCTGATTTCTATAACCAACCACAATCTTTACAGATGTCGCGTCTTTCAACTCCTTTGCCAGCGCCAACATTGGCGGTATCCCGATGCCGCCGCCTATCAAAATCACCTGTTTTCCACGTGCTTCTTCAAGAGGAAATCCATTTCCTAGTGTTCCGAGAATATCAATACAATGTCCTGTCTCATACGATGCAAATTCTGCTGTCCCTTTTCCCACAACGCGATATACAATGCGCAATCTTTCATGTTCCCTATCGACTTCACAAATACTGATTGGTCGCGGTAATAGCGCTGATGAATCTTGTGTATACACACTGATAAACTGCCCTGCCTTTGCCTGCAACGCAATGGATGTCTGTATCCACATATCATATATTCCCGCTGCAATCTGTTGTTGCTTATATACAACTGCGCGCTCCTTTTTCTTTTCCATATGAACTCCCATCTGCCCACCTTTGTGGGCTCTTCAATCATGAGCGTGAGACTTAGCGTTTCTCTGCGAAACAGCCTCTGCTGTAAGCTGTTAGAAACTCTTCTCATGTTAGCTTAACTTTTTACCACCACACAATTACATGTTTTTTTAGCCTCGGCAAGAAAAACATTCACCTTTTCTAAAACATTGGGTGGCATTATTTGATTGAAATACCCTCCAATACTCACAGTAAGATGCAAGTCTGGATACCCTATGATTTCCATCTTCTCTATAGTCTGGCGAATCTGCTCTAGACGACGTTTAAATATATCAAAAGTAATCCTAGAAAATGCCAAGATAAACACATCTTCCTCATACCGAATCAGTGTATCTGTTCTGCGAATACACGATCGAATACTGTCCGCCACTTGTCTAAGCGCCTGATCTCCCACAGATGTACCACGTGCTTCATTCACCTCAATCAAACTATCAATGTCAATCATTGCAATTGCAGATATTCTATCCAGATCCATCCTTTTTTCATCAAAATATGCACGACTGCGCGCCCCTGTCAGCACATCTGTGTACATCTTTCCATCGTATCCAGCTAATTTCTGCACAAGCCCTTCTTTTCCACAGGCTTCGAGAAATGCATTATCTTGTATAAGGCTAATCATTTCTAGCATATACGCCTTATCCTCTATCTCTATATACTTGGTAGTGACGAAATACATCTCATCGCCTATAAACTCAAATTTGGTCATCTGGGCCTGCTGCGCAAATCCTCTTTTAGATACACAGTTGTCACACTGGACATCACGTTCCCACACAGCATAGCAATCTTCTTCTCCCTCCTTGAGTTCTCCTTGCGAATCTATTGTGTATTGCACCATTCTTTCTGGATCCACAAGACGTACGATATCAAATACTTCTTTTACTTCCTCTATCAACTGATATGCCTTATCGCGTGTCATTTGCTTTCCCTTCCCACGTCGTCTTATTTTTATCTGCTAATACTAGTTCTGATGTGGTTCATTGTTCTGTACAATGTCCCCGTGTGTCTCAAAATTTTTAGGTGTTGCGTCTGGTATGGTTTGATTTTGTATAGCAGGTGATTGTACAACAGGTGATTGCATAGCTGTCTGACGCATCCGCATCCTAGCTTGGTGTGCGGCGCGCTCCGCCTTTCGATCAGCCCTAAAACGCATGATTTTCTTTCTAAAAATGAAGCAGATGATTCCGGCAATCATCAAATATGGAAGCAGCCGAATCAATAAAAACAACAACATCTCTAAGAAAAATCGGAAATCACTTATAGTTAATTTAATTGTACTCTGAAGACGATCAACAAAAGTATTTGTTTTTATAGGTTCTTTTTCAGATCGATATTCCATCACCTCGGATATAGAAATATTTACATAAGAGTATGCCACATCCATATCCATGTAACGCCTGTTGGTTTGTAGCCGATTCAACTCATATTGCACTTGCGTCAATCTCTCCTGCACTGTGAGCATATCTTCTATTGTCTCACACTTTTCAAGCATATCGAGCAAGTTTCTTTCCTGAATCTGAAATGCTTCGATCTGCGTGGCCGTATCATAGTACTCCTGACTAATGTTATCCACACTAGTGGATTTGGATACAATCTTTCCCACACCATCAAGCTCTTTCAAAAAGTCATCATATTTTTCAGATGGAATACGCACTTGAAGATAATTGTGTAATGTACCACTAGTCTTGCGATAGCTTTCATAGTACCATTCCCTTCCATTGTCGCTCTCATTCTCTGACTGAATCACTCCATTATATTTGCTGATTGTCTCTTTAATAGATGTCATGGTGGTAGGATAGTCAAGCGTCTCAATATCTAAGTCACAGTGATAGACCAATTTTTCCTCTAACAGCGTCAGTGTATCACTATTCTGCGTCTGTGTCTGTCCCTGCTCATTTTCTACCTCTGCCTGTTCATATACAGGTTCCTCTTTCATATATGTATCCTGTGCTACTCCACCACTGCTGTTGTTAGATGCAGATGGTGCCGATGCAGATGTATTATAACTACTTTCTGTACTTACTGTTGCATTACTTGAATTGCCACCACACCCCATCAATAAACTTCCCGCAAGGATTACTGTCAACAAAATGGTTGTCATTCTTTTTCTACATTGTTTTCTCATATTAATCCCCCATGCCGCCTTTGGCGGCTCAAATAGAAATGAAAAACGCAGTCTTTTGCGTTTTTCCTGTGTGAAATTTTATATTTCACACTAACTCCCATCTGCCCGCTTTAGCGGGCACTCCAATCAGGATGGGTGAAATTTTATATTTCACACTAACTCCCATGTCGCAGCTTTACTGCAAACAGAAACGCTTCTCACATTAACCCCATACAAAAGCAAAATTGTTTATTCTACCATTAATGTGTGATTTGAATACAAACACTTTATTTGATAATCCCTGCCGCGATCAATGCACTCACCACCATACTTACAATGGACGCTAGCATTGCCACCAAACTAAACAATACTGCACGATTTAACTTTGTATTAAATTTGTCTCTGTCTGTCTGTGCACTCTGTGTATAGTTCTTTAGTTCATCAACTACGACTGCCTGTACATTTCGATATACCTTGACATTCTCCTTATGCACAAAATCCTCCGAGCGCTCAAATTTCTTTTCGAGCAAGCTAGAGATTGCCTCTAAATCCGATGCTCTTTTGATCTCATCCTCCTGCTCTTTTGCAACACGCTCTGACTCCTTCTTTGCAAGTTCAGCCTCACGATTTCTTGTCTGTTCATCTGTCAAATCACGAAGCGCAGTGATTAGCTTTTGCTCGTCCTCCTTCATGCCTTGTATTTTCCCTGCATTATCGCCAATCATTCGATCTAATTTTTCTGAAAGCTCTGTATTTTTGTAGTTTAATTTGCGCATCTCCTGCAAGATTTTTTCATATTCTGCCACTTGGATCTGAAGCCGCTTCATCTCTTCGGCCTCTGCCTGTGAATTTGCTTTAATCAACTCCTGCGCACTAAATTTCTGTGCCAATTTATCCATAAAATTATCCATTCCGTCAACCGTGCCTTTCTGCATTATTCCTATTGTATGTCCATACACTTGATTCACTGCCGATACAGAGATTGTATCATTATTTTCATCAACTTACAACCTGTAGTAAAAAAAGAAAATACACCTTAAACGTTCCCATACACTTTATACGTATTTCCTTAAAACACCCTAACTTTCATGTCACAGCTTTGCTGTGACTCAAATCTTTGGCGTGAAACTTAATAGTTCTTTGTGAACAGCCTTTGCTGCAAGCGGAAACTGCCACAGACAGTTAGAAGTACTTTTCACAGGTGTGAGACTTAGAATTTCTCTGTGAAACAACCTTTGCTGTAAGCGGTTATAAACTCTTCTCACACTTACTCTGTATAGTTTGTATAGAAGAGAGAGGGTTTTGACCTTTATATTATACACATTTACAATAATCTAACAATTTATTCATAATATATTCACAATTTAATGATATTATTAACTCATAGTAATACCAATTATTTTCATTACACATAGATAAATTTTTTCATAATAGCCTCGGCACATCTTTCGGGATGTGTCGGGGCACTCCTCATTTATAGAACCTTTTTATATGATTATATCAGGCGACGAAACGTACAGCATTGTGTGCTGAGCGCTGTGTTTCCTAACGCTTTTACTTCCTCATTCAAAGACAACATCTTGGCATCAAGTTCTGAAACAATCTGTGCACACTCATAAAGTTCCTCCTTTATATGCCCTGGCACATTTACATCAAACTTATAATTAATCTTGTGCTCGAGACTCGCCCAAAAGTCCATTGCAACCGTTCGAATCTGAATCTCTACTTTTGCTTCTACTTTTCGCTCAGACAAATAAATGGGTATGGACACTATCATATGATAACTTTTATAACCACTCGATTTAGGATGCTTAATATAATCCTTAATAGACAAAATATTCATATCATTTTGCCTCTCCAACATCTGCGCAATCCTGTAGATATCTGTTGTAAACGAACAGATAATGCGAATCCCTGCTATGTCATTGATATATTTTACCATATTTTCTATGGTAGACTCGTAACCATGTTTTTTGAGTTTTTTGACAATACTCTCAGATGTCTTTACCCGTGACTTTATGTGCTCAATAGGATTATACCTATGTACATGCTGAAACTCATCATTTAGTATCTCAAGTTTTGTCCCAATTTCTCTGAGTGCTGAACTATATACAAGTATCACTTCCTTCCATTTATCCACGTCCGAACATCCGTTTACACTATATTCCATGTCTTACCTCTCATTATTTTTTGCTTCTTTACCTTAAAATTCTTTCCACAGTATACTGATACTCATTTATGGTATAAGTAAAAGATTACTTCCGATAAAATACATTATATGTCCCAAACAACAAATTTATGAATAAAAATAACAATCATTCGCTGTCAGAAAGTAGATTAATGCTTGTGGATTTGTCGATTGAAACATGACTGTTTTTTCAATTAAACTTTATACACACAAAAAACTTCTACTTTTTTCCAATTTATTTTTATGGTAAAGTGGATTATGATAAAAGCAGAAACCTACATTTTTATCAATATAAGATATAAGGAGAATTTTCATGTTCCGATTATGGGCAAGAATTTTTAAAGACAACCGTATGCAGCGCGATACTGTAATTTGCAATGATGCCACTGACTCACGCACACACAAAATTTTTGGGGCGCTTGAAGATGTCTGTTATCAGTTTGATCTAAGCAAGCCCATCTGGCTTGACACCAACATCGCAGAATTTAAAAGACATGACAAAACACGTTTTACCGCAGACAGTTTTATTGAAGAAATTGACTTTGATTATCTGGAAGTCCAAGTGATTGAGGAGGACTAAGCTGTCCTCCTTTGCGGCTTCAATGTCTATGATGATGCCCCGATTGACCATATCTTCCATTTCCTTTATTGCTGTCTGAAACAGGAGCGGTGGATTCTTCACTCACAGAATTCATACCTCCATGTCCATGATGAGAGACTCCATATCCCAGAAGATCATCATGCAACTCCGCCATTGATTGATGTCTACAGTCTTCTATCGTCAACGTCTCATCATACTCTGATAACATTAAATACACCATATATTTGCCGATAGACATATTGTTGTTGTGGGCTTCTTTTGCTGTTGCCATATCCGTTACACCACATTCTGATTCGTAGTGTCCATAAACCGCCATGTTCTCTATTCCAACCTCTAAACCAATTTCTTTTCCATTTACAGCGGAAGCGACCGCAAACTCTAGCAACCCATTCTTTTTCAGGTACTTTTGCATCTCTGCACTTTGCAAGATCATCTCAATCGCCTCTGTGTACGACTTTCCTTGAACAGACAGATCTTTTAAAATCTCTGCACCTTCCTTGTTATATACATTCCATGACACAACCCTGTCAAACCGATTTAATTCCAACTCAATAGAAGGATTCACATCTACACTAATATAGGAAACAGGTTGCCTCCACACCACAACTCCCATTCCGCTTAGAAAAATAAACAGTACACAAGCAGCAACCGCTGGCATCAACCGATACTTATTTATAGAAGAACTATTCGACTTTTTCAAGCTAATTTGCTGCAAATATGCCAATGTATTTTTCTTTAATTCTTCTTCTGCCCTAATTTCCATAAACGCATCTCGTATCCGATTACTCAAACTCCTCACCTCCTAAGCTGTCTTTTAGAAGCTGTCTTCCCCTTGAAAGTAGTGAATAAATTGTATTTTCCTTCTTTTGCAACATTCGCCCAATCTCTGCCGCAGAGTATCCCTCAAAATAGTGAAGGTAAATGACATCACGATATTTTTCTGGCAAGCATAATACAGCCGCAAGAATTGCGATGTCTGGCTCCTGAAAAACAGCCTCCTCTGTAATTAGATCAATGGGTTCTGTTCTATGACGATGCAAAAATCGCAATTGATCTTTACAAGCATTCACAGTTACGCGGATAAACCATGCTTTCTCATGTTCTGTGCTGTCAAATTCGCCACAATAAAGAAGGTATTTTAAGAAAACCTCCTGAAATACATCCTCCGATTCCTCTTTATTCTTTAAATGGCAAAAACAAATGCGCCGAACCATATCTGCGTACAGTTCCAATACATGTGCTGCTTCACTCTCGGTCCGCATGGCTTATCCTTTCTCATCTTCCTATTATCCTGCAATGACTTTCCACTTTGTAAAAGCACCAAAAACAGCTATCACGCTATCTTTGATGCTTTTTTTCACAACAATTTTATCATGCAATCATAAGAAGAAGCAGACTATTTACCATCTACATCCTCCATGATGTCTACCTGAATGATGGCTTCCGTAACTTCTATAAGTAGTTGTAGGATACTGATACGTCTGATTGGGCTGGTAATATTGATAAGATTGCACTGTCTGAGACGGTTGTACAGTCTGAGAAGCACCTGACTGATATGTCCCATTGTGATTTCCTGTATTGCCACAGACATCACAAATACCATCTCCATTTGCATCTACATAGCCAAAGCAATGGTGATCGCCAAAATCACAAAATCCATCTCCATTTGCATCTACATAGCCTGAACAATGATTATCACCATAATCACAAAATCCATCTCCATTTGCATCTACAAAGCCTGCGCAGTGATAGTCTCCATTGTCGCAGATACCATCTCCATTTGCATCCACAAAGCCTGCACAATGGTAATCACCATAATCGCAGATACCATCTCCATTTGCATCCACAAAGCCTGGACAGTGGTGTCCACCAAAATCACAGATACCATCTCCATTTGCATCTACAAAATGTGCGCAATGGCTGTCACCAAAATCGCAAATACCATCTCCATTTGCATCCACAAACCCAGTGCAGTGATGGCTTCCAAAATCGCAGATACCATCTCCATTTGCATCTACATGCCGTGCACAGTGTCCCCATGCAAAAGCGGTTCCCTCTACAGACAATGCTAAAAGCATAGCTGCGGCTGCTACAATCCATTTCCTTTTCATCATATTCCCTCCATTATCATACTATAAACCGTGTGTTTTATTTGTCTATTTTATAATAATACGTTTGATATTTCCAGATCCTTGCAAAAAAATAATAATAAAATAAAATTTTTCGTATTTTTATCCTTGACATTCCATATAATATAGCGTAGTATTCTTTTTAACATCATATAGTTTTTAATACTACGTTATATATTTCTTTATTTATATTATTATCAAATTTTTGTCACACTATTGTACTGACCTTATAGGAATTATGGCAAAAACGTACTGAAGTATGAACATAACCATGCTATTGCCATAAATCATAAGCGATCAATACCCCAGTGATGACCACATTTGAAAGGGGGATATTTTATGCAAATAACTATTCGAGAGCCTGGTAGCGCTATCACACATTTTATTGCGTGTCTTATGGCCATCATTGCCGCTGTACCACTGATCTTAAAGGCTCAGGTAAAAACTACAGCCCTTGCACTTGCCATCTTTATGATTAGCATGGTACTTCTATATGGAGCAAGCACTCTCTATCACAGTATCAATGTAACCGGAAAAGTTCTACAAGTATTTCGCAAAATCGATCATATGATGATCTTTGTGCTGATTGCAGGTTCTTATACACCTGTGTGCCTAAGCGTTCTAGGTGGCAAAACTGGATATGTTCTTTTGGCACTGGTGTGGGGAATCGCGCTAATTGGAATGTTGGTAAAAGCATTGTGGATCACGTGCCCAAAATGGTTTTCCTCTTCCTTATATATTGCGATGGGTTGGATATGTCTGCTCGTTTTTGGCACTCTTTGGAGCGCACTTCCTCATGTTGCTTTCGTATGGCTTTTAGCAGGCGGAATTCTCTATACAGTCGGTGGGATTATCTATGCCTTAAAACTCCCTGTATTCAACTCGCTTCATCAATTTTTTGGCTCACACGAAATTTTTCATTTGTTTGTGATGGGAGGTAGTATCTGCCACTTTATATTTATGTATTTCTATATTGCATGATACAATCAGGGTGTTCATTCTCAGTAACAAATGACACCCTGATTGTTTTTTATATAAATATTATGAAAATCTTCGACCTTCATAGCATGGATGACCATGCGGCAAGCGGCAAGCCCTTTTATATAAGAATTATTGTTCCATCTGTTTCCCCAAAAATCCTGCTGCTGACTGTGCAAGTTTCATCTCCACCTCGTTCATTTCATCACCAGCCTTTGCCGACAAAAGCACCACTGCCCCTATCACATCTCCCTGTGTGATAATGGGTATAATCACCTCATGTTGGTACTCATCAGCCTCATCATCTGTGACAGCAACATAATTTTTGTCATTCCGCGAGCTGCATACTGTCTCACGAGAATTCATTTTTTCCTCGAGCGCTTTGCTTACAGACTTGCCAAGTACCTGCTTGCTGTTGCTTCCTGCTGCCGCTATGATCTGATCGCGATCTGCAATCAATGCCAAATGTCCCGACACCTGCGAAAGACTTTCTGCATATTGCTTCGCAAAGCTTCCAAGCTCACCGATTGGTGAATATTTCTTGAGAATAATTGCTCCTTCGTGATCCGTAAATATTTCAAGCGGGTCTGACTCCCTTATCCTCAATGTCCTCCTTATCTCCTTTGGGATCACAACGCGCCCCAAATCGTCAATCCTACGCACTATTCCCGTAGCCTTCACCGATACTTCCTCCATTTCAAAATCTAGTATTATTACATTGTCGAACTGTATTGCTAGTATTTGTATATACTGGAATTTTATGCGCTTCTCTTATCCCAAATGTAGGAAATTGATTAGCAAAAGCCACGCTACGCCATAGTACGTCACCACACCGATTAAATCATTTACTGTAGTAATCAATGGTCCCGACGCAACTGCTGGATCTATATTTATTTTTTTGAAAAATATCGGCACTGCAGTTCCTACAATACTCGATATTGTCATCGCGAGCAAAAGTGCAATTCCTGCACAGAGTGATATTGCAAAAGCATAGGACAATGTCTTATCTTTTAGCAGGCACAGGTATCCTCCAATTAATATAAAAGACAATATCCCTAGGATCAATCCATTTGCGAACCCAACGCGCATCTCCTTAAATACCATGCCAAGCTTTTGTCGCGCCCTAAGGTTCTCATCCATGAGAAGACGAATCGTGACAGCAAGAGACTGCGTTCCCACATTGCCTGACATCCCCAATATTACGGACTGAAAACTCACAATAATCGCAAGCTGTGCAATCACTCCTTCAAACAGACTTGTGACTGTGGACACACACATACTCAATACTAATAAAATCACTAACCACGGCAAGCGCTTCTTGATACTCTCCCGCAAAGGTTCCTCGAGCTCTGCCTCCTCAGTCATACCTGCTAGTTTCGCGTAGTCATCTCCCATCTCATCATCTACCGCCTCCACAATATCCTGCGCTGTGATGACACCAATCAACTCATTTTTGTCGTTTAATACAGGAATGGAATCCTCTGCATAGTCTTTAAGTCGTTCGATGCACTCTGAGATAATATCATGGTCGCGCACATATGGAAAGGACTGTGTGATTAATGTTTCTAGGTTAATGTAATTTCGTGCAATAATCAAATCTTTTAAATCAATTGCACCATAAAATGTGCCATCATCCTCCTTCACAAAAATGGTAGTGATATTGTCATTGTCCTCTGCCTGTGCAATCAGCGCACGCATCGCCTGCTTGATGGTAAGGCTTCTTGCAATCTCTATGAAGTTGGTGGTCATCATACTTCCCATCTCATCATCTTCATAAGAATAGATTAACTGAATATCTTCCTTAGACTCTTCATCAATCAGTTCAAACAACTGCCTTCGTGTTTCCTCGTCCACCTCGTCGAGAACATCCACCGCATCATCTGCATCCATATTCTCGATAATATCTGCTGCTAACTCTAGCTCCATCTCCCCAAGATATTTCCCAGGATCATCTAAGTAGGCAAATATTTCTGATACCCGCTCAATCCCCAAAATATGATAGAGCACTTTGCGTTCTGTTTCATCTAGCTCATCTAATGCATTTGAAATATCATTGTCATGATAGTTTGTCAACTCTTGCGCAATCTGCTGACGACTCACACCACTTCTAATCAGAGTGACCAACTCTTTAATATAATCTGGTTCTACCCATACTTCATTTTCCACTTTTATCATCGCCCTTCTTTACTACTTTTTATCCATACTATGATCATTTACTACTTTCATAGTATGGATGGCCATGCGGCCTGACAAACGGCAGGCTCTGTATGATGGGGGCACTATAGATAACCATGCCGCCTGACAAAACCACAGGCGTTGCATACTATTTGTTTACTTTGCGGGCGAATCTTCTACTCAGTCATTTTTGTCAAAAAGACACTGCCTTTTCGTGTATCCACCCTTTTGATGTTGTTCATAACTGTCACAACCGTCCACGTCTCACACTTCCTTTCCAGTGTCTTTATTCCCATAAACCATTTTCCAAATAACTGCGGTTGTAGAGATATTGGACAAATGATTGATAGGGTGATTGCTCCACCATTTTGCTGCACAATAAAACTGCCAGCTTCAAAGTGATGGCTTATATCGATTTTATGCTACTTTTTTAGGATTGTCAACACGAACGCCCCCCATGCACCAGACGCGGCCAGCTTTCGCTACATAGTTCCTTTCCGTGTCCATATGCAATCGACTACTACTCACTAAAGCGACCCGTGTGTCGCTTTAACGGCTTATTTGCTCTGCATGGGTCTGTGCAATCGAGTAGGGAAGGCTGCTTCCCCTACTTCCGCGCTGGGCACCCGTCAGCTTCTGCTGACATGCTTCCTTGGGGTGCCTGTGTGCATAAAAAGCAGAAACAATACATATGTATCATTTCTGCTTCCAATATTAGTTTTGTCTATATATTTTCTTATTGTAAATAATTATGATGCTCTTGTTGTCACTTTGTCTCGTCTGTTGTCTCAACACAAGGAATTATCTTCAAAAACTGTTCTATATCAACCTGATTATAGTATGCCTTCACTGCTTCTCTAATCTGTTCGAGGCTAATGATCTCCCGCTGTTGTGGTGTATAGGAGCCGTATGGTGTCGTGAGTGTACTGCGCTGTGTCAACTGCTCTTTTTCAATATCAATAATAGAAAATGTTTGATCTTTCTTTTTAGGAAGATCTACACGCACTTCAGCGACAAATTGATTGTTTACACCATAAAATTGTAACAACGAATCATGTGATTGCAAAATCACAAAATCTTCCTTGCCTTCCTCAACCAGTAAAATATACGAATCAATATCCTGATAAAGTACATTTTCTTCTCTATGTCCAGAAGCCAGTTCTACATCCACTGCACGCAAAACATTCTGTGATGGAAATCCGCCATCTGCTATCGTAAGAGCCACATCACAAAAACTCTTAACACTATCCCCAGGACCATATAAAATTCTCTTATGTGCTTTTGTAATAGGAGACATCTCATTATTGTTCTTCTTTAAAATAGGAAGTCCATCTGATACATACCACTTATATCCTTGTTCACCCATCTGGATACGAAGCAATGTCTCTCCTAGATAGATGCCAAAATAGACTGCTACATTCCAGAGAGCCTTATCGCCGTCCTCTCCTTCATATTCAGAGAGACGCGTATAACAATTGTCTAAAATTATTTCCACTTGCTCAATACTTTCTTTTGTATAATCGAGATGAATACCTATATTCTTTGCATACGCCACAGCCTTGTCTGCAATTTCCTGATATGGAATCTCCATTTCTATACCCCTTTCCCACTTCTGGGGGGCATCCATACTAAACCAAAAGAATTTCTCAAGCCTCCAGACATGCCGCCTAAAATGTCTCCAATGCCTAGTATGCAATCCCTTCACTTTACAAAAATTGTTTGATATCAATTAACGTCTCAGCCACCCCATACAACAGTGGCATAATCTCTTCATCTGGCTGTGTCAAGTCAGGTACCATCACCGGTTTACACCCTGCTGCATAGGCAGATTGAATACCATTTGGCGAATCCTCAACCGCAATACATTCTTGCGGTTTCTCTCCAATCTGTTCACAGACATAACAATATATGTCTGGTGCTGGCTTGCCATGTTCCACTTGCTTTGCACTTACGATTCGATCAAATTGCTCCTTGACTCCAATCTGTACAAGATGTTCTACAGCTAGATCAAACGATGTTGCAGTCGCCACCGCAGTCTTAACACCTTTTTCACGCAAAAAGGCCAAGATTTCGTCAATCCCTGGCTTCTTCTCCAATCCATACTTTGCTAGTCGCTTTGCCACTAGGTCACGTCTAACTTCACGAATCGCAAAGTAATCAAACTGTTCTCCAAAAATGTCCTTCATCATTTTTGAAGCAATCTTTGCATCACAACTGCGAAGCATGAGCGCATGCTCTCTTGTAAAATCAAAGCCAGCTCTGCGCGCTGCTTCACACCATGCTGCATTGTAATGTTTCTCCGTATCTATGAGTACTCCATCCATATCAAATATTACTGCTTTTATCATCACACCATCCATCTACCATTCGCTGCGCCTTCAATCTCAAAACTGCACATCTCACAGCCTCTAGTGCGACAACTCTTGGATTTTCCTCCTATGAACTCCACACACCACTAAAATTGTGGTTGTTCATTGAAATTCATTTTACAACCCTTATATTTTTATTGTTTCATTTTTTCTATCATGCGTTCTGCGCACATAGAATGTCTTCTTTGGGGATATTTTGATTTTGCTGTATCAAGTTAAGCAGCGTGATGTAGTTGCGAATCATTTCTCTCACTGTACTTTCCTTTCCCTCTAAGGATTTGTTGTACTGTTGCTTTAAGAAATAAATATAATCATCATGCTCTAACGTAGGTTCATACTCGTAAAGAATACCATGCATATTTGTAAGTTTTTCTAACAATACATACATCTCCCCTGGATTCAATGCTGAAAGTTCTATCACAGGTGACGCCATATCCCTCATTTTGACGATTCCACCCTGTTCAATACTTGTCTTGGCAAGTCGTGACCGTAGTGGTTCATAGCTGAACACACCCTTATCGCAATCCTCCATCGCCTCACGTGTCACACTAATCATGATGCCTAGATAAGCCGCTTTCCCTTGAAGTGTATCATTGTAGATGGACAGCAGTTTGCTATAGTTGTACTCTCTTCCCACACGACTTGGGATCTCATACAACGTCGAAAGCTCATCCATACACACATACAAACCCGCATATCCTGCCTTTACCACAAAATCTGCAAAAAGTTTTATGAAATCATACCAGTTCTCATCGGAAATAATCAGATTCACTCCTAAATCTGTCTTGGCCTCTGTTCTGGTCCTGTACTCCCCACAAAGCCAGCGCAGCGCCTTTTTTTGCAGCTCGACATCTCCCTTTCGATGTCCTTTATAATAGTCTGCTAATACCTTTCCAAAATCAAACCCATTAACCCGCTCCTCCATCGAGGCAGTAATCTTGTAAATTTTTTGGCTCACTCTCACATCGAAAACTTCACGCCCTGGTTCCAGCCCTTCATACTGTACCACTTCGTTTTCTAGTGTACCAATCCATTTGTCAAGAATCAGTTGTAATGCGCCATTATCAGGACACGCATACGTCGCCATATTTCTAATCAATTCCTTATAGGTGGCAAGCCCTTGCCCTTTATTTCCAACAAAGCGCTTATCTACAGACAACTCTACATCTGTCACCACAAAATTTTTCTCCATCACATGATTTCTCAACGCATGCATCAGAAAGGTTTTGCCACTGCCATACTCTCCTTCAACAAATCGCATAGCGGCTCCGCCTTGCTCAATGATAGATACATCCTGCAAGAGTGCCTGAATCTCACTCTTTCTTCCCACTGTGATATACTCAAGTCCAATTCGTGGCACTACTCCGCTCTTTAAGGAATTTAGAACTGTGGCTGCTGTCGTTTGCGAAATCCCATTACCCATACAACCCATTCCCCCTTAAAATCTATGTAAAACAGAAGTATACGAATCCTTCACGCTAACTTTCATGTCACAGCTTTACCGCAACTCAAATCAGGATGAAAAACGCCTGATTTTGCGGGTACTTAAATCAAGATAGGTGAAATTTTATATTTCATGTTAATTACCTGTGCTTCTTTCATCTACTTCCGCCTTACGACAAAAAATATGTAAAAACTTAACTACTTTTTTGAGGCGTCTTTTCCTCTTTTCACTAGTGACTTAGGTTTTATACAACCTTCAACTGTGACTGCACAAACGCTGCATCCGCCCTAATTCGCTCTAAATTCTCTATACTAAACTCAAATGCCAGACTTTCGCGCTCTGTATCTTTGCTGAGGCTTTCATATGCCTTCTCAATCATAATCATACGCTTTTGCTGGCGAAGCATTGCAAAAATCCTCTTATGAATCTGCTCTGTGGTCTTATTATAGTCTATTTCAAAATCAAGCAACTCAATCATACGATCTGCATCATATGGATAAAAATCTGTGGCACACATCCTGCCAGCCGGCCCCTCCCCAATTGGCATAAAGGTTCCCATAGACAATTCCCCATCACACAAATAAACCAAAATCATTGGCCTTTGCAAAAGCTTTGCAAAAATCTCTGTGAGAAGATCTGGCGAAATCTTTCTCTTAAGACAGATTTCAAACACAGACAACCCTTTCTCTCTCAACAATTCTGCTATACTGGTAATGCCATCTTTGTCCACAAGATGATAACTCCACTCCACGCTCTCTACTTCACACTCAAATACGCGGCGGCACTTTAAATTGTCAATCTTCTGGAATAAAGCATCTAGCGGCATTCCCTTGTCAATTTTATACTGCTTTGGAATGTTATATCTTCCCTCGCTCATCATTACCCTCCATTTTTAAATTTCACACTAACTCCCATCTGCCTGCTTCAGCAGGCGTACAAATCAGGATGGTGAAATTTTATATTTCACACTAACTCCAAATCAGGATGGGTGAAATTTTACACTACTAATGAATTGTAAACGTGTTATGTTAATCAGTCAAGGGTTATTATAATATATTTTTGCAATAATTTCTACAATTTCATTTATTTTTTTAATTTTTGTGAATATTGTCGTGTTCATTTGCTGATTTTGATCTAAAAAAGAGGTGAAATCTGTTCAATATGACAGTTCCACCTCCAAAAGTATATGAAATAACGTTATGTAGTTTTACCAGTGAACCATACGTCCTAAAAAATAGCGCTATTGGTATATCCTCAGTTTACTGAGCTATATCATCTAGTTCTTTTTGTAGCTTTTTCAGATCCTCTCTAATAGAAATATGCTGGGGACACACCTGCTCACATTTACCGCACTGTACACAATTTTTTGCCTTCTGTGCATCAGTAATCTCATTCATCCAGCGCCATTTCGCCTCATTTTCATTCTCATATACATGATATGTATTCCAAATGCGAAAACATCCAGGAATATCTACCCCCGCTGGACAAGGCATACAATAGCGACACGCTGTACAGCCGTTTTGCACTCTGTTATGCAACGCATCCGCCACTTGATTCACAAGCTCCTGTTCTGCGACACTCAAGGGCTCAAACGAATCAAAAGTAGCCAAATTATCCTCCACCTGGGCCATTGTGGACATCCCACTTAGTACTACTTTAACTGGCTCTAGGCTTCCCACATAACGAAGTGCCCAAGAGGCTGTTGAGTCTTCTGGCCGTGCTGCCTTAAACAACTCGTCAACTCCTTGCATTGGAAGGTTTGCGAGAACACCACCTTTTACTGGCTCCATAATCACTAGTGGAATCCCCAGTTTGGCTGCAAGTTCCACTCCTTTTGTCGTCGCCTGCGTATCTCGATCCATATAATTAAACTGTATCTGACAAAAATCCCACGGATACGCTGTGAGAATCTCATGAAACATTTCATAATTATCATGAAACGAGAAGCCAATATATTTTAATTTTCCTTCTGAACGAAGCTTTTCACAGTGTTCTATAATATTATATTTCTTTACCGTTTCCCAGCGTTCCCCATTTAGTGCATGTAGCAAATAAAAATCTACATATTCCTTTTGTAAACGCTCTAACTGCTCATTAAAAATGCGTTCTACATCCTGCTCTGATTGAATCGCCCACACAGGCAACTTGGTTGCCAAATAATACGAATCGCGCGGATACCTTCCTAGCGCTTTTCCTGTCACTACCTCACTCTTGCCACTGTGATATGGATATGCTGTGTCATAGTATGTCACACCTGCCTGATATGCCTTATCAATCATGGAAAGAGCCTCCTCCTCACAAATGCGCCCATCCTCATTCGTTGGAAAACGCATACAACCAAACCCAAGAAGTGATGGGCAAACCCCCAACTTTTCCATTTTTCTGTATTCCATTTTTATAACTCCTTCCATTTTTAAAGGGCCAAACAGGTTGTACTGTCAGCCTTTGTCCCGCTGTGCTTTTGCCTTTTCTTTTTTGTCACTCATACAACCGCGCCATACTGTTAAGTACTTTGTTTGTATATTGTATCATACGTTCTGCCTCTTTTTCAACTAAAGTACTCTTTTTGTATCTGAGCACAAAATTTGGAGTACCCTTTGCTGAGAATTCAAGTCCTCCCTTATATCGATCTAACAGCTCTGGCAACCGCTCAACATGCACAGGAGCATAGGGTTCCATATAAAATGTAATCCTGCCTGCTATCCCTTTAATCTCTGTCACATAGCGTTTATGAGCCATGATGCGTATCAACGAAATCTGAAGCAAATTCTCAACAGATTTTGGGACAGCTCCAAAGCGATCCTTTAGTTCCTTTCTCATATCAACACATTCCGCTTCGTTTTCCACACTTGCAATGCGCTTGTAAATATCAAGTTTTTGCACTTCATTAACAATATAAGATGGTGGAATATAGGCATCTACATCCATGTCCACATAAGTGCCAAAATCCTCGTCTGCCTGCTTTGTACCTTTTAACGTCTTGACAGCCTCATTGAGCATCTTGCAATATAGATCATAACCAACAGCCTCCATATGTCCATGCTGTCGCTCTCCTAAAAGATTTCCTGCTCCTCTAATCTCTAGGTCGCGCATAGCAATCTTAAAACCACTTCCTAGCTCTGTAAACTCCTTGATTGCCTGCAAACGCTTCTCTGCAATCTCTTTGAGCATCTTATCCTTCTTATACATTAAAAATGCGTAGGAAGTGCGATTAGAACGCCCAACACGCCCGCGCAACTGATAGAGTTGCGACAATCCCATACGATCAGAATCGTGAATAATCATAGTATTGACATTTGAAATATCAAGTCCTGTCTCAATAATGGTAGTAGATACTAACACGTCAATCTCACCATTGATAAAATGAAACATAATTTTTTCTAACTCATGTTCTTTCATTTGACCATGAGCAAATGCCACTGTCGCTTCTGGCACCAACTTTGACACTTGACTGGCCACATCCTGTATCGCATTGACTCGATTGTACACATAATACACTTGTCCCTGCCGTGTCAATTCGCGGACAATGGCTTCACGTATCATCTCCTCATTATACTCCATCACATAAGTCTGTATTGGCTGACGCTCACTTGGCGCCTCCTCTAGTATACTCATATCACGTATTCCCACAAGACTCATGTGAAGTGTGCGCGGTATAGGAGTCGCAGTGAGTGTCAGTACATCCACATCCTCCTTAATCTGCTTGATCTTTTCCTTGTGACGCACCCCAAAACGCTGTTCCTCGTCAACCACCAACAGACCTAAGTCTTTGTATTCCACATCCGATGACAGCAGTCTGTGTGTCCCAATCACAATGTCTACAAGCCCTTTTTTGAGCCTTTCTAATGTTTTTTTAATCTCGCTTGATGTCCGAAATCTCGACAACATCTCCACGCTCACAGGAAAATCTTTCATGCGCTGTACAAAGGTATTGTAGTGCTGCTGGGCAAGAATTGTTGTGGGCACTAGATATGCTACTTGCTTTCCATCCTGAATGGCCTTAAATGCCGCACGAATAGCGATTTCTGTCTTTCCATATCCCACGTCGCCGCAAATCAATCTATCCATGATACGCGGACTTTCCATATCATTTTTGGTGGCCTCAATAGCAAGAAGTTGATCTCCTGTCTCCTCAAATGGAAACATCTCCTCAAACTCTTGCTGCCACACTGTGTCATGCCCAAACACAAATCCCTTTTTTTGCTGGCGCACTGCATACAATTCCACCAAATCTTTTGCTATTTCATTGACAGCAGACTTCACACGCGATTTCGTCTTTGTCCACTCCTGTGTCCCTAATTTGTTGAGTTTTGGCGTCTTGGCAGCATCAGAAGAAGCATACTTTTGAATCACATCCAACCCCGTTGCAAGCACATACAGATTCCCGCCATCGCGATATTCAATCTTGATATAGTCGCGCACTACCTTGTCTGATGTAATTTTCTCTATCCCTCTATAGATGCCTAGTCCATGATTTTCATGTACTACATAATCTCCTACCTTGAGTTCCGCAAAATCTTGTATCTTTGTTCCCTGTAACCCCGATTTTCCATAAGAACTCTTTTTCTTTTTTTTCCGAAGTTGCTTTCCAAAAATATCTGTCTCTGAGATCACCACAAACTTTAGAAGCGGATACTCAAAGCCCTTTTGCACAAATCCGTGATATGTCATAATCTCACCTGGCTGCAAAAGTCTGTCAGGATTCTCTGAGTAAAAGGCCATCAATCCTTCATCCATAAGATCTACTGCGAGTCGTTTTGCTCGCGTTACAGAAGAGGAGAGCAACAGTACCCGAAATCCTTGATTCTTAAAGTTTTTTAAATCTTTTACTAGTTGTGCAAAACTATTGTTGTAAGCAGCAATGGAACGCGCTGTGATCGCAAAACGCTCTTGAAACTTAATGCTAAACCCCTTACTTTCCATAGAAGAAAGTGCGAGCAGGCGGTTATTTTCAAGCTTTGCCATCACCTCCTGCACTGTATATAAAATCTCCATCTGACGCGGAAGAATATAGCCCTTATCTGCTCTATTGGTCATACTTTCGCGAAACTCTAGTTCCACTGCTCTTGCATGTTCTAGAATACGCATTGGCTCATCTAGATAAATACAACTATTCCTCTCTTTAAAAAAGTCCACAAGGGACATTGTATCATTATAAAAATAGCGAATATAACTGTCTAGATTCGTGTAGCTTTGAAACTGTATTGTATTCTCTTTTAAGTCTGCAATCACTGTCTCAAGACGGTGTGCCTCCTCGGGCTTTGTCTGACTGCGAAAATATTGCGCTCTCTTTTGGCAGTCTTTCTCAATTTTTTGTAAGCCCTCCTCTAATGCCCCACGCGAAAGAATCATCTCGTTTGCAGGATAAATAGATACTTGTGTCAGATTCTCTTCAATGGAGCGCTGACTCAATACGTCAAAAGAACGAATTGATTCAATTTCATCTCCCCACAATTCTATGCGCACAGGATTTTCACAAGTCAGATCAAAAATATCCAAAATACCACCGCGTATGGCAAACTGGCCCGCTGCCTCCACTTGATCTGTTCTCTCATATCCCATTGTTGCGAGTTTCTTTGCGAGCGCCTGCTCCTCTACAATGCTATCCTTACTGATATGCACCACTGTTTCCTCTATGATAGACAATGGAATCTGGTGTGCCATCAATGCTGCAAACGTTGTCACAATGGTGGCAGGAAGCCCTTCTACAATGCGTCTTTGTACTTCTATGCGTTCTTGAGTCAGAAGATGCCCGTGGATGTCCGCCTGATAAAATATCAAGTCCTTTGCAGGATAAAAATAACAGTCGCGACAGTACAGACGGCAATCCTCTAGCAATTCTTTCGCTTTACTATCACTATAGGTTACAATTAATTTTATATCATAGTCGTTATCTGTGCTGAATATCATATGAAGCTTTTGTGAATCAACACACCCACTTATGCTGACTTTTCCCATTTTCTTATCCAGCGTTTTTCTTATCTTTTCGTATTCACCAAGCTCCTTAAGCGGCGCCAATATTGTATTCACTTCCCTTGACGACCTCCATATACGAATTCTTTTGTTGTGAAAATCAAAGACTTTCACAATACATCTCACCACACAATCTGGAGTATGCCAGACTTTACATGATACTATTTTTATAACAAATCCTGTTCCTTTGTATGATTTCGCTTATTGTATACATTCATGGCGCGATCAACTTCTCCTTCTAACATCAGAGTCACCGCCGCATCCACTTTGTCTAAACTCTCCTGTATGGTCTCAAACTCTTTTTTGTCAAAATGTCCTAGCACATAGTCTGCAAGATCCCAGTCCTTTGGCTTTTCACCCACTCCAATTTTAATGCGCAAAAACACATCCTGCCCCAAATTTGCTATAATATTTTTTATGCCATTATGCCCGCCAGCGCTTCCCTTTTTTCTAATTCGCATCTGCCCTACGTCCAAACTAATATCATCATAGATCACAATCAGCTCCTGTGTTGGCTCCACTTTATAATAGTCTATGACAGCGCGCAGCGCTTCACCACTCAGATTCATATATGTCAATGGCTTAACTAACAATACCTTTTGCCCATTGATTGTACCCTTTCCAATCAGTGCCCTGTGTTTGCATCCATCCACATGGATATGGTACTTGTCCGCAAGCCTGTCGATTGCCATAAATCCAATATTATGACGTGTATTTTCGTATTCCTTTGTCGGATTTCCCAATCCTGCTATTACATACATCCTACTGTCCTCCGTTCTTGTGTGATAAACGTTACATCTGATGCCTCACAACGGCATACTCATCCCCATTTCTATAATAGGGACAATTCTTATACTGTCTGGCCATCAAACGACCTGCATCATCCTCATCCATATCCGCCTCACAGTAATAGCAGGCATCCTCCTCATCATATACATAATACGCACACAACTCACAATGGATCGCTTCCACTTTTGCCATTCTATCCCCCATATCTGTTTTTGCACACACTCATACAACCTATCTGTCTATGGCTGTTCTTGTTTCCATGTTCCAATAATCATATCTACATATGCCTTATCCACCCACGTCATATTCTTTCTGTCTAGGACACCAAACGTCTCACCTTTGTGTGTTTCCACATTGGCATTATCCCACAAAATGCAAGGAATCTGTACAGTGTTCCCCGACGAATCTTGACATGCGGTTGTCGCCATTTTGACATACTCCTGTGCATACTGTTGGCGCTGTGTGGCATTGTCTTCTCTCATGATCGCTCCCCACTCACCAATCACTACAGGAATATCTTTAGAAGTCCATTGTTTATCAATCACACGAAAAACATCTTGCACAGCCGCTTGTACTTGTGCATCATAAACATGTTGCCCTTGTGATGTATCCATGCAAAACGAGTAGGGGGTATAGGCATGCACAGAAACAATGATGCGATTGCTAACACCACCTGGATCTGTTGGCAATATATATGATGGATACGAATCCAGCGCTGCTGCATAACCTGAACATAAAATAAACCGCTCACGATTATATCCCCTATCAACTGCTCGGATACTATTTACAGCCTCCTGTGCATATTCATTTATAATACCTTGTGCCTTCTGAGAATTTAGAGAATTCGGATTCCACTCATCCCCCGTTCCTACAAGTCGCACCTCATTCATTACCTCATAAATCACATGTAAATCATACTCTGCAAACACGGTCGCAATCTGTGTCCAAATCTGTGTTAAATAGTTCAGCGACTGTTCTTTACAATCCTGCGTTGGATAAATAAACTCTCTGCTGTTATCATGATGAATATTGAGAATGACATACAAATCCTCCTCATAACAGTAATCCACCACCTCTTTTATGCGATCCATCCATTCTTTTCTAATGATATATATCTTATTTCCCTGTTCATCTGTAGAAAGATCGACATGATTATGCCACGAAATAGGAATTCGGATAGTTCGAAAACCTTGTTCCTTTACAAGCAAAATCATTTCCTTTGTTGTTTTTGAATGGTCTGGCAACCATGCACCTTCATACTCTAAGTCATTTGAAACCCAAGTACAATCTGATGCGTCAAATGTATTTCCCAAGTTCCATCCCATTCCCATATCCTTTACAAATTCCTGCCAACTCATACTCTCATTTATGATTGTAGTCTCTACCTGTGCCTCCTCTACAGTAGTTGGCTTCACGGATGGTTTATCAGACATATTGGCCTCATCCTTATGAGTTTGTTCTGGCATGGACTCGTCATTTGATATGTTGTTATTGTCTGTCGTTGTCCTTGTGATAGCAGCATCTACCATATACTGCTCCACGATAGCAGCCTGGCAGCCTGGTAGTAGGGCGATGGCTACTATTATAATTACAATTCCTATCCTTTTGCTCCACTTCATCAGGCTTTTTCTCCCTTCTGCTATTTTATACGTGCTGTAAATAAAATAGTCTCTTTTCCTGTCAGCTCTTTTGTTCTTTTATCAGGCTGTCCAAAACCAACGCTGATCTGAAAATCTTTGCCATCTATTATACTTTCTCCATCATCATTCACAACAGTAAATGCCAACTGCCCTACTAAAAGTGATATACTCTTTTCCTCACGTGGTTGCAACTCCACCCGCGCAAATCCGCACAGTTTTCCGCCAGGTACGCCAAATACTGAATCGCTTGCTTTACTATATACTTGCACTACTTCCTGCTGTATTCTGTCACTATTATTTTTTAGTCCAATAGTCAATTCCATTGTTGTATTGTCTGTGATGGTAACAACACTATCCTTGTCTGCTTTAGTAATTACCTTATCTGCGCAACATACGGTAGTCATCTCAATCTCACCATATGTCAATCCATATCCAAATGGATATAGTGGCTTCCCCTCAAAATAGCGATAAGTTCTTCCTTTCATAGAATAGTCTTCAAAGTCAGGCAATTCTGACACTTCATTATAGAAGGTGATCGGAAGTTTGCCAGATGGTGCCAACTCTCCAAATAACAGTTTTGCCACTGCACTTCCTCCGCGCGCGCCAGGATACCACACTTGCAAAATTGCCGCTGCATGATCCTGTGCATACCGCAAATCAACTGCACTCCCTGTCATATTCACCACAATCACAGGCTTTCCAACTGCCACAACACATTCTATCAATTCTCTCTGAACCTGTGGTAGGTATAAATCTATCTTATCTCCTGATGCATAACTGTTACCAGTGTCTCCCTCTTCTCCTTCTAAAGTTTCGTCAAGACCAACACAAAGAATCACCACATCACTGTTTTTTGCCACAGATACCGCCTCAGTCAGTCTATCCTGTCTACCTCCTATTCCCTCGACTTTCTCACGAAACAGATGACAGCCCTCCGAATAATAAATGCGAATGGCATCTCCTACAATATCCTGGATACCTTCTAGGATTGTTATATAGCGTGATGATGTACCGTGGTAATTTCCCACTAGCGCCACACGACTGTTTGCGTTTGGTCCAATCACCCCAATTGTCTTGATTTCCTCTTTCTTTAATGGAAGAATCCCATTATTCTTTAATAATACTACTCCTTCTGCTGTTGCCGCGTCTGCTAGAGCAAGATGCTCATTGCACTCAATCTTGTCATATCCAATTTGATCGTACTTTGTCTCGTCAAACAATCCTAATAAGAAACGAGTGGTAAACAGTCGTTCTGCTGCCTGCGTAATCTGTTCCTCTGTCACTAATCCCTGTTGTAATGCACTAAGAATCAGCAAATAGGTTACTCCACAATTTACGTCACACCCTGCCTCTAGTGCCATCGCCGCTGACTCAAAACCATTAGAAGTCACCATATGATATTCATGAAAATCTTTGATTGCCCAGCAATCAGAGACAAAATGTCCCTCAAATCCCCACTTTCCACGCAAAATATCTTGTATCAGTGTCTTGCTGCCACAGCATGGCTCTGTATTAGTGCGATTGTATGCGCCCATAACAGCCTCCACACCTGCCTCCTTCACCAATTGTTCAAATGCTGGCAAATATGTTTCCCACAAATCCTTCTTGGATACGTGTGCATCAAAGCTGTGCCGCTGCGCTTCAGGTCCTGAATGTACTGCAAAATGCTTTGCACACGCCGCCGCCTTTAGATACGTTTCATCTCCTTGCAGCCCTTCCACAAATGCCGTTCCCATCTCTCCAGTCAAGTAAGGGTCCTCTCCGTATGTCTCATGCCCTCTTCCCCAGCGCGGATCACGAAATATATTGATATTGGGAGACCAGAAAGTCAGTCCCTTATAAATATCTCTGTCATTCTCTCTACTATAGGCGTTGTACTTTGCACGCCCTTCCACCGCAATAGCATCTCCAATCTTTTTCATCAAATCTGTGTCAAAAGTCGCCGCCATACCAATAGCCTGTGGGAAACTAGTCGCTACTCCAGCGCGCGCCACTCCATGCAACCCCTCATTCCACCAATTATATGCTGGAATCTGTAATCGCTCAATAGCAGGTGAATCATATCGAAGTTGTGAGGCTCTCTCCTCAATTGTCATTTTGCTCACCAATTCTTTTGCTCTTCTTCTTGCTTCCTCTCGGTTTCTCATATCTGTAGTTCCATCCTCTCTCTTCAATTTTTTGCATATTCAATCTCATGTCACGACTGTTCTTATAGGAAAAGATACCTCATATTTTTTATTTTCAGTCTTTATCAACTAAAGGCAATTCTAACAGCTAGTAAACTGTCTGCCTCATATTCATCCCTCATTCTGATCAAAGTCTGCGAATTTGGGCATCAGCACAAATTTGCAACAGCCTTTAACTCCCATGTCGCAGCTTTGCTGTGACTCAAATCCAGATGAAAAACGCCTGGTTTTGGCGTTTTTCGGTGTGAAACTTCTTCGTGAAGCAGCCTTTGCTGCAAACGAAAACTGCCACAGGCAGTTAGAAATACTTTTCACGCTAACCAAACTCTGTAGAACCGTTTTCTGAGAGTGCTGCTCTACAAACGTAAGCGTAGTGATGGCTACGCCAGGGCTTTCTGGATAGTACTACCAGGAAAATAGGCAAGAATGTTTGGCTAAATATAAGTTGACCAGACATGATATCTAGCTTATTAAAACTACTTTTCTATTTAAAATTACTATGTCTGTCACCATTACATTTAGTATACAATAATCTAGTGGTATTGCAACCAAAAAAGTTGATTTTACCTTTTTGCATGCTTTCTTTTTTGTGTCTGTTTACAATGTATTCAAGTAAATCAGGATGGGTGAAATTTTAATTTCACACTAACTCCCATCTGCCCGCCTTAGCGGGCAGCTTTTGCTGCACATTTTCTTTGTGCGTCCGTGTGCATAAAAAAGGGATACCGACTAGTATCCCTTCTACCCACATTCTGTATAAAAATTGCTGATTGTTGCGAGATGGTCATGCAACCGAATAAGCGACAATCTATGCATATTGAATATTACTGTCCACTAGCCATCTCTTCTGGTACAAGAAGTGCTTCCTCATAACTTTCCAAAATAGTTCTTTGGATCTCATCTCTTGTCTCGGAGTTAATCGGATGTGCAATATCTCTATACTCTCCGTCAGCAGACTTTTTGCTTGGCATTGCGATGAAAAGTCCTTTCTCACCTTCAATGACTTTGATGTCATGAACGACAAATTCGTCATCTAATGTGATGGAAACGACCGCTTTCATTTTCCCCTCTTTTGTTATTTTGCGAACGCGAACATCTGTTATCCTCATTCTTTTGTCCCCCTTTTTACAAGTCCTTTTAATGTTGATTGTTGCTATAAAAGTCTTTCGCTTTCATAGCTTAAATGACCATGCAGCCTGACGGTAGGCAGACTTTGCACAATCACACAGCACTGTATTACAAGACAGATCAAAACCCATCCTATAATACATACCTCTCATTTTTTTCAACTACCACCTTGATGCCAGTTTCCCCGACATGGTGAGAGTTTGCACGTATGGTATCGCGGCTCTCTACAATACAGTTTTCAATGTGGGTATTATCACCAAGATACACATCGTTTAAAATGATAGAGTTTTTAATGGTACAATTGTTTCCGACGAAAACCTCCTTAAACAAAATGGAGTTTTCCACCGTTCCATTTATGATACAACCACTAGAAATAAGGCTATTTCTAACCTGAGATCCGGGATTGTATTTTGCAGGTGGCAGATCATCAACCTTAGAATATACATCTGGGTATTGCTTAAAGAAATAATCACGTACTTCTTTTTTTAAGAAGTCCATATTGGTTCCATAATAGTCTTCCACCGTCGCTATATTTCTCCAGTATGACTCAATCTTATACCCGTAGATTCTCTTGAGATCCTTATAACGGATAACGATATCCTGAACCAGATCATGCCTCCCCTCCTCAGCACTCTTCTCGATCAGTTCAATAAGTTGTCGGCGCCTAATCACATAGATGCCACACGACACAGTTCGCGATTTAGCCACCATAGGCTTTTCTTCAAACTGTTCAATACGGCCGTCACCGTTCATCTTGATGACTCCGTATCTATCCACATCTGTATTCTCTGGCATTTCCTTAACAACTACTGTAATATCTGCCTTCTTTGCAATATGATACTCTAAAACTTTGTTGTAATCCATTTTGTAGACACAATCCCCTGTAGCAATCACCACATAAGGCTCGTGACTGCGCTTTAAAAACACGAGATTTTGATAGATACTATCTGCTGTGCCTTGATACCAATTACTATTTTCTGGTGTGACAGTCGGCGTAAAAGTATACAGGCCTCCTTGCTTGCGCCCAAAATCCCACCACTTTGATGAGCTTAAATGTTCGTGAAGACTTCTAGAATTGTACTGTGTTATCACTGCAACCTTTTGAATATGCGAATTGGACATATTGCTCAGCACAAAATCAATGCTTCTGTAGCTTCCTGCTATTGGCATAGCTGAAATAGCTCTCTTGTGAGAAAGCTCCCCCATCTTTCTGCTGTTCCCACCTGCAAATATGATACCTAATGCTCTCATTGCGCTTCTGTCTCCTTTATCAACGTCCTGCCGCTATCCAATACACCTCCTGGATAATCTGCTGCCACGGTTTCCCCCATCACCACCGTATTCTTGCCAACCTTGACATGAGCAGGAATAATCGACTTCTCACCAACTGTAACAAGCCCGCTGTTATAGATATCAGGCCGCGTATCATTGTCCTTTTCTGGCAAAGTCCCCAGCTCCGTGCCTTCTCCTACCCGGGAATATTCATCCATAATCGTTTTTTCAACAATGCAGTGCGCTCCGACCTGAGCCTGATTCATAATAATCGAATTGCGAACGATTGTACCTTCTCCAATCACTACTCCGCATCCAATGACAGAATTGTAGACTTGTCCATAAATCTCCGAACCTTCCCCGATAATACAACGTTCCACAACACTGTCTGGCGCAATGTATTGTGGTGGCAGCACATCACTCTTTGTATAGATTTTCCAATACTCTTCATAGAGATTGAACTCGGGCACAATATCAATCAGCTCCATATTGGCTTCCCAATATGAATTTAATGTCCCGACATCCTTCCAATATCCATTGAACTCATACGAATACATTGGACATCCCTTTGCGTGACAATATGGAAGAATATGCTTGCCAAAATCGAGTGCTGGTTGATCTGCCTTTGCTATCAGTGCATCCTTGAGTGTTTTCCAATTAAATATATAAATCCCCATAGAAGCCAAATTGCTCCTTGGGTTTTCTGGTTTCTCTTCAAAGTCTATAATCTTCTTATTCTCATCTGTAATGACGATCCCGAATCGTTTTGCCTCCTGAATAGGAACTGGCATCGATGCTATTGTCACCTCAGAACCACTTTCCTTATGGAAATCTAACATCACTTCATAATCCATTTTGTAAATATGATCCCCTGAGAGAATCAACACATAATCCGGATGATAATTTTCCATATATTCTAGATTCTGAAAAATTGCATTGGCAGTTCCTGTATACCACTCGCTCTCGCCGCTCTTCTCATAAGGAGGCAGCACTGTAACCCCGCCAATATTCCGGTCTAAGTCCCACGGAATTCCGATCCCGATATGTGTATTGAGTTTTAGCGGCTGATACTGTGTGAGCACTCCCACAGTGTCAATACTAGAATTAATACAATTGCTGAGCGGAAAATCAATGATCCGGTACTTTCCGCCAAAGGCAACTGCCGGCTTTGCCATTTTTGATGTCAAAACTCCCAGCCTTGAGCCCTGTCCACCTGCTAAAAGCATGGCAATCATCTCTTTTTTTATCATGTCGTCACCCCTGTTTACTTGATAGCGGGCAGCCTATTACCTGTTTACATTACTTAAAACTGTACTATTTTTGCATAATAGCAGACCCTGGTTTCATTATATCATACAATTTATACAAAGGGAATAATTTAGCCTTATTATTTTATTTTAATAATTCAAAAAACTCATTTTCTCAGTTATCTATCACATTGTCAAAAATTATATTATACATAGTATCGACAAATTTTCAAAAAATTTAAGATATAATTAGAAACCTGTCTGAAAAATCAGGGCTATTTTTAGTTTGCCTTTCTTCTTTGCATGATCTTTTCTCCTTCTATTTTGTTTTTGAATAAGGTATAGCAATTTTGGTCCATGGGGTGTATTATATATTTGGAATAATATGAATACATTATTATAGGCAGGCTTTTGGTTCCTGCCGTGACCATGATATCATGACATATAGAAAGGAATTTCATCCATGTACCAGATAAATTTTACGGTTCCTATACATGTACACTTTATTGGAATAGGCGGTATCAGCATGTCTGGTCTAGCCGAGATTTTAATTGACGCTGGATTCTGCGTGAGTGGTTCTGATGCCAAAAAATCCCCTCTCACCCAAAAACTAATCTCTATGGGTGCCCACATCAACTATCCACAAATGGCAAGCAATATCACCGATGATATTGATCTAGTTGTATACACAGCCGCCATTGCTGTGGACAATCCAGAATATGCCGCTGCCGTCGATAAAAAAATACCTATGATGACTCGTGCAAGCCTTCTTGGACAAATTATGAAAAATTACAAAACGCCCATTGCCATAAGCGGCACACATGGCAAGACTACCACCACCTCCATGATCTCCGAAGTTCTTCTGGCCGCTGACGCAGATCCTACTCTCTCTATCGGTGGAATTTTGAAATCCATTGACGGAAATATTCGTGTTGGCAAATCCGATTATTTTGTGACAGAAGCCTGCGAATACACCAACTCTTTTTTAAGTTTTTTTCCGCGTATCAGCATTATTCTTAACATAGAAGCCGATCACATGGACTTTTTTAAAGATCTCGATGATATTCGATCTTCTTTCCGGAAATTTGCTCAAATTTTGCCTTCAGATGGATATTTAATTATAAATAGTGACATTGACGCGATAGAGCAGATCACTCAAGATCTTTCCTGCAAGATTATTACCTTTGGCAGTTCTCCTAATGCCGACTATAGCTACACCGATATATCTTATGACGCGCAAGGCCACGCCTCCTATACATTGTTAAAGCATGGAAAGCCTTGTACCTCCATACAGCTTGGTGTCGTGGGCGAACACAATGTGCAAAACTCCTTATCGGTTCTCGCACTCATGGATCTACTCCAAATCGACCAACAGGTTGTCTGTGATGCCTTAGCTACTTTTGCAGGAACAGACAGACGTTTTGAGCAAAAAGGTACTGTGGGAGGGATCACCATTCTCGATGACTATGCACACCATCCCACAGAAATCAAAGCTACTCTGACAGCCGCTGCCCATTATCCACACAAAACACTTTGGTGTGTATTTCAACCTCATACCTACACCCGCACCAAGGCGTTTTTAACTGATTTTGCACAGGCCCTCACACTTGCAGACAAGGTAATTCTGACAGACATTTATGCTGCACGTGAAAAAAATACTATTGGTATCAGCTCAAAAGATCTACTTCATGAATTGCAGTGTTTAGGCAAAGAATGTTATTATTTTAGCACATTCGACGAAATTGAAAACTTTTTATTAAAAAATTGTATCAACGGTGATTTGTTGATAACTATGGGAGCTGGAGATGTCGTAAAAATCGGCGAAAATCTACTTGGTCTTTAATTATCCACATTATCCACATTTTTTTGAACCAATTTTGGCAAAAAGAGGTGTGGATATTTTTCATTCTCATCCACAAAGCTCCAATCCCCCACGATCTGTTATCCTTGTGATTTGTCAAGGGGCAACACCGTCTACAAAAATACTATCCACATTATCCACCATTTCCACAAGAAATCCACATTGCTGTATTCACAGGGGGTTGAAGGGGGTGGGGGCTTGCTTTTTCAGGCGGTTATGTTACAATACATTTACCTTACAGACACCGGAATCTCCCAGTATCCGGATATGGAGGAATATACTACAGGACAGGTGAGCCACTATGAATCGTGTCAATATTTATCGCACTACTTCAAAAGAGCAGACGAGCATCTCTA
This sequence comes from uncultured Lachnospiraceae bacterium, assembly GCA_910586095.1. Lineage (GTDB taxonomy): Bacteria > Bacillota > Clostridia > Lachnospirales > Lachnospiraceae > COE1. The sequence goes on along the minus strand of CAJUHQ010000008.1, from coordinate 18,804 downwards.
ATCTATTTATTGATGAATATATGGCTGATGCAAACGATGCCCAATTAAAAATATACCTTTTCCTTATCCGCATGATGAATGCAAATCTCCCTACTAGCATTGCTGATATTGCGGACAAGTTTAACTACACAGAAAAGGATGTTCTTAGAGCGCTGATGTATTGGGAATCTAGACAACTCCTTTCCTTAGATTTTGACGCGGCTCATAATCTCTCTGGTATCCAGGTTCTTTCTCTGGATCGTCCAAATGAAGTGTCTCATACAGCTCCTCGCATCACACCGGTTCTTTCTTTTATCAGACCGGCATCACGGATGGGCTGCACCCCGTCCACAGCCAAAGGAACTATTGTCCAATCGCCTGACCAAACAGTACAACACACATTGTCAGACCTTGACCGTGTTCCTAGAGATAGCAGGGAGAGTACTCTTTTAGGGGGTACTCTCCCACAGGAGCCAAACGCTTTTAAGGAGATCAACAAACCCGAATACTCTCTCGATGAGCTCAAAAATTTTAAAAATAATGAAGATATCGAACAATTATTGATGGTCACCGAACAATATGTAGGCCGACAGATCACACGTTCTGATATGGAGACAATTCTTTTTCTCTATGATCGGTTAGATTTTTCGGTTGATTTAATTGACTATCTAGTGCAACATTGTGTTGAGCGCGGCAAAAAAGATTTTCGGTATATGGAAAAAGTAGCCTTAGCTTGGCATGAACAGGGGATCACATCTCCAAAAGATGCCCAAAATGCTGCGCGCAAGCATGATAAAACAGTATATACAATTATGAAGGCACTTGGCAAAAATACCAATCCAGCCCCCAAAGAGCTTGAATACATAGATAAATGGACAAAGGACTATGGTTTTTTGCTTGATGTGATACAAGAGGCATGCGACAAGACTGTGATGACTACTGATAACCACCGCTTTGCCTATGCAGATGGAATCTTAAGCAAATGGTATCGCGCAGGAGTCCATCACAAATCAGATATTCCTGCCGCAGAGGCTGCCTACAACCAATCTGTAAAGAAGACAGAAAAATCACGAAAGGGTGATGCCTCTGTCATAAAAAATAAATTTAATAACTTTGCTCAAAATACTTACGATTTCGAACTGCTTGAACAAAATATTCTCAGTAACTGACATTGTGTGATATCCAAACCACTATCAGACCATTTGTCTATCCACAATGTGAAAGCTATTGTTGTTTTCTCAAAAATACACAATCCGCTATAAAAAGAGGAAAAGAGAATGTCACTTACCAACAGCCAGTACGATACAATTATGCGCTCCTACGAAGAAAAACAGCGCATTGCAAGGCATAGACTTGACCAAAATACAAATTTAGTATATGAAAAAATCCCTGCCTATGAGGAATTGGACAAGCAGGTTGCTTTAGTGTCTATAGATCAGGGACGCAAACTACTCAATGGCGATCAATCTGCATTGGCCAACTTACGAATATATTTGAAGGACTTATCCAAGCGCAAAACTACTTTATTGCGCCAAAATGGTTTTCCTGATGATTTTTTAACGATGACATATGAATGTAGCGACTGTCATGATACTGGATATATTGGCAACAAAAAGTGTACTTGTTTTCGCGCAGCAGAAATCAGTCTGATTTATGAGCAGTCACCCATCAAAAACCTACTCAAAACAGAAAATTTTTCTGCACTCTCCTATGACTATTATGTAGGGGAAGACCTCGAAAAATTTACCAAAGCCGTACAAATATGCCAAAATTTTGTCAAAAACTTTCATTTAGACTACCGCAATTTATTTTTTTATGGTACAGTAGGAACAGGGAAATCTTTCTTATCCTGCTGCGTCGCAAAAGAGTTGATGGATGAGGGCAATCTTGTCATCTACTTTAGCGCCGCACAGCTTTTTGACACACTGTCTAGAAGTACTTTTGACAGAGATAGCAAGGAGGCAGTCTCTGGTATCTCTGATGATATTTGCGATTGTGACTTATTGATTATCGACGATCTCGGCACAGAACTTACCAATGCCTTTGTGTCTTCTCAGCTTTTTGCATGTTTAAACAATCGTCATCTGAGAAAAAAATCGACAATCATCACTACCAATCTATCATTGGGTGAACTGCGAGATCGGTACTCTGACCGAATTTTCTCTCGTATCACCAGCAACTATGAAGTGTGTAAGCTAACCGGCCGTGACATCCGTATGCAGAAAAAAACCGCGGCAACCAAATAACTTGTTTTTACAGAAAGTGAGGATTTATCCTATGCCAGTTCGCGAGGAAAAAAGAAATCTCAATTCAATACCTGTAGGTTCATTAGGCATTATTCCTTTAAAGGGCTGCCAAGAGCTTGCAGACAGTGTTGACAAATATCTTGTCAAATGGAGAGCTGAACGCGAAAGTGAACATAAAGACTCTCTTGCATTTGCTGGTTATCAACGTGAGTCCTATATTATCCAGACGCGTGTTCCACGTTTTGGCACAGGCGAAGCCAAGGGCGAGATCCTAGAATCCGTTCGTGGCGATGATCTGTATTTGCTAGTTGATGTGACCAACCACAGTCTGACCTACTCCTTGTGCGGACAGGAGAATCACATGTCACCTGACGATCACTACCAAAATCTCAAGCGAATTATTGCTGCTGTGGGGGGAAAGGCACGACGCATCACAGTCATCATGCCATTTCTCTATGAGAGTCGTCAACACAAGCGCAATGCGCGCGAATCTCTAGATTGTGCCCTGGCACTTCAGGAATTGGTAAAAATGGGCGTAGACCATATCATTACATTCGACGCACACGATCCCCGTGTTCAGAATGCTATACCGCTTAGCGGATTTGAGACCGTTTCGCCTACTTATCAGTTTATCAAGGGACTTCTTAGCAATGTCCCTGACTTAACGATTGACTCAGACCATATGATGATTATCAGTCCTGATGAGGGTGGTATGGGACGTGCTATTTATATGGCCAATGTTATGGGATTAGATATGGGTATGTTTTATAAACGGCGCGACTATACCCGCATTGTGAACGGACGCAATCCTATTGTAGCACACGAATTTCTAGGAAGCAGCGTGAAAGGCAAAGATGTCATCATTGTAGATGATATGATTTCCTCCGGCGAAAGTGTGCTTGAAGTTGCAGCAGATTTAAAAAAGAGAAAAGCCAACCGCATCTTTGCTGCTTCTACTTTTGGCCTCTTTACAGGCGGATTGGACAAGTTTGACAAAGCCTACAAAGAAGGCTTGCTCTATAGAGTGCTCACCACCAATCTAATTTACCAGCTACCAGACCTACTCGAAAAAGAATGGTATATTAGTTGCGATATGAGCAAATATATTGCGTACATCATTGACACGCTCAACCACGATTCTTCTATTAGCGATTTACTAAATCCAAATGACAGAATCCACAGCATTATTACCAAATATAAAAAAGGGTTGTTAGTCAAGTAGCGTATTTTCTACTTGGTTGGCGGCGCTGGGCACTAGTCATTCTCCCTTTGCTTTGTGTGCCCATGCGCATAAAAAAACAAGGTTTTACACCTTGTTTTTTGTATTGCTATGAAATTTTAATGTCATAACAAATTGTATTGCGAACGTAAAACGCCACCTACTATCTACTATTTCTTTTTCAAGTAATAGAACCCATATGCTGGAATTCCAATCTCTGAAGAACTTACTTCCTTTTTTGAAATCAAATCCACATAGATGCCATCCATATCTTGAAGGTATGCCGTCTTGTCAAACTCACTAAAATTAAACAATCCGATCACTTTTTCTCCCTCAAAATATCTTCCCATCCCCAACACAGACGCATCGCCGGTTGCAACCGTCCATGTATCCGCCTGAGACACAAACACATTCTCCTTCTTGCGAATCTGTTCTAGTTGGCTAAGACGCTGGAAAATCTTTCCTTCTACTGTATGTGAATCTGCACGTTTTTCTGCCAATGTCCAGTTCATCTTTCCGCGATGAATATATCTTGAATCAGCCGCTTTCTCCGGATCGTCTTTATATGTATAATCATTGACCTGCCCAATCTCATCTCCACTATAGAGCACTGGAATACCAGACTGCATAAACATATAGGCATGGAGCATCACATCCATCTGAACAGCCTGTTCCATCGCCGCATCATCCTGTTCAAATCCTGCTTTTTCCACCCCACACATAGACGCTGTTGTCCCGCAAAAACGCGCATCTCCTGTGACAGGATCTGCATTATATAACTCGCCTCGACTAGTACTCTTTTCTGTATATCCCTGAAAATAATCATTTAGATACTGTTTGTGAGAACGTTCTCCCATTCCTTGTGTCATCAGCGTCTTATAATCCAATCCCCAGCCAATATCATCATGACAACGCAGGTAATTTAAAAACACATACTCTTTTGGAAGCGTGTTGACTATGTCAAGTTGTTGTTTGAGCAAGCTTACATTGCGCGTCGCAACCGTATGCCATGTTGTGGCCATTGTTGTGACATTGTACAACATATGACATTCCGCTTTTTCCACTGTGCCAAAATAAGGAACCACTTTCTCTGGCTCCATGACTACTTCTCCCAACAGCAAAATCCCAGGACAAACAATCTCGCTAATCATGCGCATCATGCGCACAATCGTGTGAACCTGTGGAAGATTGCGACAGGGTGTGTTTAGTTCCTTCCAAATATAAGGAACCGCATCAATACGAACAATATCAATGCCTCTGTTGGCCAAATACAAAAAGTTGTACATCATCTCATTAAAAACACGTGGATTTTTATAGTTGAGATCCCACTGATATGGATAAAATGTTGTCATGACAAAGTGACCTGCATCTGGAAGCCATGTAAAATTACCAGGTGCTGTGGTTGGGAAAACTTGTGGTACTGTTCTTTCATATTGTTTTGGGATTGTGTCGTTATCATAAAAGAAATAACGACTCATATATTCCCCATCCCTCTGCCGTGCACGCTTTGCCCACTCATGATCCTCTGATGTATGATTCATAACAAAATCCATACAGACATTGATCCCTTTTTCATGGCAAGCTGTTGTCAACTCTTCTAGATCCTCCATAGACCCTAATTGTTCTTGTACTTTTCTAAAATCTGATACGGCATATCCCCCATCAGAACGTCCTTTAGGAGTCTCTAGAAACGGCATCAAATGAATATAATTGACATTACACTGCTCAATATAATCTAGGCGCGATTTTACACCCTTCATATTTCCGGCAAAATTATCAATATAAAACATCATTCCTAACATATCATTTTGTTTGTACCAGTCCTGGCTAGACTCTCGATTCAGATCCAGTTTTTTCAATGCTATATTGCGCTCATAATAAAACCGCTCTAAATTGTCGCACAATTCTGCAAACATAGAACTATTATCATATAGTTCCATATAGAGCCATCGAAGCTCATCACAATGTCTATCAAACCGTTTCCTATATGTTTCCTCTATACCTATAATCTTCTCAGAATCACTTTGCTTTTTTTCTGTTTCCTCTTTCTTACTATGAACAGACGCTTTACTTTTTGTTGTCTTTTTCATGCCTATACCTCCGCATCCGCCAAAACGGATATCACTTCAAATAATTTGAAAGTTTCCTTTAAATGATTTAAAGAAAACTTTCAAACTTTCGTGGAAAATACCTCTATATAGCCTGTTCTTTTAACTCAATTTGATATGTCAAATACTCCCCTTGTTGAACAGGCATAGGAAGCCCCGCTTCCATTAACGCAGAACCATAGTACAAGTCTCCAGTTGCTGCATCCTCATATATCATATCTGGCTTTAATCCCTTTAGACGCACATATGTGACTGCCATATTTCCATGAATCTCTAGCATAACTACATTTAACAATGCCCTTTTTCCATCTTCTGCCACAAATAGCCACGCCGCATATGACTCTTGAAACGGATCTGACAGACGATAATAAACCCCCTCTTGGATCAGCTCTGCACAATTTTTGTACCTTTTAATCTGCTCTTGGATCTCTTCTTTCTCCTCTGCTGTCAATTTTGCCAGATCCAATTCATATCCAAATGTGCCTGCCATAGCCACAACCCCGCGTGTACGTAGACTCACACTGCGTCCTGTCTGATGGTTTGGCACAGAAGATACATGAGATCCCACTGTCGAAATTGGGTATAAGAAAGATGTTCCATACTGAATACGCACGCGATCAATAGCGTCTGTATTGTCACTGCACCAGATCTGTGGCGTATAATACATCATTCCTGCATCAAACCGTCCACCGCCACCGCTACATCCTTCGATCAAAACATTTGGATATCTTTGTATCAACCTTTCAAGAAAATCATACACCCCAATCACATAATCATAGGCCACTTTTCCCTGACTATTTTCCATCGAATATACATCCGTAATACTCCGATTCATATCCCATTTTATATATTCTATATTTCCTTGATCTAGCACTTTGCATATTGCATCAAAAATGAAATTGCGCACTTCCTTACGTGAAAAATCGAGAACAAGCTGATTCCGGCCACGAACAGGTTTTCTCCCTGGTATCTGAAATGTCCAATCTGGATGCTGACGATATAGATCACTGTCCTCCGAAACCATCTCTGGCTCAATCCAAATTCCAAACTTAACACCAACATCATTGATTTTCTCAATCAATTCTCCTAGTGTACAACCCAATTTCTGTTCATTGACATACCAGTCTCCTAGTCCGCTATTGTCATCCTCACGCTTTCCAAACCAGCCATCATCCATGACTACCAAATCAATCCCCAACTCAGCAGCCTCAGTGGCCAATTTGCAAATTGTCTCTCCATTGAAATCAAAATATGCTGCCTCCCAACTATTGACTAAAATTGGACGCAATTGATGCTGATATCTTCCTCTGCACACATGATCTCTGATACACTTATGAAATTGTGTGGACAATGCGCCTAAACCTTTATCAGTATAACTTATAATTGTCTCTGGAATCACCAGCTCCTCACCTGGTCGTAGTGGATAATGAAGAATATCACTATTTAATCCCATAAGCGCCCTAGTTTGTCCAAACTGGTCCTTTTCAGTTTCACACATAAAATTTCCACTGTAGACAAAGACCATACCATAACATTTTCCAAAATCTTCTGTCGCATCCTTTTGCGCTAGAATCACAGATGGATTATACTGATGACTCGAAGTTCCTCTTCGGCTTCCAATCACATAATTTCCATGCTCAATCCGATTTCGCTGCACATTGCGCTCCATCGTATGTCTTCCCCAAAAACAAATCCTATCATACTCTCCCGCCACAAAATCAAGGCAGGCTGATGCTGCCTTTTCCACACGAATATTTCCTGTACCGTGGTTCATAATCTTAGCACTGCGCGTAATAATGTCGCCTTTCTCCAACACGCCGTACAAAAGTACCACTTCTACTTTACTGACTGCATCCTCTAGAAGAATCTCTAGTGTCTGTGCCTCGTCATCAGAAGCATACACTGCTGGAAGCCCTTGTAATGCATATTTCCCTTGTTGTATCGTATGACTTACATACCGCAAATCACAGCAATCCGACTCATCTGTATTTTGGATAATCAATGCACTGCTTCGATAATCTCCCGTTCCCATCACAGGGTACTCTTGAGGCAACACATCCATAGAATAAGTCCTATCGTTGCCCACATCTGACGGATTCCCCGAGAATCCTCTGTCATAGTAGGTCAACATATAGTCCATATTGCCTGATATTCTCCCCCCATAATACAAATGTAAAAGAAAACCGAAATCATCCACTTTCATCTGATAGGTCGTATGTTCTGTATGCAACGTAAACACACGGTTTTCCTTTTGATATTGAATCGCCATAGTATCTCTTGCCACCACCTTATTCTTATTTGCAGCACCCCTTACATTGGTTCTTTTCGCCGCATTTTTAGAACATTCCGCAAGATCCCATGCTATCTGCACATTGGATTTGCGGAATGTTCTTGTAACAGTTCTGCCTGCATCGCGCATCTTACTTGCACATGCATCCTATAATGTTCTTTCGAACTGTATCGTTCCTTATTGACATTAACAGGCTTTCCTGCACTTGTCAAGAATAATATAGTTTATCAGAAATTTGGTTTTTACTTCTGATAAAGAACGCTGTTCTTGCACTGTCGCTCTATTACCAATCGATCTACTTATTTCACTGCTCCGTTTGTGACACCATTCAAAATCTGTTTCTGGCAAATGAGATAGAAAATCAAAATTGGAATTAAAGACAGTAGGTATGATGCAAATGCCAAATTATAGTTGGTTCCAAACTGTGACTGGAAATTTAACTGTGCCAGAGGCAACGTATTCTCACCAGAACCTGCCATAATAATCAACGGAGTCATCACATCATTCCACACAGCTAGTGCGGTGATTACAGCTACAGTAGCATGCATTGGACTCATAATAGGAAAGATTATCTTCCAGTAAGTCGTCCAGGTAGATGCACCATCTACTTTTGCTGCTTCCTCTAGAGCCATCGGAATATTCACAAGATATCCTGAATACAACATAATGTTCATCGGCATATAAAACACTACATATAAGATAATAACACCTGCCCAATTTGCTAATCCCAACTCAGCCGTTTGCTTTGCCAAAGGCATCATCAAAATTGCAAATGGAACGAACATACCACTGACAATAAATAGATACACAAAGCTGTAAAACTTGCTGTGTGCTTTATTTCTACCTAGAGCATACCCCATTAGAGAGTGCAGGATAATAGACAATCCTACTGTAAGTACAGAAATTAACAAACTGTTTCTTAAAGAGTGCCAAAAGTTTGTAACTTCCATTGCTTCTCTAAAGTTATCTAGACTCCATGTTTTGGGTAAGGACAAAATACCGCTAATACTATTTGTCATTTCTGACGGCTGCTTAAATGCAATGACAATTGTCATATACAATGGAAACGCAATTGTGGAGAGGCCAAGGATAAGCAAAACCAATACGGTTTTGTTTGATTTTCCAACTGTTGATGTATGTTTCATAGCTGCTCCTCCTTTGAACTGGAAAATTTCATCTGCGCAACAGAAATGATTACAATAACAATAAAGAATACCACTGCATTTGCGCTCTGGAATCCAAACTGTCCGCCTGACATACCATTGTTATAAATCAGGTAAGAAATGGATTCTGTACTTTGTGCAGGACCACCTTTTGTCAATGCCATAATCTGGTCAAATACCATCAAGAAGTTTTTCACACACAACACCATATTAATAGAAAAGAATGGAATAATCAGAGGAAATGTCAAGTGACGGAACTGCTTCCATCCTGTAGCGCCATCTAATCCCCCAGCTTCATATACATCCTCTGGCACTGTCTGTAAGCCTGAAATATAGATAATGGTATTCATTGCAATCGCCTGCCATGCACACACGATCATAACACCGATCCATGCCTTGCTCGGACTAGACAAAATACTTGTACTTAAAGAGCGGATACCCATCATGTCTGCTACTGCTGGCAAAATATATGTAAAAAAGTAGTTAAAGATATAGCCCACAACCAAAGAGCCTAATATATTAGGTAAAAAATATGCGCCGCGGAAAAAGCCCTTTGCACGAATTTTGCTGTTTAGACCAAGTGCCAAAACTAGGCTAATCACATTGACCACAATAGTGGTTACAATAGCAAGTTTAATTGTAAAGAGATAGGATTTTCCTACACGTGCATCTGAAAATAAATCAATATAGTTGCGAAGGCCAACCCAGTCATACTTTCCAAAACCTTTAAAATTTGTGAAGCTATATACTACACCGCGAATCAATGGTATTGTATTAAAGCAGACAAACAGCGCCAAAATAGGTATCGTAATGAACAGAAATGTTCGTTGTCTATCATTTTTCATCGTCTTTTCTCCCTTCCTATTCAGAATTTAATGTGCCTGTTCGTATTCCTGCACCAGACGAATAATATCTCTGTTATACCTCTGCCAATTGGTATCAAAAGTTGTCAGGAAGCTGTCCACATCCTTTTGCAGTAAAAATGTCTGAAGCAATGCATCTACAGACATCTCAGAAGGATAATAATGATCCTGATAGTCTGTCATATTTCCCTCATTAATAAATGTCAACATACCATCTAGCATAGATGCAAGCTTAAAATCTCCGTTTTTGCAGGGAACTGCATTTTGAGCATCAATGTATTTCTGCATATTCTCATACTCTAGAAGAAAGTCAAGAACTTCATATGCGGCTTCTTTGTTCTCACACTCTGCCATGACACAAAAACCTAAGTCAATTCCTGAATTTAATGTTCTATCTTCTTTGTTGTCGCTTGCTGGCATTACAAAAGAGTCAATATTCAAATCTGGATTGACCGATAAAATTTGAGGGGTTGCATAACTTCCGATTGGATACATCGCAGCTTCTCCACGCGCAAAAGCTGTACATGCATCATTGTATCCATAAGCAAATGGATCATCTGGTCCATAGGGAAGCAGTCCTAAATACTTCTCTGACAATTCCCTATATTCCTGAACAAAAGTGGTTTCCCCTCTGTTGACTTGCTTTGTCGTATCAGAAGGCGAAAGCTCTACTGCCATCGCATTCCAAGGTGCTAGACAAGTCCACGTATCCTTAAACCCAAAATAAAATGGAAGAATTCCCTCTGCCTGTATCGATTCACACAGTTGAATCAGTTCATCCCATGTCTCTGGAATTGCCCAGTTATGTTCTGCAAACATGTCTCTATTGTAGAGAATTCCAGCCGCATTCGCTACATAGGGTACTATGTAAGTCCCATCTACAGGAACCAATTCTAACGCCTCAGCAATATCGAGATATCCTTGATTGATATCCTGCAATCCCTTATAATCTGAGACGTCTGCCAAAATCTGTGCATCCACAAAGTAGGAATAGTTGATATCCCCGCCAATTCCAATGATATCTGGATAATCTTCGCGAATAAATCTTGTCTTTAAGATCGTCATCGCATCATTGGGTGAACTGATTGTCAGATGAATCGTATCATGTGTCGCATTAAATTCATCTTCCACCGTTTTAAAGTAGTTTGCGGCTTCCGGTTTATACTGGACAATTTCAATTTCAATCTTGTCCGACGAAGCACCACACCCTTGAAGCGGAACCGTAGCTGCCATACAGCACAATGCCATCCCCAAGCATTTCAATCTTTTTCCATTCATAGCATTGCTCCTCTCTTTTTTGATGTTATTATCATAACATACCTTTATGCTATCCATAAATAGCCCAATTTTAGGTGTTTTATCCCTTTTTGCTATTTTTATATAATTTGATTGAAGTCACCTAGCATTTTGGTATATAATACTATTTATCAGGACTACATTTTTTGCTCCTATTATTACATTTTATCGTAATAAAGCATATAACATGCACAATAATTGAATAAGAAGCGCAAAAACAGATTGCAATCCTGCACAACAAAGGGCGTGAAACTCGATAACAACACATAATATTGCACAATCACAATGAATTTGAGGTACTTTATGAGCGAAGTGATTTTTTCTGTTTTTCCGAGTGAAAATTTTGTCGATTTAGGTCTATATCAGTTTGGTTGGGAGCAATGTGACCCATCACATTCCTTTGGCCCTGCTGCGAGAAACCACTACCTATTCCATTATTGTCTTTCTGGTACAGGAACTCTTTTTGCCCAAAATGGCGGCAAGGAAGCCGAAGAGTTCCAGATTAAGAGTGGTCAAGGCTTTATGATTTTTCCACATCAAGTATGTATGTACATTGCGGATCATGAGATTCCGTGGGAATATGCATGGATAGAATTTGATGGACTACGCGTAAAAGAAGCGGTTGAATTAGCGGGCCTTAAACCAAATCAGCCTGTTTATAAGGCACGCTATAAAGATATTTCTGAAACTATGAAAAATGAAATCTTATATATTGTCAATCACAAGGAGGAATCTCCTTTTCATCTTATTGGGCACCTGTATTTATTTATCGATGGATTAGTTCGTTCTTCCACCAGTGCCCGACAATCCAGTGGAAATCGCCTGCGTGACTTTTATATCAAGGAAGCTTTTTCTTTCATTGAACAAAACTTTCAAAATAATATTTCTGTGGAAGATATCGCTGCTTCCTGCGGCCTAAACCGCAGTTATTTTGGAAAAATTTTTCATGAAAATATGGGAAAAACACCACAGGAATTTCTAATCTCCTATCGAATGACTAAGGCGGCTGAACTATTAAAGCTAACTGGTTTGTCTGTAGGTGACATTGGAAATGCAGTTGGCTATCCAAACCAACTGCATTTTTCTAGAGCTTTTAAACATATATATGGCATCTCGCCGCGTCAATGGCGAGACGAGCATCGTGGAACAACATAGCCACGATGATTAAATAATCTTAGCTTTCATATCCATTGGGATTGTTAGATTGCCATCTCCAGCTATCAGCACACATATCCTTGATACCATACTGTGCTTCCCAACCAAGTTCTTTTTTAGCCTTTGCCGCGTCTGCATAGCAAGTTGCGATATCACCAGCGCGGCGTGGCTTAATCTCATACGGAATCTGAACTCCTGTAGCTTCCTCAAAATTCTTTACAATGTCAAGAACGCTGTATCCAGTTCCTGTGCCGAGATTATAAATACTCAATCCTGCTTTTTCCTCAATCTTTTTTAATGCCTTCACATGTCCTACAGCCAGATCAACTACATGGATATAATCTCTTACACCTGTTCCATCATGTGTATCATAATCATTGCCAAACACGCCGAGTTTTTCAAGCTTGCCTACCGCTACCTGCGTAATGTAAGGCATCAGATTGTTAGGGATACCATTTGGATTCTCTCCCATTGTGCCGCTTTTGTGCGCTCCGATCGGATTAAAGTAGCGCAGAAGAATCACATTCCACTCTGGATCTGCTTTTTGCATATCAGATAAAATCTGCTCTAACATAGACTTTGTCCAACCGTAAGGATTGGTGCATTGTCCTTTAGGACATTCCTCTGTAATTGGAATAAATGCAGGATCTCCATACACTGTGGCAGAAGAAGAAAAAATAATATTCTTGCAGCCATGTTTTCTCATCACATCTACTAGTGTCAATGTCCCTGTAATATTGTTATTGTAATACTCCCACGGTTTTGCTACAGACTCACCAACTGCCTTTAACCCTGCAAAATGAATACAAGAGTCAATTTGTTCTTTTTCAAAAATTTTATCTAACGCCTCTCTATCTAAGATATCTTCCTTATAGAACGTAACTGGTTTTCCTGTAATTTTCTCTACCCTCTGTAAGGACTTCGCACTCGCATTTGACAGGTTATCAATCACTACGACGTCATACCCTGCATTTTGAAGCTCTACCACTGTATGACTACCAATAAATCCAGCACCACCTGTAACCAAAATTGCCATAACTATTTACCTCCATCTTTCATTCTACAGTACAGAACACATTCATGCCTGTATCTGCGCTATTATTTTTTGCAGTTCCTTATTCTTTATCATATCGCTTTTATAAAAATTAAACAATAGGATATCCGTATGAAATATAAAATTTCACCTGCCTTGAATTTATTTTATTTTTAATCTTTAATAAATTGTATGAATTTTTCCTATAGTTTCTATATTTTGTGCATTTTTAATTATTTAAGCATATTTTATGGCTATACTTTTGTGGATATTGTGCATAAATTGTGGATATTTCCTTTTTATACGATTGTTTTAAAATCACCCCAAAATCCTCCTTGTACGTTCTTGCAAAGATAGATGGCTGGGTTATTCTTAGAGATCTGTAAAGGTTATTTGCATATTACATTGATGTTTTCCATGATTTTGTGGCACAAGCTCCCACCCAATACGATAAACAATCTGCGCATTTCCCGCATGGTCACTATGGTCGCATGGAATGATTTTCATTTGATCCTCTGTCACCCCTTCAATCTGAATGTGACATTTGCCTTTTGTCCCCGATACGATAATTTCATCATTTTGTATGGTTGGTTTATAGGCAGTAATTAGATTCTCCTCTATATGAAACTCATTATTTTCTTGATTTACTGTCTGCTCAAAGGTGTCTGTCACCAAGATCTGCATACCATCTTTCTGATTGATTGTTTCTGGTGAACTCATTTTTATTTGTCGTATGATCTGTATCTCATCACCTTGTGGATACGCATGTCCAAACGCGACGGTTAAGACATGTTCCTTGTCATTCCACTCAAAACAATCCGCATAATATTCTTTTCCAGTACCTTGTTCCTCATTGTTAATAATTGGTACCGAATGGCCAAGTGATCGATTACAAAGAATCTCATATCGCTTTTGTCCAAAATAATCCTTTGTATACTCGCCTGCTCCTAAGTCCGTCAACAGCATTTCTCCATTATACACACACAAGAAATGCCCAATATCATTGTGATTGTGATTTTCATCATTGTTGCCACCCTTTGCCGCAAAACCATTTCCACGGTTATCCTTGCAGATCAGCCACTGTGCTGATGGCAACAGATATGTAGTAAGCCTCCCATCTTCTTGAGGCATAGCGTTGTCCAATTTTTCATCAAATTGCTCTTTTCCATAGCGAAGCAACCAGCTAATATTTCGTTCATTAATTAGATACCGATAACAAGTATCCTCATCAAATGGACGTGCAAGACGATAGTCTGGGATTTGAATCTGTGGATATTGATATTTAAGATATGCGGTCAAGCCTGGCAAAAAGGATTCCTTTTGACCACCATCCGAAAAACTCAGGCTAATTCCCCCGCCAAAATAACACTTTTGCTGAAAAAGAGCGATCTGCTCACATCTTTTATGGTACAGTTCTCCACAAAGAGGTCCCTTCCTCCAATATTGATCGACAGCCGCACATAGTGAACTAGACCATTTTTGTGTGTCAGATGGCTCCTTTAAAAGTTCCTCACACGCTTGCACAAACGCTGCATAAAAGGACATTCCATAATTATAGTATGCTAGTCCTTCTGTGCAAGTACCATCCTGCTCCATTCCATTTAAATAGCATTGCATTGAATCACATACACGCTTTATACAAGTCTCTTGCCATCCCTTGGGAAGCTGGGCACACTCTATTTCTCTGCACAATCTGTCCATATTCAACACAGTCATCCCAACAGAACCTGCACACACTGCTGACCAATTGCTCCCGATTGTTTCCCACCAGCTATACGGAAAACTAGATTGTACAAACGGTTTTAGCACACGACGACACACTTCTTTTTGTACGCGCTCTATCACTTCTTTTGAAAGCTGATCGTTTAGTCTACATATGATCTCCGACAATGCCTGCGCAGTCTCTGCTGCAAACAAATCAATCGTATAACGTGTATCTGGATCATTTATTTTATCAAAATTCACATGAGCAGGAAGAGCCCAAAATTGTTCATCACATATAGCTAACATTGTCTGTTCTAAGTGATTTCTATATTGTTCTTGTGCCGCTGGCTCCACAGGCTCCTCTATAATCCCCTGTCTGGCAAGTTCTTCTTCCCATAATGTAAGAATCGCATAGACAGTCAAATATCTTCTTCTTCCAAAATAAGCAGTCTCATATACCAACCGGTTTCCTGTCTTTTGAAAGAGGAAAAAATCTTCCTGTGTCAATTCGGGCATTGGCTTGTCTTTCAATTGTTGCTCTGTTTTTTTGATATCTACATACAATGTTTGAATATAATCTTTTTGTTGCTTTTGCATCCTAATCCTCCATATTGCCAATACCCCTCAAACAAAATCCACAAAAGTGAATTTGGGCATTTGGGTTTTCTCACTGTTTTTGAACATAAAATCCAACCAGTTTCATTTCATCATCAAACGTTAATGCAAAAAGTACGCGGATATTTGCATAAGTTACCTGTGCTTGCGCCATCGCAAATTTTTGACCATGCTCTTGTGCCTCTGATATTTGTATCTGCTCTATCTCAGACAAAGGTCCAAAATCGCGTGCAATTTGTGCTTTTTTTCTCTGAAGTGTTGCCATATCAAGAACACGACACAGATCTGCATCCATATGCTCTATGATGGCATCAAACGCATCGTCACTATATAAGTATATAATCTCTTTAGCACTGGCTTGTACTTGAGCCTCCTCAAAAACTGTGCTCTCAGCAATATCTGTCCATACTGGCATACTCCTTTGTATATACACAATTACCAGCACTGCTATAAACAAGAATAATCCCCATGTTTTTAAACGTTTTTCTCGTTTTATAGCCTTTCTTTCCTCACTGCCAAAGTGTTCATTGTAGTGACTGGCACATTCCCATGCGCTTCCTCTATGTCCTAGCACATCTTCTAGTGATTCTCCCTTGTCCACTGCATCACAAATCTCCAATAACAACGTCCGCTTAATTTCCCTCTTTTTAGACGTTCTGCACTGCAAAAGGCTTCCCACATCCTTTACATACTTTTTTGCTGTCATTTTGTGACTCTCCTCCTCACACCGCTAAAAACTCCCCTCCGTACCACAACGAAGGGGAGTCTGTCTAAATCAATTACTTATACAGTTTTTCTCTTCTCTACAAATACAGGGAAGGATTCTGTTCCTTTCAACTCTTTATAAGCAGAAACAGTCACGTTCTTGTCTGTGATAACATATTCTACAGTAGCACCTGGCTCCACTACTGTATCTTGCATCAGGACACAATTTCTAACCTTTGCCCCTTTCTTTACCTTTACGCCTCTAAAAAGAATACTGTTCTCTACATCACCTTCGATGACACAGCCATCTGCTGCCATTGTATTCTTCACTTGAGAACCGGAAGCATATCGTGTTGGGTTGTCATCACGAATCTTGGTATAAATGGGATTCGGCGAGAATAAACCTTCCACATTTTCTGCCTTGAGCATCTTCATGTTTTCCATAAAGTACGTGTTGGTGTCAAGAATACGCGCATAATATCCCTTGTGCTCATATGCTCTTACATTCAATGTATCGAGCTGTGGAGAAATAATATCACGCTCAAAGTAGGTCAATCCCTTCACATAAGCATCACGAATCTGCTCTAACAGCAATTCACGCGCTATTACATAGATATTCATAGAGATATTCTCTACGCCCTCTTCTTTATTGTTCACCACAATTTTGCGAACTCTTCCAAAATTGTCAATATCAAGCGTATAGTACAAATCCTTAGTCGTCACATCAATGTCACCCAAAGCCTTGGGGATACTTTCCTTTGTGTATGCAATTGTCACATCTGCACCACTATCAATATGCTGTTGCAGCAATGCATTAAAATCAAAATTTACAGCAATGTTGGTGTCAGCCATAATTACATACTTTTCTTTTTGACGTGTCAAATAATCGAGAATACTTGCGATAGCCTCAACTCTACCATTGTAAATATTCACTGTCTTCTGTGCAAAAGGTGGTATAATATTCAATCCGCCATTCTTGCGTGTCAAATCCCACTCTCTACCAGATCCCAAATGATCCATCAATGAATGATAATTGCGCTTTACAATCAGTGAAACGTTATCTATACCACAATTGACCATACTAGAAAGCATAAAGTCAACGAGCCTGTAACGGCTTGCAAATGGTATGGATGCCATCGAGCGCTCAGCAACAAGCTCCGGCACTAATGAGTCGTAGCTGTTTGGGAACAAAATACCCATTGCAGATTCTGCATTTGAATTTACCATACCTTGTCACCTCCTTTGACATCACTTGAAACCATAGCATGAGGCCCAATCTCAGCGCCCTCTCCAACAGTCACATTCGATCCCACTGTTGCAACGCCCTTCTCATCTCCCTCAGGCATAACACCTACCTTAGCATTCTTCTCAATCACAACATTCTCTGCTATAATACAATGCTTGATCTGAGCGCCTTCCTTAATCGTACTACCACCCATAATCACGGCATCCTCAATCACAGCACCTTTCTCAACCTTAACACCCGCAAATAAAATAGAATGTCTTACAGAGCCTTCAATACTGCAACCGTCTGTAATCATACAATTATCTAAAACAGCCTCCTCACCGATACGATGTCCTGTCATACCGCTGTTTCTGCTGTAGATACGCCAATTATCGTCAAAGAGATTGATCCCGCTATTCTCAGGATCGAGCACTTCCATATTGGCTTCCCATAGAGATGCAATGGTTCCTACATCTTTCCAGTAACCATCAAATCTATATGCATACATATCTCTTCCATCTTTTAATAAATTGGGAATAATATTCTTACCAAAATCGTTCTCAGAATTCGGATCGTTCTCATCCTCAATCAGATATTTCTTGAGAATCCCCCAGTTAAATATGTAGATCCCCATTGAAGCTAGATTAGACTTGGGCTCCTTAGGTTTCTCCTGGAACTCTGTAATCTTGTCATTGTTATCTGTTACCATCAAGCCGAAGCGTCCTGCCTCCTCCCATGGTACCTCCATAACAGCCACACTAAACTCAGCGTTTTTCTCCTTGTGGAAGCGCAGAAAATCACTGTAATCCTGCTTGCAAATCTGATCGCCAGAAAGAATAATGACATACTCTGGATCATATCGTTCTATAAAATTGATGTTCTGATAGATCGCGTTTGCTGTACCCTTATACCAATCAGAGCCAGATGCCTGCTGATACGGTGGGAGCACATGCACTCCTCCGTGTAATCTATCCAAATCCCAAGGCTGTCCATTCCCGATATACTCGTTGAGTATAAGAGGCTGATACTGGGTCAGAATCCCTACTGTATCAATCCCTGAATTCACACAGTTCGACAACGGGAAATCGATGATTCTGTACTTTCCCCCAAAGGGAACCGCAGGTTTGGCCAGCTTCTGTGTCAGCGTATACAGACGCGAGCCCTGCCCTCCGGCGAGCAGCATTGCAATCATTTCTTTTGCCA
>CAJUHQ010000007.1 GCA_910586095.1 uncultured Lachnospiraceae bacterium | reverse complement strand
ACGCCCACTTTCATTTATGGTGGTGCAGTTATGGCTGCATGGGCGTTTAGATAGGCAATGTGCTTGCTAACCTATGCATAAATGGTGCAATGTAAAAAATTATAGATCACATTTGCTAAGTGCTGCTTCGTCTGCCACAATGATGACATCGTTGTGAAGTTGGAGAACAGAGGCAGGAACAGTCGAGGTAATAGGACCATATAACACCTTGTGAAGAATGTCTGCTTTGTCTGCTCCACTCACAATCACAACAATTTTTCTTGCCTGCATAATTGTCTTGATTCCCATTGTATAAGCCTGTTTTGGAACTTCCTCCTCAGAGGCGAAGAAACGTTTGTTGGCCTCGATAGTGCTTTCTGTCAAGTCTACACAGTGTGTTTCTTTTTCAAAAAATGTGTCTGGTTCGTTGAAACCAATATGTCCGTTATGGCCAAGGCCCAAAAGTTGTAGATCGATTCTGCCTTCACGGGCAATAATTTGATTGTATTCATGGCATGCCTTGTCTGCATCTGGTTCTAAACCATTTGGTACGAATGTACGTGTTTTGTCAATATTGACATGGTTGAATAGGTGTGTGTCCATAAAGTAGCGGTAACTTTGTTCATTGGCAGCACCTAGCCCCTTATACTCATCTAGGTTGATACTTGTGACATGAGAGAAATCGAGATCTCCCTTCTGATACCAGTCGATTAAATGTTGGTATGTACCAATCGGTGAGGAGCCGGTTGCTAGGCCAAGAACACAATTGGGCTTTGTTATGATCTGGGCAAAGATAATAGTAGCGGCCTTTTTGCTCATGTCCTCATAGTCTTTGGTCTTGTAAATAGTCATATACGCTCTCCTTCTGCGCTGTCTGTGTCATAAGAAGTCTGTAGATGCAGCGCGAATCCAGACTCCGTTTGTCTACATTTTGATAACTTTTGAATAGTTACCTATATATTTAGTATACCAACAAATGAATTTATTACAATAGAAAAGCATAGAATTGGAATTACTTTCGTAACTGCTTAGACATTCGTACAATGGTTACAATTTCGCATTAAGTACAATGTGATTGTAAGTAGTATTGCATATTTTATAGCATGTATATTCAGTTGAATATGTGCAATATAACATTTAATTGATAGAGAAGGCAGAGTGTTTTTGTTTTGTCATAGAAAGAAACAACCTTGCGTTGTGCAATTTTAACAAAAATAAAGGGTAAAAACCAGGCAAAAACTAGATCTATTTTGAAAAAGTGGAAAGAACTTTCAGAACTATGCATAAGTATTGAAAAGTATTTCAACAATAATTATACTAAACACATAACGAAGGAGGTCGATGAGCATGAATGAGAACGTGGAAAAACTGAGAGGAAAATTGATTGTATCCTGTCAGGCATTGCCAGAGGAGCCATTACACTCTTCCTTTATTATGGGAAGAATGGCATTGGCAGCAAAAATGGGCGGAGCATATGGCATCCGTGCCAACACAAAGGAGGATATCAAGGAAATTCAGTCTCAGGTATCACTGCCTATTATTGGAATTGTGAAACGTGACTATGAGGGAAGCAAAGTGTATATCACACCTACCATGAAGGAAATTGACGAGCTTATGGAGGTAAAACCCGAGATTATTGCAGTGGATGCCACTACAGATATGCGGCCAGGTGGTATAGATCTCGACACATTTTTTAGACAGATTAAGGAAAAGTATCCACAACAGCTTTTGATGGCAGATTGTTCTACCGTGGAGGAGGCACTCCATGCAGACGCGCTGGGATTTGACTTTATTGGAACAACAATGGTTGGCTATACACAACAAAGTAAAGGAAATCGAATTGAGGCGGATGATTTTGCTATACTGCGTGAAATTGTTGCAAAAGCAAAGAACAGAGTGATCGCAGAAGGAAATATCAATACACCTGAGAAGGCAAAACGTGTGATTGAGTTAGGGGCATTTAGTGTTGTTGTAGGCTCTATTATCACACGTCCACAGTTGATTACGAAGTCATTTGCACAAGCGCTTGACTGAAACCTATTGTAAATACCACAATCAAGAAAAGGAGAAAAGTATCATGAGAAATTTGGACAAGTACAAAGGCGTTATTCCTGCATTTTATGCATGTTATGACAAGGAAGGAAACATTAGTCCCGAGGGAGTACAGGAACTAACCCAATACTTTGTGAAAAAAGGAGTGAAGGGTGTATATGTGAATGGATCGTCAGGCGAGTGTATTTATCAGAGTGTAGAAGACCGTAAAGTAGTTTTAGAAAATGTGATGAAAGTGGCAAAAGGCAAACTTACAGTGATTAATCATGTAGCATGCAACAACACGAAGGATAGCATAGAATTGGCACGCCATTCTCAGGAGCTAGGAGTAGATGCTATTGCGGCGATCCCTCCTATTTATTTCCGCCTTCCTAACCATGCCATTGCACAATATTGGAATGATATCAGTGCAGCAGCCCCTGACACAGACTTTATTATTTACAATATTCCTCAGCTTGCTGGTGTTGCTCTGACTCAGGATCTGTTTGCAACAATGCGTGAAAATCCGCATGTGATAGGCGTCAAGAACTCTTCTATGCCTGTTCAGGATATTCAGATGTTTAAGCAGGCAGCAGGTGAAGACTATATTATCTTTAATGGTCCCGACGAGCAGTTTATTAGTGGCCGCGTGATTGGAGCAGAAGGCGGAATTGGTGGAACATATGGGGCTATGCCAGAACTGTTTCTAAAGCTGGATGAATATGTAAAAGCGGGTGAAATGGAACAGGCAAACAAGCTTCAGTATGCAGTGAATGAGATTATTTATAAGATGTGTTCTGCACATGGCAATATGTATGGAGTGATTAAGGCCATTCTCAAGATCAATGAGGGATTAGAGCTAGGAGGTGTAAGGAAACCACTTGCTGCATTGATAGACGCAGATACAGCCGTTGTGGAAGAAGCTGCAAAAATGATAAAAGAGGCAAAAGAGAACTATTGTAATTAACGGAAGGAGATAAATTATGCAGGGATTTACAGTCATTGATTTTGTGATCTTAGTTGTATATCTGGCGGCGGTATTGTTTGCGGGACTTCACTTTGCAAAGAAAGATATGAAGGGAAAGGAATATTTTAAGGGTGATGGAACTGTGCCGTGGTGGGTAACTTCCGTGTCTATCTTCGCGACACTGTTAAGTCCGATTTCTTTTCTATCGCTGGCGGGCAATTCCTATGCAGGTACATGGATCATGTGGTTTGCGCAGCTTGGTATGTTGTTGGCAATTCCGCTCACAATACGGTTCTTTCTGCCAATCTATAGCAAGTTAGACATTGATACAGCATACCATTACTTAGAGCTGCGATTTGGTAGCAAGGGACTGCGGATTCTTGGTGCAGTGATGTTCATTATCTATCAGATCGGACGTATGTCTATTATTATGTATCTGCCTTGTATGGTTCTTGGAAGCCTGACAGGAATCAATGTAAATCTATTGATTGTCATTATGGGTGTAATCGCTATTATTTACTCTTATACAGGAGGACTAAAATCTGTACTTTGGACAGACTTTATTCAAGGCTCTGTCTTGTTAGTAGGTGTTACATTTACATTGTTCTTCCTTTTATTCCACTTAGAAGGAGGAATGAGCGCAGTTTTCCAGGCATTTTCTGCGGAACATAAGTTTCTTGCTGTAGACCAACCAATCTTTAATCCCAATATTTTAAAGGATAGCGTATTTATCTTGATTGTGGGTGCAGGATTCAATACAATGGGGTCTTATGTGTCAAGTCAAGATATTGTACAGCGTTTTACTACAACAACTGATACAAAGAAACTCAATAAAATGATGCTCACCAATGGTTTGTTATCTATTTTTATCGCGACAGCATTCTATTTTATTGGAACAGGATTGTATGTATTTTATCAGCAGAATACACTTCCTCCCGCAGCAGCACAGGATCAGATCTTTGCATCCTACATTGCATTTGAACTTCCTGTAGGTATCACAGGCTTGCTTTTAGCAGCGATCTATGCAGCGGCACAGTCTACGCTTTCTACAGGACTCAACTCTGTGGCATCAAGCTGGACATTAGATATTCAGGAGCGTCTAAGCAAAAAAGAACTTAGCTTTGAACAACAGACAAAAATTGGTCAGTATGTTTCTTTGGCAGTAGGAATTTTTGCAATCGCGGTATCTATTGTGTTGGCAAATGGTGGTGTGAAATCTGCCTACGAGTGGTTTAATGGATTTATGGGGCTGGTTCTTGGTATCCTGATCGGAACATTTATTCTGGGTGCATTTACAAAGGTTGCCAATACATTTGGCGCAGTGATGGCATTTATAGCATCTTCTGTTGTTATGGTAGTGATTAAGTATGGAGTACCAGCAGGCACAGTGTCTATTTGGAGCTATTCAATTATATCAATTGCAGTGTCTCTAGTAGTAGGAATTCCGGCAAGTTTGATCTGGCGAAAGGTGAAAAATGATACGACTATTCCAGCAGAAAATACGACTATCTATCATCAGTAAAAGAAAATAACCTGTGTACTAAAGCAATGTAACATTGCAGAAATGAGGGAAACATGATTTTTGGAAATATCAATCAGTTAAATGAGTTTTCATTTTTGGAGAAGGCAGTAAAAGAATGTTTTGATTATGCAAAAGAGCAGGATTTGTCTTCCTTTGAGCCAGGAAAGCACGAGATTGACGGGGATCGTTTGTTTGTAAATATTGTGGAATACACGACAAAAACACCAGAAGAGCGTTTCTGGGAAGCGCACAAAAACTATCTTGATGTCCATGTAATGCTTTGCGGGACAGAGCAAATTGATCTAAATTTTATTCAGAATATGGAGCTAAAAGAGTTTGTAGAGGCAGATGATTTCCTTCCAATGGAGGGAGAGGCAAACAGTCATGTTATCTTGACAGATAAAGACTTCTTAATTTGTTATCCTTCTGATGCACATCGCACTGCGGTAAAAGTAGGGGAGCCACAAACAATTAAAAAAGCGATTTTCAAGGTTCAGATTTTGTGATCAGTAAATCAAAGAGGGTATTGTAAACAAGATTTATGTTGAAACGAATAGCAAGGAAGCGTAGATTTGCGCTTCCTTGCAAGAAAGAGTAAGTTATAACGTAGATAGGGATCTAAATTGTAGTTACTATTCAGCCATACCCATTTCATGTCGGGCGTCCGCCCTATAAAATCGAATATACAAAATGCCTTATGCGAGCAAGCTCCCAACAGCATTTTGTATATTCAATTTTGCATGGCTGAACTGTTACAAACTGTTACAAATTGTAATTAAAGAGTAGTAAAATAGGTAAAAATAATTTATAATAAAAAATAGTGTTTTTCATTCGGATTTGAGTCGCAGCAAAGCTGCGACATGGAGGTTAGTGTGAAATTAAAATTTCACCCATCCTGATTTGTACGCCTGCAAAAGCAGGCAGATGGGAGTTAGCGTGAAAAGTACTTCTAACCACTTGCAGCAAAGGCTGCTTCACGGAGAAGTACTAAGTTTGCATAGCAGACTTTTTTCACGCCGAAAAACGCCAAAAACAGGCGTTTTTCATCTGAATTGGAGAGCCCGCTAAAGCGGGCAGATGGGAGTTAGTGTGAAATTAAAATTTCACACATCCTGATTGGAGAGCCCGCTAAGGCGGGCAGATGGGAGTTAGAGTGAAATTAAAATTTCACACATCCTGATTGGAGAGCCCGCTAAAGCGGGCAGATAGGAGTTAGAGTGAAATTAAAATTTCACACATCCTAATTGGAGAGCCCGCTAAAGCGGGCAGATGGGAGTTAGAGTGAAATTAAAATTTCACACATCCTGATTTGAGAGCCCGCTAAAGCGGGCAGATAGGAGTTAGTGTGAAAAAATATGCATGCATTGATATCGGTGGAACTGCAATCAAATATGGAATTGTAAATGAGGCTGGAGAAATTGAGTGGCGTAAAGAAATGGATACAGAGGCCCATCAAGGTGGAAAAGCCATTTTAAATAAGGCAATAGTCATTGTTGAGACGTTAATGCAGGAGACAGCAATCAGTGGTATTTGTATTTCAACAGCAGGAATGGTAGACACTGAAAAAGGTGAAATTTTTTATGCCGCCCCTTTGATTCCCGACTACGCTGGCACAACATTTAAGAAGACGATGGAAGAACGGTTTCATGTTCCATGTGAGGTGGAAAATGATGTGAATTGTGCAGGACTGGCCGAGTATAGAGCAGGAGCAGCTAGGGGAAGCAAGATAGCGTTGATGCTCACTATTGGAACTGGAATTGGCGGGTGTATGATTGTAGATGGTAAAGTGTTTCACGGGTTTAGCAACAGCGCTTGTGAAGTTGGATATATGCACATGCAGGAAAGTGATTTTCAGACACTCGGATCAACAAAGACTCTTGTAAAAAAAGTTGCTGCGCGCAAAGGTGAATCAGAAGAGGTGTGGAATGGTCATCGTATTTTTGAGGCAGCAAAAAAAGGGGATGCCTGTTGCATTGCAGCAATTGAGGAGATGACCGATGTACTAGGCCAGGGAATAGCTAATATTTGCTATATCATCAATCCGCAAGTGGTAGTTTTAGGCGGAGGGATTATGGCTCAGGAAGCATTTCTAGAAGGTAGGATCACACAGGCGTTAGAGCGTTATTTGGTTCCTGCACTTGCAAAGGCAACGCGGATTGCATTTGCAAGACATCGAAATGATGCTGGCATGTTAGGCGCTTTTTATCATTTTGTAGGTCTACATGTAGAAAGATAATGTAACAGTGAGGATAGTTTCAAACAACGGGCAAAAGAACAGGAGATTGTAGACAAGCAAAAGCCCGAGAAAAGAATAAGGTAAAAGGTGAAATGGCCATGCAATTTTATGCAAAATCTGCAATTCCGATCATAGAGTCTAACTATGATAAGTTTACAACTGTAGAGAAGAGTATTGCTGATTTTTTTACACAGAACCGTAAAAAGATGGACTTTTCGGCCAAAGCAGTGGCAGAGATGTTATATGTTTCGGAGGCATCTTTGTCGCGTTTTGCAAAAAAATGTGGTTATCGGGGATATCGTGAGTTTGTATATCAATATGAGGAGACTTTTGTAGAAAAACAAGAATCTGTCACTGCAAATACCAGAATGGTGTTGAGCGCATATCAAGAACTTTTGAATAAGGCATATAATCTAGTGGATGAGGCACAGATTGCTAGAATTAGCAGGTATCTGAGCCAGGCAGAGCGTGTTTTTGTGTGCGGCAAGGGAAGTTCAGGTCTTGCGGCGAGTGAGATGGAATTTCGGTTTATGCGGGTAGGAGTCAATATTGACTCTGTACAAGATACAGACTTGATGAAAATGAGAGCCGTTTTTCAGGATAAGAGAAGTCTGGCGTTTGGTATCAGTATTGGCGGTGAGAAACAAGAAGTGCTTTTTTTGCTAAGGGAAGCCTATAAACGCGGGGCAAAAACAGTGTTATTTACCACCAATATTCGCGATGAGTTTGCTGAGTTTTGTACAGAGGTGGTATTGTTGCCTTCTCTTGGAAATCTCAATCATGGTAATTTGATATCACCCCAGTTTCCTATTTTAGTGGTATTGGATTTGATTTATGCCAATTATGTGGAACAGGACAAATATGAGAAGGAAACATTGCATGACCATACACTTCGCGCGTTGGAGGAGGGAAAGAGCAAACGTTTTTGAGCAGTATTATAAATAACTAAGTTACTACAAGATAGAATTGTAAAGCTTTAGTGTAACAGTTGAGCCTATGCACTTTTAAAAAAGGCATAGGCTGAGCTGTTACATTGTGATAGAAGAAGGGAGCCAGAAAATAAGATGATACTAAAAAATGTGAAGGTATTTACCGAAGAAAAGAAGTTTGTCGAGGGAATGATCTCTATGAAAAACGGAGTGTTTGATCGGATTGCTACCAAAAAGGAGGAAATCAATGAGATGCTCCAAAGTATAGCAGATCAAACTGGGGAGGAGATCCTTGATGGTGGAGACTGTTATGCGATTCCTGGATTGATTGATCTGCACTTTCATGGCTGTATGGGAGTAGATTTTTGTGATGGGACAAAAGAAGCTCTTGACAAAATTGCACAGTATGAAGCTTCTGTCGGCGTGACAGCGATTGCGCCAGCAACCATGACGCTTCCAGTAGAGGAGTTAGAGCGAATTCTTGCAGTGGCAGCAGATTATCAGAGGGAGGCTACAAAGGGAGCCGATTTGATTGGTATCAATATGGAAGGTCCTTTTATTAGTGAGAAAAAGAAAGGGGCACAAAATGACAAATATATTATTGGGTGTAATGAGGAAATATGTGGACGCTTTTTGAAAGCTTCCAATGGACTTGTGAAATTTGTAGGGATTGCACCCGAACAAAATCCACAGTTTGCGGAGTTCATTGAACAGATGAAAAAAGAAGTAAATATTTCTCTGGCACATACGAATACGGACTATAAAACGGCAGTGGAGGCTTTTTGTGCAGGAGCCAATCATGTTGTACATTTATATAATGCTATGCCACCATTCAATCACAGAGATCCTGGTGTGGTAGGGGCAGCATTTGACTGTAAAGATGTAATGTCAGAGATTATTTGTGATGGTATTCATATTCATCCAGCAATGGTGCGTGCGACATTTCAGATGATGGGAGATCGTATGATCTTGATTAGTGATAGTATGCGCGCAACAGGGATGCCTGACGGTCAATATACGCTTGGCGGGTTGGATGTTATTGTGAAAGGAAAACGCGCGACATTGGTGTCTGACGGAGCACTTGCAGGTTCTGTGACTAATCTAATGGATTGTGTTAGAACGGCAGTTCAAATGATGGAGATTCCTTTGGAGAACGCAGTAACTTGCGCGACAATGAATCCTGCAAAGAGTTTGGGAGTATATGACCAATATGGATCAATTGCGGTTGGCAAAAAGGCCAATGTCGTGCTTTTAGATTCGAATCTAGATCTACAGGCTGTGATTAAGGATGGTATACGGTTGTCGTGATGGAGTTTTATGTGTCTAGCACCAAGCTGTAGGAAAAGATCGATACATTGAATATAGAGTAGTTTTTTGGATGGGCCTGCTTTCGGTTGAAAGCAGGTCTTTTTATGCACACGGACGCGGAAAGGAATTGTGCAGCAAAGCTGCCCGCGTCCGGCGCGGCGAGTAGGAAAGGTTTTCCCTACTCGATTACACACGGACGCGGAAAGGAATTGTGCAGCAAAGCTGCCCGCGTCCGGCGCGGCGAGTAGGAAAAGTTTTCCCTACTCGATTACACACGGACGCGGAAAGGAATTGTGCAGCAAAAGCAGCATATTTTTGATGCAACAAACAAAAATATCTGACAAAATAGGTAGAAAAATTGATGATGATGTACTACAATAAAAGAATACAAACAAATGTTGGAAAGGAGGAGTTTTGACGAGGCAAAAGAACAATCAAGGAAATGTAGAGAGTTGTATCAATAAAGAATGTCCGCTACATCCATCGCGTTATAAAGAAGGGTGCTCTTTATGTAATGGCAACAATCAGTATCGGGATCGCTCCAAGTTTGTGACAGATCCAAAAAAATTATCACTGACAGAAGAAACATATGTACATCTTTCAAATGAGAAGGATTTTGATATTGTGTTAGATTTAGAGGATCGCGCAGACGAATTTGAAACGCTGCGCCCAGCTATTTCCAAGCTTGCAGGATGGATCTGTACACTTGATACGATGGCAAAACGATTTAACTGCTATGAGCACGAGCGCAAGCGCCCGCCAGGAGGGACTCCATTTGGTTATGTGTGGTTTGACTATGTACGGACAGTGCGACATAAACCTCATCCAGATCTATCCTATGAGTTGGCGATCGTGTATTTAGAGAAAAATGGAGTACGGCTTGATTACTGGGGGACACGTGTAGCGACACAGTTTGATGTTGAGTTTGAGTATGTGGCTGCGCAACAAGATAATCCATTTTTTCTAAGAAAGTTTGGTTTGATTTACAACATTCCTGATGACTGGGACAAGGAATTTAGAAATTTTTAATAGCTGGGAAGATGGATAAGGGGGAGATACGAATATAAAAATGGAAGTGGAAAAGAGCAAAAAAGCCAAGCAATACATTTGGATAAAACTTCTGATTGGTATCATATGTTTGTTTGTGTCAGGCTGTGGAGCAGACCAAAATGCCCACACAGAAGTAGTGCAAACACAGGAGGATACAATGTCCTTGTCTGAACTTGAAACAGAGACGGAGCAGACAAAGAAGGACATGACACTGCATCCAATTGACAGTGTGCCACAACCAGAAGGCTGTAAGGATCAGTGGTTTGGATATTGTGACGGGCGTCTAGTGTGTGTGAATCTGGATACAAAGGAGTGTCAGATAGTAGCAGATCTCCCACCAGATCAGGAAGTCAGCAAAATGGCTTTGACATATTATAAAAAATACGCCTATGCAGCGTTTAACTTCAAATCAGAGACAATGATATGGATGATTCATAAAGATACGCTAGAGATTGAAGAAATTTCATTTGATTATCCATACGATATCTCTGATATAGTGCTTATCAATGATAAGATTTACCTGACAGGATATGGTGGATATGGTGTGATACTACTGGATTCTATGAACAGGCCCAAAGTGGAATCGGTGCGCATAATGCCACGAGAGGCGTGGGGAATAAGATGGCTGTACAATCCGTGGTATATGGGGGATGTGTATGGATATCGATTAGGATGCATGGAGTCAGGCGCCTATCCAATTGTGACAGACGCAGACAATCGAAATCAACAGATGTTGCCAGGAGAATTTCCTTATTTTCGTTTTTCAAAGGTCATTTTAGGCAATTTGTACATATTGTTTATCAATGAAAATACTTTTTATAATGAAGGGTATTTACTTTCGTTAGAGGATGGCAGTGTGAAGCAAATTGCAGTCAATGGAACTGCGTATCAGCTTGAGGGGAAAGAACTCTATTATTGGATAGATACTGAACTAGGCCGCCAAATTTGCTGTATGGATGTGGAGACAGGCAGTGCAAGAAAATTGTCTATCGAGGAGTGTAAAACACAAGTATTGCCAGATTGCGTAATGTTTTATACCATTTCCAATTCTTTTGGAACATATCTGTATCGTTTTGACAAGCAACGAGAGTATGAGTCGGACAGTACGGAAGAATTAGTAGCTTGTTTGAGTGAAGATAGCATACAGGAGATTGGATATTATAAAAGACAGACGATTCAAAAATTGTGCGCCTATTGTGACCAACCGTTTTGGGATATTACCATTTCGCTGATTGAGTTTGAGCCAAAAACACAGGCAGATCAAAAGATCGCAAAATCTGTTAGAGACTATCAGGAAGAACAAATCAAGTATTTGTTAAAGGAGGATTCCGAATATCAACAAGGACATTTTTTTGATGAGAATGGATGTTATCAGGGAAATAACGAGCAATCTTTTGATGCAAGTCTCTCCTATATAGATGAAGGGTATTTGTGTTTGGAATTTGTTCAATATTCATATTTTTATACAGCACCTCATCCCAATAGTGAGACGATATACAAAATATATGATCGAAAAACAGGAGAGCAGCTATCTTTGCGTGATATAGTAGACTATACACAGGAAGAGTGGATAGAGATTGTACGCAGTGGTTTTGTAGAAGATGAAAGTTATGTGCAGGAAGATGGAACTCTTGTAGGATCTATAGAGGAGCATTTGGGACTGGATATGAATTTTGCATTGATGCCAGAAGGTCTTTTGTTATATTTTAACAGATACGAAGTTGCAGGCTATGCGTGGGGACAACCAGCAATCATATTGCCCTATGATACAATACGATTAAAAATAGCATTGCAACATTGAGATAACATAGTTTGAGTTTGAAGAAATTGTGAGTAAGTTCATATTTAATTTACACGCTTGAGAAAGGAGCAGGATTATAAAAATGGAACAACAAAGTATGATTAAAGCGCCAGTCGAGATTCGATATCGAGAGGAGCTTATGGCGCTAGAACAGACAGACGATGGGCGTAAACCCGAGAATTGGCGTATGTCGCCAAAGGCAGTGAGAACCTTTATATTGGGCAGTGCTACTCCAATCCAATATGAAGGTAAAGAATATACAATTCGAAAGAAATACTTAGGTAATGATGCATTAGTAGAGCGCTGTATTATCACATTGGCGGGAAACAGGGGATTGATGTTAGTTGGAGAGCCAGGAACAGCCAAGACGATGTTATCAGAATTGTTGTCGGCGGCAATCAGTGGTGTCAGCACCAACACAGTGCAGGGAACAGCGGGAACAACAGAGGATATGATTAAGTATTCATGGAATTACGCGCTTTTATTGGCAAAGGGACCTTGCAGAGAAGCACTAGTTGCATCTCCACTCTATATTGGAATGGAGAAGGGAATTCTTACTCGATTTGAGGAGATCACCAGAACACCCGCAGAGATTCAAGATAGTTTAATCAGTGTGCTCAGTGACAAGGTGCTCAATATTCCTGAGCTAGGAGACGAGGGATTTCTTTTTGCTAAACCAGGTTTTAATGTGATTGGAACAGCCAATACACGAGACAAGGGCGTCAATGAGATGAGTAGCGCGCTCAAGAGGCGATTTAACTTTGAGACAGTCATGCCAATTAGTTCTGTTGCGCTGGAAAAGCAGGTTATATTAAACGAAGTACAACAGTTGGCATACGAGAATCACATTGATATGGAACCAGACGAGGATGTGGCGAAACTGTTAGCATCGACCTATCATGAACTGCGCGAAGGGATTTCTTCTATAGGGCAGCGGTTAGATAAACCAGCCTGCGTTATGAGTACAGCAGAGGCTGTATCTGTGTACTATCAGACAATGATTAGCGCGTATTATTATGGTAATAAGGAATTTCGTATGGAGGACTTGGTACAAAATTTGGTAGGTGCTGTGGCAAAGGAGAACAAGGATGACTTAGAGAAAGTCAAAAGTTACTTTAATACAGTGATACGGGAGAAGAGTAAAGAGGGCGGTATATGGAAAGAGTATTACGAAGCGCGCAGATGGCTGAAATAACCTTGCTTCCTGTTAGACATCACAGTCCAGCCTGCGCATGGCATGTTCACAAAATGATTCAGCTTCTAAAGCCATCGTTAGTTTTGATCGAAGGTCCTAACAATGCGAATTCATTGATTCCTGTCATGATGCATGAGGATACGAAAGCACCCTTTGCAATCTATTATTCCTATCATGACAAGGCGCAACGACTGTCAGAGAAGGCGGCACATTACAAGTGTTATTATCCATTTTTGGATTATTCGCCAGAGCTTGTCGCGCTAAGAACAGCAAAAGAAAGTGGAGTTCCTGCATTGTTTATAGATTTGTCCTATGCTGATATTTTGATGGCCTCTAAGGATGGTCAAGGGATGCGCAGTGAACAGGAAAAGAACAATTATAGTGACGATTATCTGTTGTCGCGCAATCAGTTCTGGGAAAGGCTTTGTGAGCAGACAAACCTTCGCAGTTTTGATGAATTTTGGGAGAAATATTTTGAGCTAAACGGTCTTGCAGAATCGAGTGATCTGTGGTTTTCACACTTATTAGATTACTGTAAAATGGTTCGAGAGAATACACCGTTGGAGGTATTAGAAGGAGAGGGGAGTTTAGCACGTGAGGCATATATGGCGCAGCAGATTGCAAAAGCAGCACACGAATATGGTCCACAAGCTAAGATTCTTGTTGTGACAGGTGGCTTTCATACTCCTGCTATTCAAAAATTGTTAGAAGAGTATGTTTCCAACAAAGAGAATATGCCAAAAACAGTAGAACAGATCGCAACAGACAATCAAGGTGTGTATTTGCTGCCCTATTCGATGGAGGCAACAGATGCGTTAAACGGATATGCTAGCGGGATGCCCTATCCTGGTTTTTATCAGAAAGTATGGGAAGAGCTAGAAAAAAACAATGAGATAGAAAGTAAACTTCCGTCACGCACAGACTGCCGTGTGGCGGGCCGCATGGCCATCCATACAATGGAAGTCGAAGACTTTCATTGTAAACTTCCGTCACGCACAGACTGCCACATGGCCATCCATACAATGGAAGTTGAAGACTTTGTTTACGAGGAGGCAGTACTTGCCATGCTTGCGCAGACAGGGCATGATTTGCGCAAAAAGGATGAGCAGCTTTCTGTCTATGATGAAATTTGTGCCTTGACAATGGCACGTGGACTTGCAGCACTGCGAGGCAAAATACAGCCAGGGGCATATGAGTTGTTAGATGCAGCATTGTCCTCTCTGGTAAAAGGGGAGTATAGCTTAGCAACAGAGTTACCTATTCGGTTGCTGCAAGAGCGGATGACTGGAAATGCAAAGGGAAAGTTGTGTCATAAGGCGGATGTTCCACCTATTTTTCAGGATTTTGAGCAGCAGTGTGCATTGCTTCGTATAAAGCCCGATTCGACTCTGGAGACAGAGATTACACTGTCTGTATTTTCTAATAAAAAACATAGACAAATCAGTATGTTTTTTAATCGTTTGCTTTTCTTAAAAGCACCTTTTGCGCAGCGCATCAAAGGCCCCAATTTGCAGCTAAAAAAAGATCGCAATCTGATTCGGGAAGTCTGGAGATATAAGTGGAGCGTAGAGGTTGCGGCAGCTTTAATTGATGTGTCCGTATATGGCTCAACTATACAGGAGGCAGCACAAATTCTTGTAAAAAAAGAATTGGAAAAGGTCAACAATGCCCGAAATAGTGTTTGGCTTCTCACCAGAGTGTTTGAGATGGGACTTGTAGACAGGATTGTGCCAGTCTATGAACAGGTGGAGGAGACTATTTTAGAGGACACTGATTTTTATTCGCTAGCAGATGCGTTGGAGTCCCTTTTGATGTTAGAGGAGCTTCGTGGACTGTATCAGTCAGAACTGGAGTTTGGACAATTAGTTCTCTTGACAATTCGCAAATTGGTAGTCTTGTTGCCATCAATGACACAGGTGAAAGAGGAGTCTGTGACAAGTTGTATGCAAGCGCTGAAGTTGATTTATCAAGTGACAGGTAAAAAGAATAATGATGCATTTGAGCAGGAGCGGGAACCATTTTTTGATGCACTGTCTGTAATGCAGGCAGATCCTCAGATTCATCCAGGACTAGATGGGTGTATTCATGGGATTTTGTATGGAAGTGGCAGGCAAAAAAGCAGTGTAGTGGAGCAGGCATGCAAAGGGTACATGAAAGGGACAAAGGAACAAATGATGAAAACGGCTGCCTTTTTTCGGGGATTGTTCTATACAGCACGCGATTTTGTGTTTGTACAGAAACAGTTTTTGCAGGCGCTAGATACCTTTTTTGCAGAAGTTGACAAAGAGGAATTTATGGAACTTTTGCCAGAACTTCGTATGGCATTTGCCTATTTCACTCCGATGGAAATCGATCAGATTGCTCAGGAGGCGGCCGCATTGCATGGCAAGGACAAAGACAGTTTGATGCAGGCGCAGGCAGTTCTTCCAGACTGGTATGCTTACGGCAACAAGCTGGATCATTATGGAAAGGAAAAGATATGGCAAGCGAGCAGGAAACATTGAATAGATGGAGATTGGTCTTGGGAAGCTTTTCTAAAAATCACATTGCGTTTTCTGGTACAGCAGGAGGGGAGACACCAGAGGAAGGTGCACAGGAAGAGATGGACCAGTCCATTCATTATATGGAAATGGAGGAGGCACTTGATTATCTGTACCTGCGAGAGTACGGGGAAGAACAG
The DNA here is from genome assembly GCA_910586095.1 of uncultured Lachnospiraceae bacterium. GTDB lineage: Bacteria > Bacillota > Clostridia > Lachnospirales > Lachnospiraceae > COE1. The sequence goes on along the minus strand of CAJUHQ010000007.1, from coordinate 44,974 downwards.
GAGATTCGCAGCAGAGATCGAAAGGGCGGACAAGGAAAGTCTGCATTGACAGTGCCACGGTGGATTGAACGTATCCGAAAGCTGTTTCCCAAACAGACAGTAGAGGTTATGGAACGTCATGCATTAGAAAAATATGATATGACAGAGCTTTTAACCGATCCAGAAGTTATGCGCAAGCTAGAACCCAATAAGGATTTGTTAAAGACTATCTTGACATTAAAACATATGATGAAGGGAGAAGTTTTGGAGCTTGCACGCCAGGTAGTAAAAAAGGTGGCAGACGAGCTGACCAGGAAATTAGAGCAAGATGTGCGGCGAGCATTTTTTGGGCGAATTGACCGCACATCGTCGAGTCCAGTACGTTCGATTCGCAATTTAGACATCAAAAAGACAATCAAAAACAACCTGAAGAATTATGACACAGAGCAACAACAGATTATATTAAAACAGGTGTATTTTAATGCTAGAGTAAAGAAATATAACAAATGGCGTGTGATTATCTGCGTAGATGAGAGTGGTTCCATGCTGGATTCGGTGATACATAGCGCTGTGATGGCAGGAATTTTTGCTAAGCTTCCTATGTTGGATACAAAGCTTGTCATTTTTGACACGCAAGTGGTGGATTTGAGTGGATATGTGGACGATCCAGTAGAGACATTGATGAGTATTCAATTAGGAGGCGGAACTAATATTGCCAGAGCGTTGGGATATTGTGAAAAGTTGGTGGAGTATCCACATCGCACATTGATGGTATTGGTTTCTGATTTGTATGAAGGTGGCGACTACAAAACAATGTATGGGATCAGCAAGGGTATCATAGAAAGTGGCGCTAAACTAGTGGTGTTGACAGCATTAGATATGGAAGCAAACCCAGATTATGACAAAAGAGCGGCCGCTGTGCTGGCAGAGATGGGGGCGCATGTGGGTGCTATGACACCAGAGCAGATGGCGAACTGGATAGGGGGATTATTATAAGGTAATTGCAAGAACCCGATTCATATAAAGGAAAAAAGAATATGGAAAATGAGTGGAAAAAACGGCTAGTTGAGATAGATGACGATTATTTAGTGGGGATTAGCAATAAGGGAATTGTAAAACGAGCATACAAGGATTTAGAGACAATAAAAGATCAGATGAAGCAGCTTGAGCAAAACGAGGAGAGTATTCGTGTGTCAGCAGGAGAGGAGACCATAGAAATCCGGTATCCTGTAGCAGAAAGTACATGTAGCTGTCCATCGCGAGGAATTTGCAGACATATTGTGACAGCGCTTCTTGCTTTGAAAGCACAAGAAGCAACAACAGAATCAAATGATAAGGTTGATAAAGATGAAAAGATCACAGATCAAAAGGCGAATGTGACTGCTCAACATCCAGAGGAAACACAGATTCCAAAAGATGCTGCTGTGTGGGAGGAACTGTTGGCGGTTCCAGTAGAAAAACTAAAGAAAATTATGGGAAAGCGCCGTTTACAAAAGTTTACAGATCCAGATTTTATGAGGAGTATGCCAGAGCTTACAAGAACGTCTGTGGTGACAGTACGCTTACAAAATGGGGAGACGGTCAAACTGTTATCTCCACTTGAGTATTCTACGTGTACTTGCCATAAAAAAGAGCTTTGCATCCATAAGGCAGAGGCTATCTTATGGTGTCAGATTCATCAGGGAAAGTTGACTAAGGAAGCATTGTCAGCGCTTCTTAAAGAGGAACTTGTCCTAGATGAACAGGAGGTAAAGTTGGCAGCACATCAAATGATAGAGGTGCTTTCGGAGCTTTTAGGCACAGGACTTGCCAGAATTTCTCCAGAGGTAGTCAATACCTTAGAGCGTATGGCATTAGTTGCTCATAATGCACAGCTTGCAAATTTTGAAGGGTATTTTCGTGCTCTTGCAAAAATGTATGATATGTATTTGAGTAGGGCCTCCACGTTTTCTATAGCATCGCTTATGCAGCAAGTCTCAAGATTATATCAGCGCGCACAAAGGCTTTTAGACACAAAGGATGTCATAGAAATGGCACAGTACGCAGGAGAGTTTAGGGCAGAATATCAGCAGATTGGCACAGTGATGCTTATAGGTATTACAATAGAACAGTTTGAGAGTAAGTCAGGATATGCGGGATATACAGTATATTTTCTAGAACAGACATTGGGAAAGTGGTATACATATACAGATGCGCGTCCAGTATACTATGAAAATACCAACAGACGCGCAAGGATTGAGGAAACGCAAACGCCGTGGGGGCTTATGGTATCTTTGCAAAAATTATCAGAGCTTTGTATTGAACTGCGGCAGGCAAAAGTAGACCAGCGCGGGAGACTTTCTGCCAGCAAAGAGACAATAGGTATCATTGCAGGAGAACGAAAATTAAATACGCAGGATTTGAAGGGCTGGTATTATTGTGACTGGAAGGAATTTTATTTTGAAAGTCTTGCGGGCGGTGGGCGTGCATGGCTTGCAGAGTCAGAGCAAGAGGTATTACAGCTCTTTTTCTTGCAGCCAGCACATATTGGAAAAGCTCAATTTCTAGAGACACAACAACTTTTATCGCTCTCACTTTATGATAAAGAGGAAAGAGAAGTGCTTGTGGAAGTCCCATATTCTAAGAAGGATGCAGAGAGTATTCGCTATTTAGAAAAGATGGCGGAGCGAGTGGAGTCAGGGGCAGAGCCGCCACCTTGTTTTTTTGGCAAAGTGTATCTGAAGGAAGGGAGAATTCGCATGTATCCCATTGCACTGTTTGACAGAAATCAACTGTGTCAAATATAAGGCAATATTCAGTTCAGAAAGATATTTTCAAATATTGATTCATGTGTGTCAAAACATGCAAAGAGGTATAGGTATGATTCAAAAGGAGGAATTTTTAAGACAGCAAAACAGGGATAAGGAATGTATTATTTCGATATTGGTAAATGACAATCAAGAGGTAGAACAGCCTACAAGGAAGTATTTGGAGGGAAAAGAATCGATTGAGGCGTGCTGTGCTTTACATGAGAAGATCGGGCATAAAAAATTTTATGGAATAAAGGAGTTTATACGCACACTCAATGATTATAGTGAATTGTATCAAGATAGTGATTTTTATAGAAAATGTATCGTTTATTTGATGTTGCTTCGCGGGACTTCCTGGCAATTCTTTAGTGAGAGGATACGAAAGAATGTTACTTTCCTTCGACAGATTTTTAGTGACTGCGATCAAGAGAACATGACACTTGAATGTCAGCTAAAAGGTGCTGTTATGATTGTTGAATATAGTACGATGGACAGAAAGGAAGCATTTTATCATAAAGTCAAACCTATTTTTGCAGCGTATTTACAAAAAGATCGTGTCAATATGGCGAAGGCTTTTGCAAATGCCAATATGGATGGGCGTTATCTTGGACTGATGACCTATGAGATGGATGCTGAGACATACAAAGAAGAGATTCTAGGGTTTTCTAAGGAGACTTCTAAAGTAGTAAAGGAAAAAGTCAAGGCAATTTTGTGTGAACATGAGAATTGGTCTGAGGATATCAAAAGATTGCTGCGTTCCTCTAAGATCGTGGAGCGAACATTAGCTATTGATATTTTGCAGGTATGGGACAAACCGACAGATAAGGAGGACTTAAAAAAGGCGCTAGAACAAGAAAAAAGTGTAAAAATCCGTGCACAACTTTTGGGTATCCTCGGGGAGGAGGCGTTACAAGCATGCACCCATTCTGAGCAAGACTTGGTAGAACGCATTGTAAAGGGTGGAAAAAAACGTATGGTGGCATGGGCCTATGAGACGCCGTTTATGACAGTACATAAAAAAGATGGAACTTTAGCAGATGAGACATATTTGCAAGCGCTATTGATCTGTTATGCAGCAATGGAGCCCTGTGGCATGAATCGGGATGCAGCAGGGCTTGCAAAACAGTTGGATACTCTAGAACTTGTGATTTATGTCAATGCATTGTATGACAAGTGGATAGCAGACGGCGCACAAATTAAGAGAAAATGGGTTCTATATGCGGCATCTATACATGGCGGCATGCAAGCAATCACAAATTTGCAGCGCAATATTGCCGAGTGGCCAACACAAGGTAGGGGCAATCTTGCAGTGGAGGCAATGTATGCGTTGGCACTAAGTCCACAACCACAGGCATTGTTGATCGTTGAGGGCATGGCTAGAAAAGCAAAATCAAGACAGATTAGAAGAGAAGTAACGCAGGTATTGGATTTTGCTGCAAAACAGTTTGGGCTAAATCAGACACAGTTTGAGGACAAGATAGTTCCTACTCTTGGTTTTGACAAGAACGGACAACGCATATTTGACTATGGTTCTAGAATATTTTGCGTGACGCTTTTGCCATCGCTTTCTCTGGAAATTGCCACACAGGATGGAAAAAGCATAAAAAGTATGCCAAAGCCTGGAAAGCAGGAGGATACACCAAAGGCGTGGGAGGCCTATCAGGAGTTTAAACAGATGAAAATCCAGCTAAAGACTGTGATCTCTAGGCAAAAAGAACGCCTAGAGAGGATGCTTGCATCTGCGTGGCGTTGGGATCGTGCAAAGTGGTGTGCATTGTTTGTACAAAATCCAGTGATGCATTTGTTTGCGTTGGGTTTAGTTTGGGGTGTCTATGAGAAAGAATCGCTGCAACAGAGTTTTCGCTATATGGAGGATGGTTCTTTTAACACTGCACAAGAAGAGATCTACCATATTCCAGAAGAAGCGCAGATTGGTCTGGTTCATCCCATTGAGCTGTCTGACAAGGAGCGCATAGCTTGGATACAACAATTTGAAGATTATGAGATTAAGCAGCCATTGGTGCAGTTGCAGCGTGGTGTGTATCAGATAACAAAAGAAGAGCGAGAAAAGGAAACTTTGGATCGTTTTGGCGGATATGTAGTGAATGTTCATATTTTGTCAGGTATCATGCAAAGATTGGGTTGGAGTCGTGGGTTATCATCAAGAGAGGAAGACTATTGGGCATATTATCGGGAAGATGGGAATGTGGGGCTTCGAGCACAGTTGCGGTTGCTGTCAAATCGTGCAGCGCTTGTAGATCAGGAAGTAACACTTTCAGAGGTTTGTTTTTTTCAGACAGATAGTGATGTAACTAAAGAAGAACTACTTTTATTAAAAGAAGTGCCCATACGGTATTTTAGTGAAATAGTTTGGCAGTTGGAGGAAGTGGTACGAACAAGCAAAGAGCGAAGAGATGATTGGAAAATGCTGCGCGAATAAAACAGGTGTTGTGTGATTGAATGTAGATTGAAAAGGAATGAAGAACAATGGTACAAATCTATAATAACAATGGTGATGAGAAAAAAGGCGATGCAGAGAAGATAATGAAGTGTTTTGAACAACTTTCCTTGAACATGGAACAACTTGCAGTACTTACAGACTATTTAGAGGACAAAATAAGTGAGGAAGAACTGGATAAGATTGAGCAGACGAACTTATCACAAGTGACACATGAGCAGATTGAGATTTTTCGCAGTACGATGAGCGCCTTTTTTAAAGAAGAAAACGAAAAAGCAATATATCACTTTTTTAATGCACAGTTTGCAGTTGGAGGCATTACAAGTTATAAGTTGTTTCCTTGGTTTATATGGAAGCACAGGAAATTGAAGGATGGCAAATTATGCGGCATTGCACCTGCAAAACTGTGTGCAGTGATATCGATCATTGTCACAGAAAACGTCTATACAATTCGAAGGGAGACTTTGTACAAACTTAAAGAGTACGCAAATGAAAATCCTCAGAATCTGCGCAGTGCAATGGCGTACTACGACGAACAATCCAATCAGTTTGACAGTGGCAAAATCATGCTGCTTGCAGATTATTTTTTGATGAAGTATTCATATGATGTCAAGAATATGACAGAAGATGCAACCATAGAGGTCAAGTCGGAGGATAGCGATCTTTTAGAAGTGTATGAAGAACTTTTATTATCAGGGCTTTCGGACCTGTTGAACGGCGCGTTACATGCTGACACAACACAACAGATTACAGAGGATATCAGAAGGGGAAGACGCAAAGAAGCACATGAAAAGATACCAAAAGAGATCCAGCTAAAGCTCTATTCAATGTATGTGATTTGTGGAAGTGCATATATGAATTTTCGGCTTTCTGGGGTGCTTCAAGAGATTGTGTCGCTGTGTCTTGTCGCAAATATTAATCAGACAATTGATATCATGCAGCAGATGGATGTGCGCAGGGAATTGTATCATATGGGAAATTTTGACCAGATCTTTGGTATTGATGCCTATCGTTTGATTGTATGGGCGGCACAAAAAGGGAGTCGTGCTGTTTTACTGAAACAGTTTATCCGTAATAGAGAATGTTATCTTGCCATTTTAAGAGAAGAGGCATATGAGGATAACATGCACATGCTTTCTGTGATTAAGAAAAAGGACAAAGCATTGTATGATGAAATAATACAAAAGAAGTCCGACATACAAAGAGAGCGGCTTATTAGTACTCTGGCAGGCAATGCCCCTCAGGCAGCACTCTACAAGGAGTATTTGCGGGGGAATGTGTCAGTGGATGAACTTTGTGCTCCCCCCAAGATTCCATTTCCAATAAGCCCGAGACATCAAGATGAAATGGATCAGTATTTTTTGGCACATGCAGAGGACACGGCATTTTATCATAGATGTGTCGTGTACTTGTTGATGATAAAATCTTGGTATAGTTTTTTGAATGTTATTTGGGATGTGAAGCACAAGGAGGAAAAAGTCCGACAGATTTTTCAGATTTGTGAAGAGGAACATGTATCACGTTCTTATCAATTGTATAGCGCTATACAGTTTGATAAGCTGACAATTTATGATAGCACAGGAAATCAACAACGATATCATACCATTTTACAGGACATTTTTGGCGAGTATTTAAGAAACAACAGAGAGGAGATGGCAACGATATTTGCCAGTGCATCGGTGGAAGAACGTTGTCTAGGCCTACAAATTTATAGGAAGGACACCGCAACCTACAAAGAGGAAATTTGGACTTATATAGAAGACTCCTCTAAGATAGTAAAGGAAGAGGTCATTGAGATTGTGTGTGAACACGAGGAATGGTCACAAGATATTCTTATGTTGCTACAATCAAAAAAGGCAGCACAGCGTACTCTTGCTGTGAGTGTATTGCAGACATGGGGAGTGAAAAAGTATGAAGAGGAGCTGCAAAATGCATTAAAAAAAGAAAAAAGCAAAAAGATTAGTGAACAGATTTTGGCGGCACTTGGTATAGAGAGGGAAGAAACTGTAGAAAAGACCTCTCGCACAAAGGAAAATATAGTGCAACAGACGCTAAAAGGCAATAGAAAGCGAACAGTGGAATGGGCTTATGAGACACCATTTAGCATTGTACATAAGAAGGACAAAACATTGGTTCAACAGGAGTATCTACAGGCAATCTTAGTGCTCTACGCCTCTATGACACCGTGTGGTATTAACAAAGAGGCGGCAGAGCTAGCAGAAGAGTTGGATAGTACAGAACTGATGATCTATATGGGAGAATTGTTTGACAAATGGATAGCTAGGGGAGCAGAGGCAAAAAAGAAGTGGGTACTCTATGCGACATCCATACATGGCGGCATGCAACTAGCAAAAAAGATATATCATCATATCCAAGAATGGCCGAAAAATGCGCGCGGTGCGATTGCAACGGAGGCAGTGCGTGCACTGGCACTCAGCTCACAGGGACTTTTGATTGTGGATGGTATCGCTAGGAAATTCAAATATCGTCAGGTTAGAACTGCGGCATTGGAAGCATTGGATTTTGCTGCAAAAGAATTAGGTCTGACACGCGCACAACTAGGAGATAGAATTGTGCCAAATCTTGGATTTGATACAAAGGCAGAGCGTATATTTGACTATGGTAGCAGAACGTTTACAGTAGCCATTACGCCGACGTTAGAACTAGAGGTTACTGGAGAGGATGGCAAAAAACTCAAGAATTTGCCAGCGCCTGGAAAGCGTGATGAGGATCAAAAAGCGTCAAAAGCCTACGCTGCCTACAAGGAAGTCAAGAAGCAATTAAAGGAGGTAGTTTCCAATCAGAAGGAACGCTTGGAGACAGCACTTTGTGCAGCGCGGCGTTGGAGTCGTGAGCAATGGCAGGATCTTTTTGTGAAAAATCCAGTGATGCATCAGTTTGCAATAGGATTAATTTGGGGGATATATGAAAAAGAGGCACTGTTGCAAAGCTTTCGTTATATGGAGGATGGTTCTTTTGTGGATGCTGTAGGAGAGGAATATCTTGTACCTGAACATGCGCAAATTGGACTAGTGCATCCGTTGGAGTTATCACAGCAAGAAAAGGAAGAATGGAATACACAATTTGAAGATTATGAACTGATTCAACCATTTGAACAGTTGCACAGAAAGATTTATCAAATATCAAAAGAAGAAGAACAACAAAAAAGTTTGGAACGTTTTAGTAAGACGGTGTTAAACGCGCTGTTCTTGTCTGGAAAGATGCAGAAGTTAGGATGGTATCATGGCTCAGTCCATGATGGAGGGAATTTTTATAATTATTATAGAGAAGATCTAGAAATTGGCCTCGGAGCACAGTTGGAGTTTTCAGGGTGCTGTATCGTGCCATTTGATGAGGATGTGACAATAGGGGGAGTCCGATTTTTTAAGGTAGGAACAGTTGAGCGGGGAAGCTATGCCGATGATGAAGTGAAGGATAGTCAGGCCATTTTCTTACAGGATGTTCCAGCGCGATATTTTAGCGAGGTAGTTTTGCAGATAGAATCATTATGCAAGTAGGAAATATCCATTCAGATTGATAGATCCTTGTTATAAAAAATAAATAAGCCGATTTGTCTTTGCATGGAAGAGTAGTGAAGTGTTAAAAGTGGGATATGGTTTGAACAGAAAGGGAGAATCAAATGATACAAGAAGAAAATCAGAACAACAAAAAAATAATGGATTGCTTTATGCGGATAGGCTTAAACGTTGACCAGCTTACAACGATTGAGAAGTATTTGGAAGGTATGATTAGCGAAGAGGAATTAGACCAAATCGCATTTACAGATTTGTCACAGATAAAACGACATGATGCAAACCAGTTTATCAATACAATGGAGGAGTTTGTAAGTGATAAAAAAATAGATGCAATGCTCCAATTTTTTAATGCACAATTTGCAGTGGGACATGGGACAGGGTATTATTTATGTTCATGGGATATGTTTCGATTCTGGCTTAATCGTACCAATGTAACTATGATGAAGAATGATTTTTATAATCCTGTCAAGATGTGCGCTACCTTTACATTTTTGGTGGTAAAACATGCGTATAATCTGGAAGACATGCTTTTTTGTGCCAAAAGAAGCCCACAGGTATTACGAAAGGCAATAGACTATTTTCGCAAAGAAGATTCCTACAATCGTCTTGTATTGTGTGCAGGATATTTTCTTGTGAAGTACCCAGATGACTGGACTGGAGAAGTAGAGAAAGAGGATCAGGAACTTTTAAGGGATTATGAGCAACTTAGCCTGTTTGGATTGAATAATGTGCTAAAAGGATGTTTGAGTGCACAAAAGGCATCTATGATTATGCAGTCGCTTCAGGAAGGACATGTCAACAGCAGTCTGTTGTCAGGTAAGGTTCAGATGAACAATAACCAGACTAGCCAGATCATTCAAAGTACTTTTGTCAACTTTAGGCTTTCTAAAGTCCTCAAAGATGTGATGCAACTATATTTTTATGCAAACACTAACTATACATTAAACATTATATGGGATAAAGATACGCGCGGAGAATTGGCGCGTCATGGCTGGGAGCTTGAGCAAATTTTTGATATTGCTCCAGCAAAGTTAATCACGTGGGCAGCAGATAAACAAATAAAAAATATTTTAGAACCACAGTTCCAGAAACACAAAGACCGTTTTATGGATGTTTTGAGGCAAGTGGACTATCAGAAAAGCACAATTATGATGACTGTGCTCCAAGAACAGGACCCTGATTTGTATGAAACAGTCAAAAGTCGGAATCAGAAAATAGAACAGGAGCGAGTGATTTCTCTTTTGCTTCGACCCAAAGGAGAATTTACAGAGATTTGTAAGGAATATTTAAGAGGAATAAGGCCGATTGATATCCTTTGTGAAAATGAGGAAAAAATAGTGAACATATATTATGGTCCTCAGATAGATTCCGTAAATGCTGTAAGAAATATAGGGAAGATGTACGGGGAGGACGATTTTTATAGGCGGTGTATAGCATATATCTTTTTTGTAGATGCAAGTTCCTTTTTTCGCTATGGAATGTTATATACAACAGATCTTTTTCACAACGATATCGAAGAGAAAGAAAGCATTGAGCGAATTTTCAAGTGTTGCCAAGAGGAAAATATGACATGGCTATGTCAATTGAATAGCGCGCTGCGTAATATTGAATATTTGTATGTTGAGAAGAGTAGGGAAATATTCTTTAATGTAATGAAGGATATTTTTGCAGAGTATGTAAAACAAGACAAGGAGTATATGACAAAAGTATTTGCCTCTTCGAGTGTAGAGGGACGAAAGTTAGGACTACTCGTATATCAGACAGATGCAGACTATTACAAGGACGAGATTTTATACTATATAAAAGACACAGCAAAGACAATTAGGGAAAAAGTAGTAGAAATTGTATGTGAGCATGAGAACTGGGCGAAGGATATCGAGGTGTTATTAGGCTCATCCAAGGCCGCAGAGCGTGAGTTGGCTGTGCGTGTTCTGCAAACGTGGGAGAAGCCTGAATATAAGGAATGGATAAAAAAAGCACTAGAAAAGGAAAAAAGTGCAAAGATTAGGGCCCAGATGATGAATGTGATTGAGATGAAGGAAGAAAACAGCACATCATTTGCCAAAGGGGATCTAGTTCAGCAGGCACAAAAAGGAGGCAAGAAACGCACAATTGCATGGGCTTATGAGACGCCATTTTGTATGGTACATAAAAAGGATGGAACAGTGGCACAGGAGGAGTACTTACAAGCAATCTTGATTTATTATGCATCCATGTCACCTTGTGGTATTAGTAAGGCTGCCTCTGTGTTGGCCGAGGACTTGAATGAGACAGAATTTGCTGCTTATGTCAATGAATTGTTGGATAAATGGATAGAGGCAGGCGCGGAAGCAAAGAAAAAGTGGGTGTTGTATACAGTGGCCATACATGGTGGTATGGAGGCAGTCGAAAATCTACATCATCATATTCAGGAGTGGCCTAAAATTGCACGAGGAGCGATTGCATCAGAAGCGGTGCAGGCACTGGCACTCAGTCCACAGCCACAGGCACTCTTGCTCGTGGACTCTATAGCGCGAAAGTTTAAGTTTAAACAGGTAAAAGCGGCAGCGTCAAAAGCACTAAATTTTGCAGCACAGCAATTGGGATTGACGCGCGAACAGCTTGAAGATAAGATTGTGCCCACACTTGGATTTGATGCGCAGATGAAACGGGTGTTTGATTATGGCAGCCGAAAGTTTACTGTTACAATCACGCCGGAAGTAGAGCTAGAAATTTTGGGAGAGGATGGCAAAAAAGTAAAGAGTATGCCAGCACCAGGCAAGCGCGATGATGAGCAGATGGCAGCAAAGGCGTATGAGGCTTTTAAGGAAATGAAACGTCAGTTAAAGACAGTTGTCACAAGCCAGAGAGAGCGTTTAGAAAGCGCACTTTCTACAGCGCGCCAGTGGACTAGCACGCAGTGGCAAGAGCTTTTTGTAAAAAATCCGATTATGCATCAATTTGCAATCGGATTGATTTGGGGTATCTACGAGGGAGAAACACTTAAACAGAGTTTTCGTTATATGGAGGATGGGTCTTTCAATACTGTGGATGAAGAGGAGTACATACTTTCACAGGATGCGCAGATTGGTTTGGTACATCCGCTTGAATTGTCTTGTGATGAGAGGAAAGCTTGGATGGAGCAGTTGACGGATTATGAGATCAAGCAGCCTTTTTCTCAATTACAACGAAATGTGTATCTGGTTACAGAGGAAGAAAAGGAACAAAAAAGGCTGGAGCGTTTTGGAGGATATATGATCGATGCATTGTCTTTAGCTGGAAAAATGCTAAAGATGGGATGGTATCGCAGTTCAGTGCAAGATGCAGGCGGATACTATGGTTTTTATAGGGAAGATGCAAGTGTGGGCCTTGGCGTGGAACTAAAATTTTCGGGAAGTTTTGTTGGCTGGGATAAAGAAGATGTAACCTTGTATGATGTTTGGTTTTATAAAGCAGGCTGGATTGACCACAGCAGTTACAGCTATGATGAGGTGGATGAGAAACGGTCATTTATGTTAGGTGAGATTCCGGCGCGGTATTTTAGTGAGATTGTGCTACAGTTAGAAACGATCGTGAAAGCAAGTAAAGAGCGCGACAAGGAGTGGAAAAAGAAAAGGAGGAGTTAGTGTGCTACAAGAAGAAAATCAAGATATTAAAAAAATAATGGATTGCTTTATGCAGATTGATTTGAGTACAGAACAATACACAATGATCGAGGCATATTTAGAAGGAAGAATAAGTGATACACAGTTAGAACAGATTCCTTTTACAGACTTGTCCCAAGTGACTAGGCAGAGAGAACAGATTCTTAATACAATGTATGCACTGATAGCTGAAGAAAAGAGTGAAGAGATAACACATTTTTTTCATGCCCTGTTTGCTGTGGGAGGTGCTACAGGATATAGATTGTTTCCGTGGAGCTATGGAGTGGAAGGCACAATAAAAAGGGCTGATTTATTTGGAGTAGATCCTGCAAAGCTGTGTGTGATTGTAGCAGAAAGTGTCGCAGAGAGACAGGATATAAAAGATTTTAAACCTTATAAATTTATTCAATATGCCAAGAAGGACTATCATCATATCAGAAAAGCACTGGAGTATCATAAAAATCAATCACAAAAGGCAAGATTGATTTTGCTTTGCACCTATTTTTTAATGAAGTATCCGCAAGAGCAGATAGATTTGGAGCTAGAGGACGAGGCGCTCTTAAAAGACTATGAGGAGATTATTTTGCATAACACAGAGCAACTGTTCTGCATGGCGGTTAGAGAAGAGAAGGCAGCGCAAATTGTAGATGCCATAAAAACCAACACTTTGTCTGCACTAAAGTTATCTGGCAAAATTCATCTGGATGCTTATCTAAGCTATTTGGTGGTTGGATGCGCTTTTGCCAATGCTGTGTGCTCTACTATTTTAGAAAATGTAGTGCGATTGTGCCTTTTGGCCAATCCTACAGAAACATTACATATATTGTGGGAGATGGATATGCGCGGCAAGATGAGAAACTGCGCAAAAGATTTTGATATAATCTATAACATACCGCCAGAGAAATTGATTGCATGGGCAGCAAGTGAAGCGAGGATGGAGGTATTAAAGGAACAATTCATACGAAATAAGGATTGCTATCTAGAAGTATTAAAACGGGTGAGTTATAAGGGGAGTAAAGCGATGTTTGCTATTCTTGAAAAGAGTGATGCTTCCTTATATGAAACACTCATAAAACAAGAGAATAAACCAGAAATGGAAAAAGTGATTACAATGGTCGTACATGATAAGTCTGCGGCAGGGCGCCATGCAAAAGCGTATTTAAGAGGCGATGAGCCTATAGATGCCCTTTGCGCGATCAGTGACAAAATTGGTCGGGGCCATTGTAGTTATCAAGAATACGAGAGAATTGCGGCTTTTTATAAGATGTATAAGGATGAAGAATTTTATAGACGATGCACAGCGTATATGATGCTTCGGTGTGACACCTATTTTTTTTCAACACAGCTTTTAAGTGGAAAAAAAGAAGATATTAAAAAGATATTTGACTCCTGCAAACAAGAACATATGACAATTGCATGTCAATTTGAGAGTGCTGCACTCTTTAAGGAATATCTAAAGGATTATAATGAAGAAATACAAAAAGGATTTGTCGAGGCAATAAAGGAGATTTTTGGAGAGTATTTAAAGAATGACAAGGAAGAGACAATCTGTGCATTTGCAAATGCGAGCGTACAAGGACGTTTGCTAGCACTAAATATTTACCAGATTGATATAGAGGCATATAAGGAACAAATTTGGTCCTATACAAAGGATACTTCCAAAGTGATACGCGAAAAGGTAATAGAAATAGCATGCGGACAAGAAGGATGGTCAAAAGATGTTATCGAATTGTTACATTCTGCAAAAGCATCCGAACGTGAGATGGCTGTTTGTATTATAGGCAGTTGGTCCGATCTCCATTATAAGGAACTACTCAAAGAGGCGTTAGAGAAAGAAAAGAGTAAAAAGGTATACGAACAAATTATGGAGGTTCTTGGCATAGAGGATACAGTGGGAGATGAAGAAAAGTCCATGACAGCGCAGGTACTTGTACAACAGCTTCTTAAGGGAAATGCAAAGAAAAGTGTGGCATGGGCTTATGAGACGCCATTTTCTACTGTGCATTTTACAGATGGAACACCTGCGCAAGAAGAGTACTTGCAGGCACTTCTACTTTGTTATGCATCTATGTCACAGTGTGGTATCAACAAAAAGGCGGCTCTACTAGCAAAGGAGCTAGACAGGATAGAACTTGCTGTATATGTCAATGAACTGTTTGATAAGTGGATAGCAGCAGAAGCAGAGGCAAAGAGAAAATGGGTGTTGTATGCAGCATCCATTCATGGCGATCTCAATACAGTCAAAAAGTTGCAACGCTATATTCAAGAGTGGGCCAAGCATATGCGCCGCCAGATAGCAGCGGAGGCAGTACAGGCATTGGCACTTAATCCGCAGCCACAGGCTCTTTTGATTGTCAATAGTATTGCGCGAAAGTTTAAGTTTAAACAAGTCAAGGCCGCTGCGTCTAATGCGTTAGAGCTTGCCGCACAACAACTTGGAGTAAGCCGCGCCCAGCTTGAAGATAAGATTGTACCTACGCTTGACTTTACTAAAGATGGAGAGCGTGTGTTTGACTATGGCAAGAGAAAATTTACTGTGGTGCTTACATCATCGTTTGAGTTGGAAATTTTGGGCGAGGATGGCAAAAAGCGAAAGAGTATGCCAGCACCTGGGAAGCAGGATGATGCACAAAAAGCAAAGGCAGCATATGAGGCATACAAAGAAATGAAGCAACAAGTAAAGACTGTGGTGGCAAGTCAGAGGGAACGTTTGGAGGAGGCTCTCGCAGCAGCACGCAGGTGGAGCGATGTACAATGGAAAGAACTATTTGTGCAAAATCCCATTATGCATCAATTTGCAATCGGATTGATTTGGGGAATCTACGAGAATGAACAGTTGACACAAAGCTTTCGCTATATGGAGGATGGCTCTTTCAATACCATCGAGGAAGAAGAATATTGTATTGAGCAGGATGCACAAATTGGATTAGTACATCCTGTAGAGCTGTCACAGGAAGAACGATTAGCATGGACGGAGCAACTAAAAGATTATGAGATTGTGCAGCCATTTGACCAGATTGAGCGCAAAATTTATGTGGTTACAGAAGAAGAAAAACAATCAAAGCGATTGGAGCGCTTTGGGGGGATTGAGCTTCCAGCAGTAATTTTGACTGATAAACTGCAACGGTTTGGGTGGGAATACGGATCAATTTTGGATGGAGGAGGATTTGATACCTATTTCAGAGAGGATATGGATGTGGGGCTTGGTGTAGATCTATATTTTTCAGGTAGTTATATGGGGTGGGATGATACAAATGTGACAATGTACTATGTGCGCTTCTATAAACTAGGCACTGTAGAAAAAGACGATCATTTTTGTTATAATAAACAGGATAAGAACTCCCTGTTTTTGAAAGATGTCCCCGCACGGTATTTTAGCGAAGTAGTTTTGCAGCTAGATACGATTGCACTAATGAAACAGGGATATAACAACAATTGGAAGCAGCGGTTATAGCAGAAGAAAGCATTTTGGTAAGAGGCAGCAGAATGGAGGATGGGAATGGATCAGTATGATGCAGTAGACAAAGTATATGACATGGTATGCAAGCAGCTAGAGGATATTTGCCAGAGTGGTTTTGACACAGTGCAGGAGGATACATTGAAACAACTGCACAATCTTGTTCAATTGGTGCAACAGTATGGGATGGACTATTTGTCAGAGTTGTTAGAAAAACTTTACCAAAGCATTGCGCCACGGCGTCATCAATTTGAACAAAAAGAAGAAGGAACAGTATTGATGTTTGCTTTACTCAATCAATATCTGTATGTGTGTAGACAACAAATAGAATATGATAGGGCAGCAGCATACTATAGCCAAGATCAGAGAATAGAGGAGATTGCAAAGCAACTATCATAATTTCAAGACCATAAAAAGTAGATTAATCTACTTTTTATGGTCATTCGGTCAAAATCTGCACCACATTATCCCAATAAATTGATCTAATGTGAATGATTGGTTGGGTGGAGTGCCAACAACAAACGAAACACCTGTTCTGCTGTATCAGAAAGATTAGCTTTAGCAATTTGTGGATTCATGGCATCCTCTAAAGAGATAATATTTCGCAAAATAGGAAAAAAGGCATCAATCCCATTGCGAGTACAGTCAATAGCATCGTTAGTGACACCACCTGCAAATGCAATGACAGGAAGCTTGTATTTTTTGGCGAGTTTGGCTACACCAATAGGAACTTTTCCTAAAGAAGTTTGTGCGTCTAGAAGTCCTTCTCCAGTGATTACAAGATCTGCCTTTTCAATATATTTTTCTAACTTTGTTTCCTGCATAACAATTTGGACACCAGATTCTAGGACAGCATTTGTAAAAGTTAAGAATGAAAATCCGAGTCCTCCCGCGGCACCAGTTCCTGCCTGACAGGGATTGGCTTTAGGATAGTTTTGGCTAGCTAATGCAGCATAGTGGGATAGCCCTTTGTCCATCTGTGCAATCATAGCAGCGGTTGCGCCCTTTTGTGGACCAAAGACAGCACTGCATCCGTTTTGTCCACACAGGATAGTGGTGACATCACAGGCGATTCGAAAAGTACATTCTTTCAGTACTGTAGGTACATGGGCGTCTGTGATAGCCGCGATCAATTCTAGTCCTTTAGCTCCAAAAGGAACTTGTTTTCCCTGCTGATCTAAGAGTCCATAGCCCAATGCCTGCAACATACCAATCCCACCATCATTTGTGGCACTCCCACCAATACCGACAATAAAATGCCGACAACCTTTTTGGATGGCGTCATTGATAAGTTCACCGACGCCATAAGTGGTGGTGTGGAGTGGATTTCGATCCTTTTTGGAGAGCAATGTGATACCAGCAGCGGCTGACATTTCAATGATAGCTGTTTTGGATTTTTCAACGATGCCATAGACACAGTTAACAGGATGGCCTAACGGTCCAGTTACAGTAGTGTACTGCAAGGAACCGTTTAGATTTTGAACAAGTGCATCGACAGTTCCTTCACCGCCATCGGCCAAAGGACAGATTTGTATATGACAGTGAGCATCCGTGCGGCGAATACCTTCTGCAATAGCTGTTCCAGCTTCCATAGAGCTTAGACTTCCCTTAAAAGAATCGGTTGCAATAACAATGTTCACGTAAACACCTCTCTATCTAAATAAAAGGATCAACGCTGTACCACATATATATCTACATGTCTTGTAAATGTATTTTCAAAGATTTTTGTGTTTGAGTTTCAAAGAATTTTGATAGGTAAAGACGCTGAGAGTACATTTTGTAAATTGAAGAGAACTGTCATTATTTTAACATGACAGATGGTGAAAGGCAATTGAAAATGCAATGGTTATGCAGCATTGACAGATAGGAATGAGTAAGATACAATATTTGAAGAGATGCTGCTATGATATAGAGTCAGACACAATATATAAGGTTTTGAAAATTGTTGAGAGTTGAGAGGAGTGTGGTTATTAGGATGAGAGTTGCAGTGACTTATGAGGACAAAACAGTATTTCAGCATTTTGGGCATACCCCCCAATTTAAGGTTTATGATATTGAAGATCAAAAAATTATAAAAGAACAAGTTATAGATACAGGTGAGAGCGGACATGGAGCTTTAGCGGGATTTCTTGCTGATAATAATATAGATGTCGTTATTTGTGGAGGCATTGGCGGCGGCGCACAGCGTGCACTTAAGGAGGCAAATATTCAATTTTATGGCGGTGTTTCGGGAAATGCAGATGATGCAGTGAGAGCGCTGCTTACAGGTACATTGAGCTATGATTCAGATGTGCATTGCGATCATCATACACACAACCACCACACTTGTCAAAATCATTGTGGAGAACAAAAACAAGGATGTTTGGGAAATGGTGGGACTCTGTAAAAGAAGATGAGTGAGATAGAAAAAGTCAATAGAAAGCTGCTTGTTGCACAAGTTGAAGAAGAATTAATGCATTATATTGTGCAGGAGTCTGTTACAATTGGGGAAAAAATTCCAAATGAGTTTGAGTTGGCAGAAAAGTTTGGTGTGAGTAGAAGCACAATCCGCGAGACTGTAAAAAGTTTGGTGACAAAGGGTGTATTGGAGGTGCGCAGAGGCTCAGGAACGTATATTGTCAGCAAAAATACAATAGAGGAAGATCCTTTAGGTTTGGCGAAGTTTTCGGATAAATATAAGTTGGCATTAGAGCTTTTTGAAGTTCGTCTTATGTTAGAACCAGAAATTGCTGCATTGGCAAGCGATTATGCCACGCCAGAGGAAAAGGAGGAGTTAAAACGTCTGTGTAGCGAAGTAGAACAGATCTATAGAGCAGGAAGAAACCATACAAAAAAGGATGTAGAGTTTCATACATGTATTGCAAAATGTAGCAGAAACAGAGTGGTGGAAATGCTACAACCAATTATTCAGAGTGCGATTGTCACATTTGTGAATCTAACTCACAGAAGCTTAATGGAGGAGACAATCGAGACGCATCAAGCTATTACAGATGCGATTGTGAAAGGAGATCCAGTAGGAGCAAGGTGTGCTATGATTATGCATTTGACTTATAATCGTCAGATGTTAATCAAGATGATGGAAGAGAGAACGGAATTATCCTCAAAAAAATAGTGACAAGAATAATCGTCAAGACAGTTGTAAAACATACAGAGGAAAAGAGATAGAATTATTAAGAAAATAAAGTAAGATTAAAGACAAAAGCATGTATAGTAAATAACAAATGGTAAATAGTAACAAAAACAAGGTGAGATTTGAGAAGATATCTCATCTTTTTTTATGGAAAAGAGAGAAAAGATAGAAAATACATCAGACATATTGACGAACAGAACGAATATAAATATAATAAAACTATAAAAAACATAAGACGTCTGATGTTAAAAACAAAATGGTGGTACATCGAAAGGTGAAGGAGGAAATAATATGGATTCTGCGGTAGGATTGAACCCAACAAGGCTTGTTTTAGCAGCAATCATAGGTCTAGCACTACTGTTGCTACTTATTATCAAGTTTAAGATTCACGCAATGCTTTCTATTCTGATTGGCGCGGTTGTAATTGGTATGATAGCAGGTATGCCGTTTGCAGACATTGTCACAGCAGTGGATGATGGCATAGGCAACACATTGAAAGGAATTGCACTTTTAGTAGGTCTTGGCTCTATGTTTGGCGCAGTTTTGGAGGCTTCGGGAGGTGCCCAGACATTGGCGGTCACAATGGTAAATAAATTTGGAGACCAAAAAGCGGCGTGGGCTTTAGGAATTACTGGTCTAGTGATTGCAATGCCAGTATTTTTTGACGCAGGATTGATTATTTTAATTCCTCTTGCATTCTCACTGGCAAAGAGAACGAAAAAATCCTCTCTGTTTTATGTTATTCCACTGTTGGCAGGGTTAGCGGTTGGTCATGCGTTTATTCCACCAACACCAGGTCCAGTACTAGTGGCTACAATGTTAGGAGTAGATCTTGGATGGGTTATTCTAGTAGGTATTTTCTGTGGTATTTTTGCTATGATTGCGGCTGGGCCTATCTGGGGAGCCATTTGTGGTAAAAAATATTATGTGGAGATTCCAGAACATGTGGCAAATCAGGAAGATTTTGATGAATCAAAGTTGCCAAGTTTTGGTACTGTAGTAGGCATTATCTTAATTCCTCTTGTATTGATTGTACTAAAATCCTTAGCTAGTGTCATTCCAGCACTCTCTACTGTTGAACCGATTTTGACATTTTTAGGACAGCCGTTTGTGGCCCTTTTGATTGCGACGCTGGTGGCTATGTTTCTTTTGGGAACACGGCATGGGTACACACTGCCAGAACTAGAAAAAATAATGACGAAATCGTTAGAGCCGACAGGACTGATTCTTCTGGTAACAGCATGTGGTGGTGTGTTGCGTTATATGTTACAGTATTCTGGTTTAGGAGAAGTGATTGGCAATGCAGTAGCATCTGCAAATCTTCCATTGGTACTAATCGCATTTTTAGTAGCAGCACTAGTTCGTATCTGTGTAGGTTCAGCAACTGTAGCAATGACAATGGCGGCAGGGATCATTGCTGCGATGCCAGGAATCTCTGATCTTTCACCCATGTATCTTGCTTGTGTGACCGCAGCAGTGGCTGGTGGATCGACTGTATGTTCTCACTTCAATGACTCTGGTTTCTGGTTGGTAAAGTCTTTAGTAGGGTTGGATGAGAAGACTACTTTAAAAACATGGACAATTATGGAGACCTTAGTCGGAGGAACTGGATTTGTGGTTGCATTGATTATTTCTTTCTTTGTATAATAGTTTGTATAAGTAGGTTGAAGAATCAGAAAAAGCCTGCAAAAAGCAGACAGATGGAGGATGTTTATGGAATTAGTAAGTCAAAAAATGAGAGAATTAGCACCTGAGTTGGACCCACTTCGTATTGGAACAGGATGGAAACCGGAAGACTTAGGAAAAGTTCAAGTGTTGATTGAGAGTACTTTTGGTGATAGCCATCCAGGAAGTGGACATTTGGATATTCTCGTGGAGGAAGTAAGAAAAGGAATTGAAGCAGCAGGTGGTCATGGGGCAAGATATTTTGCAACCGACATTTGTGATGGCGAGAGCCAAGGAACAGATGGGATCAATTATAGTCTGGCAAGCCGCGAAATGATCGCCAATATGATTGAGATCCACGCCAATGCGACACCATTTGACGCAGGCGTTTATCTGGCAAGCTGTGACAAAGGGATGCCAGCAAATTTAATGGGACTTGCGCGTGTCAATATTCCAGCGGTAGTTGTTCCAGGAGGAACGATGAACGCTGGGCCAGAAATGCTGACATTAGAGCAGCTTGGCATGTACAGTGCGAAATATCAAAGAGGAGAGATTGATAAAGAAAAATTAGATTGGGCAAAGTGCAATGCTTGTCCGAGTTGTGGGGCATGTTCCTTTATTGGAACGGCGTCCACTATGCAGATTATGGCGGAGGCATTGGGGCTTGCACTTCCAGGAAGTGCATTGATGCCAGCAACTAGTCCGGATCTACTGGCATTTGCACGCCAGGCAGGTGAGCAGTCAGTCAAGCTTGCTACAATGCCCAATATGCGCCCGAGTGATATTGTGACAATGGATAGTTTTGAGAATGCTATTCTGGTTCATGCCGCCATTTCAGGAAGTACAAATTGTCTGCTTCACATTCCGGCAGTCGCACATGAGTTTGGTATTGAGATTACAGGAGATACCTTTGACAAGCTCCATAGAGGTGCACGATATCTCTTGGATGTACGTCCAGCAGGACGCTGGCCGGCAGAGGTATTCTATTATGCAGGTGGCGTACCAGCTATCATGGAAGAGATTAAAGATCATTTACATTTGGATGTAATGACAGTGACAGGAAAAACGTTAGGTGAGAATTTAAGGGAACTCAAACAAAACGGATTTTATGAGCGCTGTGAAAAATGGTTGCAAGATTTTAACAATCGCTATAGTGTGAACGTGACAAGACAAGACATTATTCGTCCATACGACCAGGCAATTGGAACAGATGGCAGCATCGCAATCCTAAAGGGAAATCTGGCGCCAGAAGGTGCAGTAATCAAACATACTGCGTGTCCAAAAGAAATGTTCCAAGCGGTTCTTCGGGCTAGACCATTTGACAGTGAGGAAGAATGTCTAGATGCAGTGCTTAAGCATCAAGTACAAAAAGGAGATGCCGTATTTATTCGCTATGAGGGACCAAAAGGCAGTGGTATGCCAGAAATGTTCTATACATCCGAGGCAATCAGCAGTGACAAGGAGTTAGGTCGAAGTATTGCGTTGATTACAGACGGGCGTTTTTCAGGGGCTTCAACAGGGCCTGTTATAGGACATTGTAGCCCAGAAGCCGTGGATGGTGGTCCGATTGCGCTGGTGGAAGAAGGGGATTTGATTGAGATTGATGTAATGCAGCGAAAGCTAAACATTATAGGAATCGCAGGAGAGAAGAAGACACCAGAAGAGGTGGCGGCTGTTTTAGAAGAGCGAAAAAAACAATGGAAACCACGCGCACCAAAATACAAAAAGGGCGTCTTGCGTTTGTTTAGCGAATTGGCGGCTAGTCCAATGAAAGGTGCCTATTTAGATTACAAAGATTGAGAAATGTGCAATAATATGTTATGCTATAAGAAGCACAGACATCTTCTTATAGTCTACACAACTCCCATTGAAGAAGATTGTTTCAGTGGGAGTTTATTTTTTCTGAAAATAGTGATTTTAATGTGTAGCCAAACCAAAAGGCCTAGGAAAAAAGATAATAGTACAAAATCAAAAGAAAGGAAGGGGAAAAGGGAGTGAAAGTGAAAAAAATTTCACTTGTCCTGATTAGAGAGCCCGCAAAGGCGGGCAAGAGGGAGTGAAAGTGAAAAAAATTTCACTTGTCCTGATTAGAGAGCCCGCAAAGGCGGGCAAAAGGGAGTCAAAGTGATGAGATGTAGAAGAGTAGGTGTTGATATTTTGGAAATAATAATGATAAATATGTATGGAATTTCACATTCTTATTTGAGCCGCCAAATGCGGCATGGGGGATACTATGAGTTTTTTTGATTTGTTGTCTATGATTGGTGGCCTCGCGCTATTTTTATACGGGATGCATCTATTAGGAGAAGGGCTTGAGAAATTGTCGGGAGGCCGTCTAGAACGTGTTTTGGAGAGCTTGACAAAGAATCGATTAAAAGCTGTGCTTTTGGGCGCAGGTGTGACTGCGGTGATTCAGTCCTCATCGGCGACTACAGTAATGGTAGTAGGGTTTGTCAATTCAGGGATTATGAAGTTGTCTCAGGCGATTGGCATTATTATGGGGGCAAATGTCGGAACTACAATCACTTCATGGCTGCTTAGCCTTACAGGAGTAGAGAGTGACAATTTTTTAGTGCAACTTGTAAAACCTACCTCTTTTTCACCTATACTTGCTATCATTGGCGTTATCTTGATTTTATTTTTAAAAAGTGGCAAAAAACGGGACATAGGCACTATTTTTATTGGGTTTGCGATTCTGATGACAGGTATGGAAACCATGTCCTCTGCGATGAAACCGCTAAGTACTATTCCACAGTTTACAGCGCTTTTTACAGTATTTACCAATCCGATTTTGGGCATATTGGTAGGAGCACTATTGACGGCTATCATTCAATCTTCATCCGCATCTGTGGGTATTTTGCAGGCGTTGTGCAGTACTGGGACGGTCACTTATGCGGCAGCAGTGCCAATTATTTTGGGGCAAAATATCGGAACATGCGCGACTGCGCTAATGTCAGGAGTGGGTGCAAGCAAAAATGCGCGGCGTGCGGCAATTGTACATCTGCTGTTTAATGTGATAGGAACAGCAATTTTTATTGTAATATTTTATACAGCATATGCAGTGGCAGATTTTGCATTTATGCAAGAATCGGCAAATAAAGCCGGCATTGCGTTGGTTCACACAAGTTTTAATATTGCGGCCACAGTAGTTCTTTTACCGTTTGCAGATTTTTTGGAAAGACTTTCTCTTATTTTGATTAAACCAGATGCAGAGGAGGAACGGCAGGCACAAGAACAGGAATTGTTTGCTAAGATGGATGAACGGTTTTTGGGTACACCTTCTTTTGCGTTGGAAGTAGCACATTCGTATGTAATCAAGATGGCTGATATTACAAAAGAAGCATTGGAGGAAGCTGTACAAATGCTGTTTTGCTATGACAAGGAGCGCATAAAAGAAGTAGAGCGGCGGGAAAATTTGGTAGATCGGTTTGATGATGAGATTAGTAGCTATTTAGTCAAACTTTCGAGCAGAAATTTGAGCGAGCAGGATTCCAAAAAGTTAAATATGCTGCTTCATAGTGTGGGAGATTTAGAGCGCATTGCAGACCATGCTGTAAATTTAGCTGGTTTCGCTAAGCAAATGAACAAAAAAGAACAAGAGTTCTCTAACAAGGCGGCTCAGGAACTTACTATATTTTCTAAAGCTGTGCTGGATATTGTGGCAGAGGCAGTGCGAGTGTTTGAGACACAAGATATGAAGGCAGCTCACGCGATTGAACCCTTTGAGGAAGCGATTGACACGCTGCAAAAGGAGATAAAAAAGCGCCATATGAAGCGGCTTAGAAAGGGAAAATGTACAGCGGATCTGGGCTTTGTACTTTCTGATATCACTAGCAATTATGAGCGAATAGCAGATCACTGCTCTAATTTGGCCATTAGTGTGATGCAATTTTATGAGGACGAGACGCCTGCGCACGAATATGTAGATCGACTGGACAAAGAGGAAGGCAGCACATTTGATATATTTTATCGTCAATATTTAGATCGATATGCCTTGCCGCCAAAAAAGGATTGAATGATGCTATTATTAGTGTGAAAAGTACTTCGCTTGCAGCAGAGCTGCGACATGTAGGTTAGTGTGATATAGGTCAAAACAGTAGATCCATATAAAAATAAGAGTCGTTTAGTGTATATGGTACAGATTGTTGCAGATAGGCTGTTTGATCGTAGAAAACGCTGAAAGTTTCGTAGACAGTTTTTGGTAGCTGTGATAAAATAAAGATATCTTTTTATGAAAACGTGAACAAGTTTTAAGAAGTGTTTGTGCTGGTTTGTGACAAATAGCTGTGGCGAAAAGGCACAGGAAAGGAAGGAAAGAATGTTAAAGGGAAAAGTAGCGATTGTGACAGGTGGGACTCGTGGGATTGGATTTGAGATTGTTCGCAAATATCTTGCCAATGGTGCAAAGGTGATTTTATTTGGTTCAAGACAGGAGACTGTAGAGAAAGCATTGGCAAAACTTCACGAAGAAAATGCAGCGTGGGAAGTAGAGGGAATGTGGCCGCAATTAACAGATGCTGCTGCGGTGGAAAAGGCTGTATTAGAGGTGAAGGAAAAATATAATCAGATTGATATTTTAGTAAACAATGCAGGTATTTCACAGAGTACTCCATTATATCAATACACACCAGAAGAGTTTGACAAGGTGATCGACTTAAATATAAAGGCTGTTTTCTATGCGATTTTGCCTACAGCTAAGGTTATGAAGGAGCAAGGTGGCGGCTGTATTATCAATACCAGTTCTATGGTAAGTATTTCAGGACAGCCTGCGGGTGTAGGATATCCTACTAGTAAATTTGCAGTGAATGGATTGACGATTTCTCTGGCCAGAGAGCTTGGCAAGGATAACATTCGCGTAAATGCAGTGGCACCTGGTGTGACTAGAACAGATATGGTAGCAGCATTGCCAGAGCAGACAGTGCAAGCAATCTCTTCAAAAATTCCAATAGGGAGAGTAGGGGAGCCGGAGGAAGTAGCAAATGCGTTTTTGTATCTGGCGAGCGATTTGGCAAGTTATGTGACAGGAGAGATTCTGTCAGTGGATGGCGCTTCAAAAGCATAAAAACAGGAAATTTTAATATTTCTAAGTCAAAACAAAAGAACTTCTAAGTCAAAACGAAAAGAACTTCTAAGGCGGTATAAGACACCGCCTTAGAAGTTCTAAGTTTCGTTTAGAGATACGAAGGTAAGAAAGTTTTAAGTTTCGTTTGGAGGTATATAGAGTAAGAAGTTCTAAGTACTTTTGTTTTTGTTGGATAGTTAGGTTGGTTTGGAAACAAAGAGGGATGTTATGCCAAATGCAAATACAACAAAATTAGCGTTGGAGTCTTCTCTTAAGAAGCTGATGCAGAGTAAAAAGATTGATAAAATAACGATTAGTGATTTGACATCAGACTGTGGGATCAGTAGGATGTCCTTTTATTATCATTTTAAGGATATTTATGAGTTGGTTGAGTGGATTTGTATTGAGGATGGCAAACGTGCATTGCAGGGAAAGAAGACGTATGAGACATGGCAGGAAGGAATCTATCAGATTTTTGAGGCTGTTATGGAGAATAAGGCTTTTATTATAAATGTGTATCATTGTATCGGCAGGGAAAAAATTGAAACATATTTGTATAAGCTTACATATGATCTCATTGTGAATGTTGTGGAGGAGAAGGCGCTTAAAACGCCATTGTTACCAGGGGACAAAGCATTTATTGCAGAGTTTTATAAGTTTGGATTTGTGGGCGTCATGCTTGATTGGATTAGTCATGGTATGAAAGAGGATTATGGAGAGCTTGTGAAAAGATTAGGTATCCTGCTGCGCGGAACGATTCCACATTCTATTCAAAACTTTGCAGATACAAAAGATAGATAGCCATAAGGATGACTGCCAATAAAACAAGAAACCATAATCATAGTAAAAAGATAAGGAGGATACAAGAATGGCGTTATTACATGTAGAATTTTTTTCGGAAGTATTAGGAATGTGCACTAGTATGGATGTGATTTTGCCGCAGCAGACACATGGGCAGATTGGTATGGAAGGAATTGCGGTTGAGGGACAGTACAAGACAATGTACTTACTGCATGGAATGAGTGACAATCAAACAATTTGGCAACGCAGAACATCTATTGAGCGGTATGTTAGCAAATTGGGGATAGCGGTAGTAATGCCCACAACATATTTAGGCTTTTATACAGATACAACATATGGAATGAATTATTGGAAGTTTATCTCCGAAGAGTTACCTCAAATTTGTAGAGAATTTTTTCCGCGGATGTCTACGCGCAGAGAAGATACACTGGCAGCAGGGCTTTCTATGGGGGGATATGGTGCATGGAAGTTAGGACTTCGCGCCAGTGATACTTTTGGCGCAGCGGCATCCTTGTCTGGTGCTTTAGATATTGTGGATGATTTTAAACGCAATGAACATGAGAGTCCACATATGGTTCCTATTTTTAATGGAATTTTTGGGAGTGCACAACAGTTAGAGGGATCTGATAATGATCTTCTCAAGCTGGCGGATGATTTGGCATCTGCGCAGCAGCGCCCACGTCTTTATGCATGGTGTGGTACAGAGGACTTTTTGTATCAGGGAAATTTAAAGGCTTGGGATCATATCAAAAAGCTGGGATATGATCTGACATGTGAGCAATCTACAGGGGATCATCAGTGGAAATATTGGGATGAGAAGATTCAGGATGTACTTCGTTGGTGGTTAAAGATTGATATGGATTTAACATAAGATTTTTTGATAGCACTATGCCTTAAATTGCGATGTAGCCATTGTTATACATAGTTATATTTTCACAAATATATTCTGTGAGGTTTTACCAGACCTGAATCAGACAATACACTAGATAAGAATAGTTCGATTGAGAAATATATGTGTCATTATGGAGAATATAAAAGGAGTGTTTTGATGAATCAGATAAGAGGTAGAACGATAGATAATTAATAAAATTAAGAATACATATAAAAGATCGTGAGTGATAGTTTAGTTAGGCAAGATGTAGAGGAATAAATAAAACGCTCTGTAAAGGAATTTATAGAATAAGAAGGAGTGGACATGGGACTATATTTTAACACAGGGATAGAGAAATTTAACAGTGCATTGTGTTCAAAAATCTATATAGATAAAACAAGATTCCTAGAGTACACAAATTCTGTTATAAATACAGAGAACAGATATCTATGTATCAGCCGCCCAAGGCGCTTTGGCAAATCCATCACAGCGGCGATGCTGTCAGCATACTATGGAAAGAATTATGATGCCAGTGCGCTTTTTGCAAACCGAATGATCGCAAAAAGTGCAGGGTATCGAACCTATTTGAATCGATATGATGTCATTGAGGTGGATATGAATGTGTTTCGCCATCGCATCAATCCACAGACAGGTTGGACGATCACGGCCTGCGAAGCGGTTAGCCTGTTTCAAAAAGAGGTGATTGCAGAGATTTGGGAGGCTTATCCAGATTGTTTTGACCGTTTGGAGGTAGATTTGCCTAATGTGCTAGCAAAAGTACATGCCCAGACAGGAACAAAGTTTGTGATTATTCTAGATGAATGGGACACGATTTTTCGAGAGGATGCAACAGACGAGGCAGCACAGAGTTTGTATTTGAAGCTACTGAGAGGATTGTTTAAAAATGCTATTGCAAAGGAGTTTCTAGCATTGGGATACTTGACAGGGATCTTGCCTATCAAGAAGTATGGAACACAATCAGCGCTCAATAACTTTGATGAGTTTACAATGATTAATCCAGAGCCATTAGAAGAGTATGTGGGTTTTACACAAGAGGAAGTGGAAGGATTGTGTAGAGAGTACCAGATGGACTTTCAGGAAGTAAAGAAGTGGTATGATGGATATCAGTTAGGAAAACAGCTTCATATCTACAATCCAAAATCAGTGGTGGATGCAATGCGCAGACACAAGATCACAAATTACTGGACACGAACAGAGACATATGAATCTTTAAGAAAATATATTAGTATGAATTATGATGGATTACAAGAGGAGATTATAGAGATGTTAGGAGGAGGCCGATGCCGGGCAAATCCTGATAAGTTTCAGAATGATATGGTGACATTTACAAGCAAGGATGATGTGTATGCATTATTAATACATCTAGGATATCTATCATATGATTATGATCGTCGCGAAGTGTTTATACCAAATGAGGAGGTAAGAAGTGAGTTTCGCAATGCGGTGGAAGGAAATGAGTGGACAACTGTGATAGAGGCGATAGAAGCCTCAGAGAACCTCTTAAGAGCCACTTGGAGACAGGAGGAGGAGAGAGTGGCAGAGGCGATTGAAAAGGTACATCGGGAGAATATTTCAGTAATCAAGTACAATGATGAGAATTCGTTGAGTTGTGTAATTACATTAGCGTATTATAGCGCGATGGAGGAGTATACAAGGATACGGGAGTTACCAACAGGAGAAGGATTTGCCGATGTAGTGTTTATACCACGACAAAAGTCAAGAAGACCAGCAATGGTGATAGAGTTAAAGTATGACCAGACAGCAGAGAGTGCGATTGACCAGATTAAGAAAAAGAAATACACCAGTGTGTTATCTGACTATAGAGGAGAGTTATTATTAGTAGGGATCGCCTATGATAAAAAGACAAAGAAACATACTTGCCGGATTGAAAAAATACAAGAATAAATCAGTACAAAATCAGGATTATAATAATAAAATAGCAAAAATATAGTAAGATTTCATCAAAGGATGCAAAATGATAAAAAACTTATCATTTTGCATCCTTTGTAAATTGTTTTTAAGCGAATAAGAAAGTAAGATAGGTTCATAACCAATCTCCATAAGGATGAATTGGAGAATAAAGAACCAAGCACAATAGAATAGGCAAAATTACAAACGTGTGTTTGCTACAACATGTATAATTGCAGGTTGTTAGAAGTATGGATGATAAGTATGGAGGATGAAGTATGTCAAACAAAAAGAATATTGGAATCGGTGTAGCAGTAGCAGCGGCTGGAGCAAGTGCTGTGGTGGTGGCAGCAAAGAAACACAAGAAATCAGCCGAAGGTGATACACAACAAACAACAAAGTCAACTAAACATGCTCAAAAGAAAAAAGCAGGATCTACTGATCCAGCATATCGCAACACAGAACGCGGAAAATATGAGAAAAACAGCAAGGGAATCTATTATACAAATGGCAATTACGAAGCGTTTGCAAGACCTCGAAAACCAGAGGGCGTAGAAGAAAAAAGTGCGTATATAGTAGGAAGTGGTCTGGCTTCCTTGGCAGCAGCGTGTTTCTTGGTGCGTGATGGACAGATGCCTGGAAAGAATATTCATATCTTAGAAGCTATGGAATTAGCAGGAGGTGCCTGTGATGGTATTTATGATGCAACAAGAGGATATATTATGCGTGGTGGACGCGAGATGGAAGATCATTTTGAGTGTCTCTGGGATTTGTTTAGAAGTATTCCCTCTCTTGAAACACCAGGTGTGTCTGTATTAGACGAATATTACTGGCTCAATAAGGAAGATCCAAACTATTCTCTATGTCGTGCGACAAAGAATCGTGGAGAAGATGCCCATACAGACGGAAAGTTTAACTTAAGTCAAAAAGGGTGTATGGAGATTATGAAATTGTTTATGACAAAAGATGAAGAATTGTATGATAAAACAATTGAGGATGTATTTGACAAGGAAGTCTTTGATTCGACATTTTGGCTGTATTGGAGAACTATGTTTGCGTTTGAAAATTGGCACAGTGCATTGGAGATGAAGTTGTATTTCCAGAGATTTATTCATCACATTGCTGGACTTCCTGATTTTAGCGCACTAAAGTTCACAAAATACAATCAATATGAATCTTTGATTTTGCCAATGCAGAAGTTTTTGGAAGAAGCAGGGGTAGAGTTTCTATTTGGCACAGAAGTAACTAATGTTCTCTTTGAAATCAGAGATGGTAAAAAGGTGGCAAAGACAATTGAATATAAAGTAAAAGGAGTAGAAAAAGGAATTGCGCTCACCGAAAACGATCTGGTTTTTGTGACAAATGGAAGCTGTACAGAAGGAACAGTGTATGGCGATCAGAATCATGCGCCTAATGGAGATGCCCAGGTGCGCACTAGCGGTTGTTGGAGTTTATGGAAAAACATTGCAGCACAAGATTCATCCTTTGGACACCCAGAAAAATTCTGTTCTGATATCGCAAAGACAAACTGGGAGTCTGCGACTGTGACAACCATAGATGATAAGATTATTCCTTATATCACAGAGATTTGCAAGCGCGATCCTAGAAGTGGTAAGGTAGTGACTGGCGGAATTGTGAGTTGCCAGGATTCTGCATGGTTGATGAGTTGGACAATTAATCGACAAGGACAGTTTAAAGAACAAGATAAGAATAAAGTTTGTGTCTGGGTTTATGGATTGTTTACAGATGTGCCAGGTGATTTTGTGAAAAAGCCGATGAAAGAGTGCACAGGCGCGGAGATTACACAAGAATGGCTCTATCATCTGGGCGTGCCTGTAGAGGAAATTCCAGAGCTTGCAGCAAACAGTGCTGTCTGTGTGCCGACCATGATGCCATATATTACAGCCTTTTTCATGCCACGTACGAAAGGAGATCGCCCAGATGTGATACCAGACGGCTGTGTGAATTTTGCCTTCTTAGGACAATTTGCCGAGACACCGCGTGACACCGTGTTTACGACAGAATATTCTGTCAGGACAGCTATGGAAGCTGTTTATGGATTGCTCGGTGTAGATCGCGGGGTGCCAGAGGTATGGGGAAGTGTGTACGACATTCGCGAATTGTTGAGCAGTAGTGTGAAGCTTATGGATGGAAAATCTCCTCTGGAGATTGAACTTCCTGGACCGCTCAATGTCCTGAAAAAGCCATTATTGCGAGTAATTAAGGGAACTGTGATAGAAAAAGTACTTCGGGATCAAGGTGTCATAAAGGAGGGAATGATTTCATAAAGAGGGTTTATGTGAATAAAAGTACTGCCAGATTTATAAGAGTCTGGCAGTTTGTTTGATTGTAAAAATATATTGAATGTATACTGAAAGTAATATCATAAATGTAGTTATACAATAGGTCAATGGTACAGGATATAGTCTTTAGTAAGGCACGTGCAACCAAGGTGAAATCTGAATAAAGTGATTATAAAACAATTTTCTTTTTTCTGGAAAACATGAAAAGAGTGTGCTATACTCTTATCAGTAAGATAGTTTCTGAGCTGGATTTGATGACACTAGGTGCAAAAATGTGTTTAACAAATTACAATAGTCCTATTTAGGGAATATCCCTAAGTAGGAATAGGATAATATACAGGCCATAAAAATTGGGAAAACAGAGATTTGTGCTATGCACAAAATTTCCAGGCTTTGAAAGGGGCATGGTTATAGGCATGAACAGAGAAGAACATCTGCTTTTGACAAGTTGGCAGAAACAGTCGGGGGAAAGAGGAGCTGCCAAATATTATGAACCATTATATTTTTGTGATGGGCATACTATTTTGACAGATGAGAATCAGAATTTTATTAATGAGGTGCTTGACAAAAATTCTGCGGTAGGCGTCTATGGTATTTTTGAGGAGGAGGACTATCCTATCTATTGTATTTCTGGTTTTGCGCTGACAGATTTAGGATATAGTATTGATGAGTTGTTAGAGACAACAAAAGGTAAGTTCATCAATCTCGTGTATGAGAAAGATCGTCAGGGTTTTCGGGAATCTTATCATGAAAAAGATATTGTGGAGAAAGAATTTCGTCTAGTCACCAAAAAACAAAAGGTAATTTGGGTACATTCATATGGAAGACGATCAAAAGTACAAGACGGAAGAATTGTGTATATTTCGTCTATTCGTATTATTGATGCTTCTATTAGAAGGGAAAGCGAACTTTTGACGGCGTTGTCCAAGGAATATCAAGAAATTATATACATTGATGAGAAGAGAGGAAAATGCCAACGAGTAAAAAGTCTAAGAAATTATGATAAGCCACTAGGGACAATTGAGGAATTGCACGAGGAAATGCGAAAGCATTTGGATGATGTTCATCCAGAGGACTATTCATTTGCTGGAATTTATGAAAAAATTTTTCATTTGTCGTGCGAGGATATGGATGTAGGTGGCGACTATAAAGCTACCTATCGCGTTAAGCTAGAGGAAGAGTATGTATGGCTTCAATGCAGGGCGATTCTGGGTGGGAATCAAAAGTTAGATACAGGACATATTATATTAACCTTTAAGCGCGTTGACAATGAAGTGCAAAGGGAGTTGGATGCAAATCACATTTTGTCTGAATCTTTGGCAAAAGCGGAGGAAGCCAGCAGGATCAAAAATCAATTTCTTTCTAGAATGTCTCATGATCTAAGAACCCCCATCAATGGAATAATGGGTATGGTTGAGATTATAAAGAGGAATTTGCAAAATCCAGACAAAGTGCTAGGATGTAGCCAGAAAATTGCCTTGTCTTGTCAACATCTTATGAGCCTTGTCAATGATGTGTTAGATATGAGCAATTTTGAAAGTGGCAAAGTAGAGTTTGAGGATGTTGCATTTGATTTTATAGAGTTGGTGGAGAAGGAGTGTGAAAATAGTCAGATACGGGCGAATGAGGCAGGGCTTGTTTTTTATGCACAGATTGAGCCTTTTAGACATCATACCATACTGGGAAGTCCTAAACATATACGACAGATTTTTGCAAACATTCTCGACAACGCAATCAAATATAACAAATCATCAGGAACCATTCGGATGTGGGGGCGTGAGATTTCGGATAATGACCGCTTGGCTGTCTATGAGTTTGTGATTGAGGATACTGGCTGGGGAATGGAACAGGAGTTTTTAAAGCGAATTTTTGAACCCTTTGAACAGGAAAGTAATGATGCGCGAACGACGTATGCAGGTGTAGGTCTTGGCATGTCCATTGTAAAAAAGATGATAGAAAATATGAATGGTGATATCTCTATCAATAGTATCAAAAATATTGGCACAAAAGTAAGAATCACACTTCCACTTCGCGTCTGCAAAAAGCAAGAGCTACAGGAAGAGGAGCGTCCAATCAACCTAAAAGGCATGAAGGTTTTACTTGTCGAGGACAATGAGCTCAATATGGAGATTGCGCAGTTTTTGTTAGAGGATATTGGTACAGAGGTGTACAGTGCAGTGAACGGAAAGATTGCGGTTGATATGTTTGCTCAATCAGAGTATGAGTTTTATGATATGGTGTTTATGGACTTGATGATGCCAGTTATGGACGGATATGAGGCGACACGACAGATTAGGGCGATGGAGCGTAAAGATGCGCAGTCAATACCGATCATTGCTTTGAGTGCCAATGTATTAGATGAAGATATCAAGAGAAGTAAAATGGCTGGCATGAATGAACACTTGCCAAAACCAATTGACGAAAGTCAGGTGCTCAATGCCATTGTGAAATACACGCGTAAGATTGTATAATTAATTAGAAATGAGATAGTGTTACTATGTA
Organism: uncultured Lachnospiraceae bacterium; assembly: GCA_910586095.1. Classification (GTDB taxonomy): domain Bacteria; phylum Bacillota; class Clostridia; order Lachnospirales; family Lachnospiraceae; genus COE1. Next base: position 10,869 of record CAJUHQ010000007.1, on the reverse strand, counting down.
CTTAATGTTAAAGAATGAAAAGGTATTATATTTTGACTTAGAGGATTTTGTCGTGGAGGTGATTCGAAATGATTTGTTGCCGTTTTGCCTGCGATCCAATATTAGAGTTCCAGCCAGTACAAAGGATATTCTACATAATATTCAAGAAATTAAAAGCTATTTAAGTAGCAGGCTTTTGTCTTTGTTAAGGGACAATGCGAAACAGATCTATACTGCATTTCAGCTTCCACAAATTGATTCGATTGATAATAGAGTTAATATTTGTATTCGATGTAAAGGAGTGTCTATTCAGGATAGTTATTGGGTGAAAGAAGACGACGAGGATGTCGATTGGCGCGATATCAATATCAGGCAAAACAAACTCAGTGATATTACAGAGTTGTCTCTTAGTGGTTTTAGCCCAATTATTGCAACTAACAGTATCTGCCCTGAGTTGACAACAAAGGGGCTGTTTCGCAAAGGGTGGATACATATAGGAGATAGTTTGTATCTTTTAAAATCAGATAAGACTAGCGACTATGTGAACACGAAGATGGAGGTCTTAGCATCTGATATTTTGGGATGTTTTGGGAATAGACTTGAGAGTGTTTCCTATGTAGGTGATATCAAAAATACAATGGATGGTCCAGCATATGTGTCTATTTGCAAAAATTTTGTAGGAGAAGAGTATTCTTTTGTTGAAGCATGGGAGGTTATGGAATACTGTAAGAGACGTGGTATTAATTTTAGGGAGTATACATTGCGGCGGTGGGGATCTATATTTGCCAGTATACCCGTATTAGACTATATTATTATCAATACAGATAGGCATACACAAAATTATGGATTTTTGATGGACAATGACACAGGTGTGATTGAAAAAATTGCTCCGATGTTTGATTATAATTGTGCTCTAGTCGCAGATTATTTCCAGCGTGATGCGGCGGATACATTGAGTCAGATGTTTAACACTGCGGAGACACTGCGCGAACTTGCAAATAAATTTTTAGAATACACCAATCTAATTTTTAACGAAGAAAAGTTTATGAAGTTGTTGGAAAGTAACCCGCAATATGGATATATTTTTGAGAGAGTACATGCGCGTATTCAGGAATTGAGAGTTGTATAAAAAATGGTAACAACTTCTCGTATCTATGTCAAAAATTGTCAGAATATGTATTTATGAATAATGGTATGAGTTCTCTGGTGGGGGATATATGTCTGAATAGTTTCTAAACGCCCATAGTCTATTTTAATCTATTTTTAATCTAAGGCGCATTTGTATTTAATTTTGATTGTGTAAGATGATACTATCAAATAAAACAAACAACAAAGTGTTATCACAGAAATGTGAATACAATCAAAAGGAGAGAATGAGAATGGATAATTTTGAAAAGGTAGAAAAATTAAGAGAACATGCAAATGTGTCGTATGAGGAAGCCAAAAAAGCGCTCGAGAACAGCAATTGGGATATTTTGGATGCGATGATTTATCTAGAGCAAAATGGAAAGGTGCGCGCAGCAGGGCAGACTAGTTATACCACACAAACTGAGAAGGTGACAATAGAGATTGAAGAGAAAGAGAACAAGACGAGTGCATGGGAACAACTGAAACGTTTTGGTAGATGGTGCTTGAAGTGGATTGAAAAAGGAAACAACAATAGCTTCTGTGTAGAACAGGAAAAAAGAGAAGTGTTTAGAATACCCATTACGCTATTGGTAGTCCTGATGTTCTTTGCATTTTGGGTAGTGGTTCCACTCTTGATTGCTGGATTGTTCTTTGAGATGCGCTATCATTTTGTAGGACCAGACATACGCAGCGTAGATATTGATCTCAATAAGGCGATGGACGGTGCGGCAGAGGCAGCAGAGAGTATTAAAAATGAGTTCACCAATGCATCATCCTCCAAAGAGGAAACAAAATAGTGATCGGAGTATTCTTGATGTGGGCAGGCTAGCTATTGGAGGCTGGCCTGCTGTTGTTATACACAAATATATGACAGAGTACAGATACGTTAAAAACTTTATTCGCATTGATGTTGATGATAGGGGGATAAGTATGGCAGTGACAGTTTTGATTGTGGAGGATGAGGAGAAGATTGGACGATTTATAGAATTAGAACTTTTGCATGAAGGCTATGAGGTTTTAAAAGCGTCAAATGGCAGAGAAGGGCTTGAAAAGGTAGAAAGTGGAAAAGTAGATTTGGTCGTGCTAGATGTGATGTTGCCAGAACTTAATGGTTTTGAAGTGTTGCGACGCATCCGAAAAAAATCAGATCTTCCTGTCATTATGCTGACAGCACGTGATGAAGTTATGGATAAGGTAGCTGGATTAGATGGTGGGGCAGACGACTATATGACAAAGCCATTTGCTATAGAAGAACTTCTGGCACGAATTCGGTTGGCGTTAAAAAAACGTGGTGGGATACAGACAGTAGATAAAACATGCCTTAGCGTAGGAGAGCTAGTGATGGATGTGCAACGCTATGAGGTTAGCTACGCCGGAAATAAGGTAGATCTAACTCACAGGGAGTTTGAACTTTTGCGCGTGCTTCTTGAAAATAAAAATATAGTGGTATCACGCGATACATTGCTACAGAGGGTGTGTGGTTATGATTATATGGGAGAAACCAACCTTATAGATGTGTATGTGCGATATTTGCGCAGTAAGATAGACGATGTGTATGGTGTTCGAATCATACAGACTGTGAGGGGAGTCGGATATTGTATCAAAGAACAAAATTAGAATAGAGGGCAGAGGATTGAACAAAGAAAGACAAGAAGAACATGTGCAAGAGAAAAAATTGAGAAAAAATAGTCATTCTGATATGGGCAGGGTCACTTCGATCGCACGAAAGATTAATTTTGCTCAGGTAGGACAGCTTTTTTGTGCGTATGTTGGCATGGACGTGTTTATCTTAGGAGTGCTTGTCGTGATCGCTGTCATTGGTATGGATCAGCAGTTTGTTGGAGAGGCGTCTTTTCGCTATTTTCGCGAACTATCATTTCGAACTGATATTTGGAATTCTGTTTATAAAGTGTTTGATACAAACGGGATATTGTTGTATCAACTGCCTGTTGGACAATGGCTTCGCCTTTTAGCAGACGGGGGCGTTATTGTCGTGACAATACAAGCGCTAGATGTTGTGATGCTTGCCTGTAAGGGGACAAAGCAGGTGCGAAAAAAGCTTCGGCCGCTCAATCAGATTGCAGCGAAGGCACAAGAACTTTCTGTACTTGCATTTAATGAAACCAAATATCACAATCTAGAGAATGCAATCACAAATTTAAGCACAGATGAGATTGACCAAGGCATACACATGCATGACAAGGAGTTGCAAGGCATAGAGACTGCACTCAATGGTCTTTTGGAGCGTATCCGTGCTTCTTATAAACAGCAAGTACGTTTTGTTTCAGATGCCTCCCACGAACTGCGCACGCCTATAGCGGTCATACAAGGTTATGTAAATATGTTGGATCGCTGGGGCAAGGAGGATACGGCGATTCTTACGGAATCGATAGAGGCGATCCAGAATGAAGCAAACCATATGCAAAGGTTGGTTGAGCAGCTTTTGTTTCTTGCACGTGGAGATTCGAACAGACAGATTTTAGACAAAAAAATATATGAACTTAATGCGATGATGCGTGAAGTGTATGAAGAATCGCTGATGATCGATGAGAAACACTATTATCGTTTTGAGGAACTTGGGAAAGCGCAAGTATATGGTGACTGTGATCTGTTAAAGCAATCCGCGCGGATCTTGATTGACAATGCATCAAAGTATACAAAAGAGGGAGAGGAAATAGTGATTCGCACAGGTATCTGGAAAGATGGAAGTCCCTTTTATGAAGTACAAGACAATGGAATTGGAATGATGGCAGAGGATGTCACACATGTGTTTGATCGATTTTATCGCGCGGATGCTGTGAGAGGGAGCAAGACAGGAGGTACAGGGCTTGGCTTATCCATCGCAAAATGGATTGTTGACAATCATCAAGGATATTATGATATTGTCAGTCGTGAAGGTCTAGGCACGCGCTTTAGTGTAGTGTTTCCTAAAGTATATGAAAACGAGTAGGGAAGAACGTTATACCCCTACTCGTTTAGCGAATATACATGTTTTTCATAAACGCCCATCATACAACGCCTGAAATATCGTATATCATTTCAGGCCGCATGGCCATCCATACTATGAGAGTTGAAAACTTTCATAGTAATACTTCTACTTGATATTTTTCTAGCCAATAATTTACTTGTAGAAGATAGGCAAGAAGTTGTGGGCCAGCCATCAACTGCCCATAAAAAGGTCTGCCATAGTCAGAAGGATGTTGAATATAGACAAGGACCTTGGTTAGATCAACTAGTTCGCGCAGTGGCGCGCGCGTGTCAGATAGAGTTTCCACAATGGCAGTACATAACAAACTTTCATATGCAGGATCATAGGTTTTGGGATAGGGACTTTTTCTTCGATACAAAACTTCTCCAGGAAGCAGGTCTTGTGCCGCAGCACGCAGTAGCCCTTTTACGACACCATCTTTGCATTTCATGTGCCACGGAACATTCCATAAATACTCCACAATGCGATGATCGGCGAAGGGAACGCGAGCTTCTAAGCCTGCGTGCATACTGGTGCGATCCATGCGGTCAAGTAGCGTCTGCATAAACCATTTGAGATTGAGATAGGATATTTCACGCCTGCGTTTTTCTTCGGAATTTTCTTCTGGAAGAATAGGGACTTCGGACAACGTTTTTGCATATGCAGCGTGGGCATATTCCTCTAGCGGAAGCAGCGCGAGCACATTGTCTTTTAGGAGCATGGTGCGGGGAGAGAAATCCATAGACCACGGAAAACAATTTGCATCAAAACATTCTTTTTTGTGGAACCACGGATATCCCCCAAATATCTCATCAGCACATTCGCCTGTTAAGGTAACTTTATGATGTTTAGCAACTCGTTTGCAGAAGTAGAGCATGGATGCCTCCACATCTGCCATACAAGGTAAATCTCGCGCATCGACCGCTTCAAATAGATAATCATATAAGTCGGCGTTGCTACATTCTAAATATTGATGGTTGGTGCGGCAGTGCGCGATCATCATATCAACCCAAGGTCTATCTTGCGAAGGTTGAAAAGTATTGGCTTTAAAATTTTTATCATTGTCTTTAAAGTCAAAAGAGTATGTGTCGAGCTTCTTACCCTGCTTTTGAAGCTCGTTGCTACATACCGCTGTGACAAGGCTGCTGTCCACTCCACCTGACAAAAATGTACAGATTGGTACATCGGACAACATCTGCATCTGTATAGCATCTGTTACCAGATAGCGGGTCTTTTCCACGGTTTCATTCCAAGTGTCCTTGTGTGGACAGCTTTCTAGCTTCCAGTAGCTTTCTGTGGATAGGTTCGATCCGTTATATACTAGATAATGTCCCGGCAGAAGCTCATCTATGTCTTTAAAAACACCCTTTCCATAGGTCTTTGCAGGGCCAAGACCGAATAGCTCACACAAGCTCTCACGGTCTGCGCGTGCCTTGAAATCAGGAAAGCACAGAATTCCTTTAAGCTCTGAGGAAAAGATAAGAGTGTTGTTAAATAGGGTGAAAAACAATGGCTTCACCCCAAGCCGATCGCGGAACAGATAGAGGCGTTGTATAGTCTCATCATATATGGCAAAGGCAAATATACCATTTACTTGCTCTATGTAGGAGATACCATGTAAAAGATATCCCATGAGAAGGACTTCTGTGTCACAAGTGGTTTCCAATGTGATACCTTCTTTTTGAAGGGCTTGTCGGAGGGTAGGCATGTTGTAGATTTCGCCATTATAGACAATGGTCGCACGATGATTTCCAACCTGTCTGGACATGGGTTGTTTTCCGTACTCTAAGTCTAGGATGGATAAACGCGTATGAGCCAAACCGCAATTGCGTGATAGAAATACTCCGTTTTCGTCTGGGCCACGATGTGTTTGACAGGTATTCATCTTTTGCAGTATGGCGTACCATCTGGACGCTTCCTCGCGATAGTTGACATAAAAATTGCTAAAACCGGCTATTCCACACATGATTTCCCTCATTTCTGCGCTGCTTTTTGGCGTATCTAAAGTTTGTGATTACAGCGCAGACACAAACTTTAGAGTGAAAGATTGAAAAAATCGTTTCCTCTTCATCGTTCTTGCAACAGGTATTGGACAAAAATCTATGAGTAATCTTTGAGTATAGGTTGATATTGGCGATGTTCGAGTGCCATTTCAAGCGTGGGGATGAGTAGGTTTGTATGTGCTACCAGGGAATTAGGTTTTTTTTCGTAGCTATCCTGTCCAAAAGGTACAAAATAAATATTTTTGCTGTTGCATAACAATCCAATATTCTTTAGATTCATACCAAGTCCGTCATTGGTAGAAATAGAAATAACAAGAGGTTTGTTGTTGCGCATATGTGCCTTTGCCGCCATGAGTACAGGTGTATCGGTGATACCATTGGCCAGTTTAGCCGCAGTGTTTCCTGTACAGGGAAGAATAGCGAGAACATCGAGGTAAGCTTTGGGGCCGATTGGTTCAGCTCCTTCTATAGAAATAATCGGATCTTTTTTTGTGAGATCCTTAATTTGGGCAATGTACGTGTCAGGCGCTCCAAAACGACTTTCTATTGTCTGAGAAGCGTCTGACAGGATAGGATAAATATCGGCACCTGTATCCGCTAGCTTCTGTAGCTCCACAAATGTTCTTTCAAAGGTACAGAAGGAGCCTGTGAGTGCGATGCCAACCTTCTTTCCGCTCAGATTCATAGTTTGAAAGTCTCCTTATATTCGTTTAATTACAAAATCTGTCAAATATCTAGCACAGCTTTCACCAGCATATTTTCCTGGAAGTCCAGGGCAGAAATGGACGTTGGCGTGAAGCTGTTTGACCGCCTCATAGTCTGCACCGATTTGGTTGGAGGCAATGTCGATTACAATAGCGTTGCGCGCAAGTTTTTCAAGGCACTTGCGAGTGAGGACACAGACAGGAATGGTATTAAAAATATACTCATAACGGCAGATATTTTGCCAGAGTTTGGATAAATGCAAGGTGTCAAAACCAAGTGCGCAGGCAAGGGCTAGTTCATTGGCATCGTTTGAGCAGACAGTGACACAGGCATGTAGTCCATTGAGTCTGTCAGCTAAAATTTTGCCGCAACGTCCATAGCCGAGTACTAAAGTATCACTCTGATGTAGGTTGGTTTGCTTGTGCAAAAGGGCTTCTAGAATGGCTCCCTCGGCAGTGGAGACCGCATTGTAAAGTGTCATGGGTTCATCGAGCATAAAATCGTAGCAGCTAATTTCGCGCTCCTCACAGGTGCGGCGAAATGTTTCTGGAATGACACCAGCAAATATTTTTTGCTGTCTGTGAATACTTCTTTGTAGTTCGGAAACGGTGATAGTAGATACAAAATCACCCTCTTCACAATAGAGGCAGTCTTTTTTGATAAAAGGAATTCCGCCTATAATCACGGGGGCAGAATCCAATGCTTCGCGAAGAGAATCAGTATAGAAGATTTTGGCTTTGACAGATGGGCTATATGTGATTTTTACAGTACAAAAACATATAATGCGATAGCCCATCTCTGCTAAAATGGGAATCATACAGGCAGTGCGCTTGTCACCGCCGATCATTGCAATATCATATTTTGCCATAATTTTTGGAGGCATAAAAGCCACGCTCCTTTTTAGTATTGAACTTATGTGGTGTGTAACATAATATATATAGTCTATGGTATGATGAAATTTGGAATGTGTGAAAAAAACTAAGCAACTCTAAGGCGCCAAAAAACACCGCCAAAGAGTTGCTAAGTTTTTTCGAAGAACGCCAAAGTCATGCGTTCTTCAGGTGAATCGACAAAAAGCAAAATTAAAAAGAAAAAGGCGCCAAAAAACACCGCCAAAGAGTTGCTAAGTTTTTTCGAAGAACGCCAAAGTCATGCGTTCTTCAGGTGAATCGACAAAAAGCAAAATTAAAAAGAAAAAGGCGCCAAAAAACACCGCCAAAGAGTTGCTAAGTTTTTTCCTACTTTTTTATTCAAAGTATAGGCGTTTGGGTTTTTCTACGTATTCTACTTCATCTAGATTGGCGAAGGCTTCTATAAAATCTTCGCGAACGGTGGCTATAGCATATCCATTTGAGAGGAGTTCGATGTGAATGACCTCGGATTCTAGCCGTTCGAGTTGACCATGATATTTGACAATAAGTTCCCATGTTTTAGTGGCAGGGGTGAATCCTGTGCCAAGAATCTGGGATTTTTCTTTCTCTGCTGTGGTAGCAGACAGTGCTAAGTTTAGAAGGTTTTCTAGTTTAGCGTTTGGCATGAGTACTTCCTATTTTGGGTATATGTAGATAGCATATGAGAGGCCAGTTGGTTGTGTGCAACAAAGTGTATAGGTTCTATTCTAGAAGTCTGTACAACAATCAAAGCTTACAGTAGAAGTGGCTTTGATTGGCTAGAGATTAGATAGTGCTTTTATCATAAGAGTTTGCACTATCTAACTGTTAAGGCGTATCGCTGCATACATGGCACTATATCAAAGCTATATAGAAAGAAATAGAAAACCATGTAAGCATCATTCCATAGGCAAATAACTTGCGCTCACCAATGTTTTACAGTATAATGTTTCCATTGTAGCAAGTGAAAAAATCTGATAAATCAACCTGTTTTAAGTGGGAGATAGCAATGTTTGAATGGATACAAAAAATTGGAAAAAGCAAGAATTGTAAACAATTAGACGAAATTTTGCAACGTATAGAGATGAATATGGCAAATAATTATAAAGATGCCGCACAGGAGAATTTAAAGGAGTTTGAGAGTCAACTGAAGAAACTGCGTGAAACGCAGAAGATAAATCAAAAACAACTTGCTGAGTACGAGGACAAGTTTTGCGAGTTACAAAAACGGATGAAACATTTCACACATAAGGATCAAAAACCTTTTTGGGTGTGAGCACAGGCAAAAATGCGTTTTTTGGAGGGAAGATATGAGTGCAGTTGTGAGTATAAAAAAGGGCGAAGGTAGGACAATTAAGGCTGGTGGTATGTGGATTTTTGACAATGAGATTGAGACAGTCTGCGGAGCATTTGAAAATGGTGATATTGTTCTGATCAAAGATTTTGATGGATATCCATTAGGAAGAGGATTTATCAACATTCATTCTAAAATTCGTGTGCGTTTGATGACGCGCTACATTGACCAGGAGATTGACAAGGACTTTATTATGAAACGCGTGCGTGATGCATGGGAGTACCGCAAAAAAACAGTGGATATTTGCTGCTGTCGTGTAATTTTTGGAGAGGCTGATTTTCTTCCAGGGTTAGTGATAGACAAATTTTCGGATGTGCTAGTAGTGGAGTCGCTGGCATTGGGCATCGATCGGTTTAAGGCAGAAATTCTAGAGGACTTAAAGGAATTAATGGCACAAGATGGGATTGTTATTCGCGGTATTTATGAGAGAAGTGACGCAAAGGTGCGATTGAGCGAGGGAATGGAGCAAAGAAAAGGCTTTATCGGCGAAGCATTTGATACAAATGTACCTATTGTAGAAAATGGAGTTCACTATCTTGTGGATGTGAAAGATGGACAAAAAACAGGTTTTTTTCTAGATCAAAAGTACAATCGTCTCGCTATTCAAAAATTGTGCAAAAATGCAACGGTACTAGATTGTTTTACGCATACAGGATCATTTGCACTCAATGCAGGAATAGCAGGAGCAAAAAGTGTATTGGCGGTAGACTGCTCACAGCATGCAGTAGATCAGGCAAAAAAGAACGCAGAACGCAATGGCCTGTCTGATATTGTAACAGTTCAATGTGAGGATGTATTTGAACTGCTGCCACAATTAGAGCAAAAAGGAGAGAAATTTGACGTTGTCATTTTAGATCCGCCGGCGTTTTCTAAGTCTAGAAGTTCACTAAAAAATGCGATAAAAGGATATCGCGAAATCAATCTGCGTGCTATGAAATTGGTTAGAGATGGCGGGTTTCTTGCTACTTGTTCCTGTTCACACTTTATGGATTATGAGCTGTTTACCAAGACAATTCATCAAGCGGCCACAAATGTTCATAAGCGATTGAGACAAGTGGAATATCGTACACAAGCACCAGATCATCCTATCTTATGGGCAGCATCAGAGAGTTATTATCTAAAATTCTACATTTTTCAGGTGGTTGAAGAGAAGTGACAGATTAGGATGCAGATACATATATCGATGCTGTCATAAGGTCAATTTCGGTTGAAAAATGAGATTTAATTGGCATATATAAAATAAACATTCTTTAAAAATAAGTGTTTCTAACCACTCATAGCAAAGGTTGTTTTTGGTTGATATGGAAGAGTAAGTAAAATACGAACTGCTATCAAAAAGCGATGCATTAGCATCGCTGTGGTTCTGGATATTCGATTCCAAATGTATCTACGGTAACTGTTTGCATTACTTGCGCTTCTAGTGGTCTGTCAGATAAATCAGTTGCTGTTTGAGCAATGCGATTCACTACTTCCATTCCTTCTATTACCTTTCCAAATGCCGCATAAGCGCCGTCTAAATGCGGGCTTGTCTTGTGCATAACAAAGAAGTGTGGAGCTGGAGAGCCGCATACTTACTGGATATTTTATCACTTTTAGAGTTTGTTGACAACAATTTTTGTTTTGAATAGTACCGAACAATACTGAATGGTACTTTTTTATAACAGCATATGAGTTTGCAAGAAAAGGCATCCCAATAAAAGGATGTCTTTTTGTTTGGGGAAAATAGATTAAATAATTGTATATTATGGAGGAAAACATTATGACAAACACAGCGTTAAGAGCAGGGGTGCAGAGCGCCAACAACACACACATGGTTTTTGCAAACGAGGAACATGAGAAGTT
>CAJUHQ010000006.1:58702-65922 GCA_910586095.1 uncultured Lachnospiraceae bacterium | reverse complement strand
ACATTGAAGAAATGCACAGAATGTCATTGTAATGCACCGCTTGCATTTATTATTTGTTATGACAGAAAAAAGTGCTGGAAACGATCCTATGATAATAAGGATAGCGGTGATATCGATGCAAGTATTGTTGCAACACATATGATGATGGAAGCAACAGAACTTGGCATAGGAAGTACATGGATAATGTATTTTATTCCAGAAGCTGTCAAAGTTGAATTTGATTTGTCAGACAATATTGAGCCAGTTGCAATTTTAATTATGGGATATACAGATACAACGCCTTCGCAGGAACATTTTAAAAGATGTACTATAGAAGAGTATGTATCTTATGTATAAATTCTAAAAAAAGATTATTTTAATAGTGTGAAATATAAAATTTCACCTATTCTGATTTGAGATTTTGCTTCGCGGAATCATGGGAGTTAGCGTGATTTATAGTAGATTCTTTTACAAGGAAGAATATAGAAACTATTTTGATATAGTAAGGGATGGCAGAGCGTAGAAGTTTGTTGGTAGTGGAGTATAGCGGTTTGAAATATAGATATTTTGTTAGGAAATTTTGATAAATGGAAAGAATTTTTACAGCATATTACACAAAATTGAGTCATGTAATATATTTTTTGTTGTGTTGAAAAAAAATATATTCTATAATAAATTTGTTGAGTTTAGCGCAGCACAGTGTTGAAACGAACAAAAAAGTAAAAGGGATGATGAATGTACATATATTCATTGCAGGAAAATGATATAGTTTATGAAAAGCGAAGGAGGATTTAAAAATGTCTTATGTTGATGAGGTATTAGAGCTTGTAAAGAAAAAAAATGCAAGTGAGCCTGAGTTTTTGCAGGCAGTAACAGAAGTACTGAATTCTTTGAGACCTGTTGTTGAAGCCAATGAGGAGCTTTATAGAAAAAATGCAATCTTAGAGCGAATCACAGAGCCAGATCGTCAGATTTTGTTCCGCGTTCCGTGGGTGGATGACAACGGGCAGGTACAAGTTAATCGCGGATTCCGCGTACAGTTTAACAATGCGATTGGGCCATATAAGGGAGGTCTTCGTCTTCATCCTTCCGTAAATTTGGGCATTATCAAATTCTTAGGTTTTGAACAGATTTTTAAAAATTCGTTGACAAGCCTTCCAATTGGTGGTGGAAAGGGCGGTTCTGATTTCGATCCAAAGGGCAAGTCAGACAGAGAGATCATGGCATTTTGTCAGAGCTTTATGACAGAGTTGTCCAAGTACATTGGTGCAGATGTGGATGTTCCAGCAGGAGATATTGGAACAGGTGCTAGAGAGATCGGCTTTATGTTTGGACAATATAAGAGAATCAAAGGTTCTTTTGAGGGCGTACTGACTGGAAAGGGACTTACGTATGGTGGTTCTCTTGCAAGAACAGAAGCGACAGGATATGGACTTTTGTACTTGACACAGGAGTTAATGAAATGTCATGGCGAATCGATGGAGCAAAAAATAGTCACGGTTTCTGGTGCAGGTAATGTTGCAATCTATGCGACACAGAAGGCGCAGCAGATGGGGGCTAAGGTAGTTACTTGTTCTGATTCAACAGGTTGGATTTATGATCCCGAAGGAATTGATGTGGCATTGCTCAAAGAAGTCAAGGAAGTAAAGAGAGCACGTTTGACAGAGTATGCAGCAGCAAGAAAGAGTGCTGAGTATCATGAGGCAAAAGATGGCAGCGTGTGGCAGATTCCATGTGATATTGCTCTGCCATGTGCAACACAAAATGAGTTGTTGATTGACGATGCCAAGAAATTAGTAGCAAATGGTTGTAAGGCAGTATGTGAAGGGGCAAATATGCCTACAACTATTGATGCGACAGAGTATTTACAGAACAATGGAGTATGGTTTGTTGGTGGTAAGGCTGCTAATGCGGGCGGCGTAGCTACCTCTGCTTTGGAAATGTCTCAAAATAGTGAGCGCTTAAGCTGGACATTTGAAGAAGTAGATGCAAAACTTCAAGGGATTATGGTTAATATTTATCATAATATTGATGATGCAGCCAAGAGATATGGCATGGAAGGCAACTATGTAGCAGGGGCAAATATTGCAGGATTTGAGAAAGTAGTCAATGCAATGCTCGCTCAAGGTGTTGTGTAAAATCTGCAAATGTAACAGTTCAGACAAGTTTGTCCTGCTATGGCATCCGCCCATTAAAAATTGCTACGCAATGGGGCGGATGCTTGTCACCTAAACGTATCTTCACAGTTTGCGCAGTAAATGCTCAAACCTGTCTGAACTGTTATCTGGAAATAACAAAATAAAATCGTTCAAGAACCCGTCTGTAAGTGAAATGTACAGGCGGGTTCTTTTTTAGTTAAAAATTGAGTATACCCGCTAAAGCAAAAAGAGTTGAGGTGAAAAAAGTGTAGCTTGCCATCTGCTTTTTTGTTATACTATGCATAGAGTGTGAAAGGATTTGTAGGGAGATAGTTTATTAGATTGGACAATCAGTCCAATGACAATAGGAGAAAAATGTACTATTCTAGTGATATACAAACATATTTTCCGAACGTTAGATTGCAAAGCGGAGGTGGCAACCTTTTATTTGGGGTTACAAACAGCAGATTTGCGGCTTGTATGGAGGATATGAAGCAAAGTTTGTGTTGAATTTGGAAGTAGAATACACGATTGGGAATAGAAGGGAGGCTTTACAATATGGAAACAGATACATACACTTGCTTAGATCTGTTGATGACAGGTACAATTCTTCGAAATTTAATTAAAAAGAGTGGTTACAGCGTGAAATCATTACAGGAAAAATTGAATCTCTCCTGTCCTCAGCCAATTTATAGATGGATGAAAGGGCAGACTATGCCATCCTTGGACAATCTTTATATTCTTGGAAAAATTTTGGGAGTTCATATGGAAGAGATGCTGATGCCTAGAGAAGATGAGATTTGGTTAATGGAATGGAGTCTCAACATCACAAAGGGCAAAAGAATGGTGGAATATCTGCATCAAAATGTAAAAAATCGTGAAATTTGGAGCAGACATCAAAAGGGGATTAGACCATATATTCAATCGTGATTTAGAGTTTTTGTAAATAGATTTAAAAACTAGACACGACACTAGCTCTTATGGGCTTTGCACATATCATTCGTAAAAATGTGCTTATTGTATCATCCAAAGATGAAGTTCAATAAGGGATTGCACAAATATAGTTATAGCTCGTACAGGGGGGTATATGGTGGAAGAGAACAGGATCATACATGAGGTGAAGATAACAAACAAAACAGAGGAAGCAGCATATTTTGCTAGAAACAATATCCCTTATATTGTGTATCTTACACAGGATAATCGCACAGATCATTTTCCAAATGGTGCTTATTGTGTGGAGGATCTAAAAGACGTGGACACACAGTACTGTGAGCGGGTTTATAGGCGTTTTAAAGGGATTCCGTGGGATATAGCCGAGACAGACCGCCTTAGAATTAGGGAGATTACAGTCGAGGATGTGCCACGTTTGTATGAGTTGTATCAAGATGGTAGTATCACACAATATATGGAACCTCTTTTTCCAGAAGTGCAACAGGAGATTGAGTACACAAAAGAATATATCAAGAATATTTACGGGTTCTATGGATATGGCATGTGGGCAATTATAGAAAAACAGAGTGGGCAAATGATTGGAAGAGTAGGATTTGAGTATAAGGAAGGTTTCGAAGGCCTTGAATTGGGATTTATGCTAGGAGTGGACTATCAGGGCAAAGGATATGCCTATGAGGCATGCTGTGCCGTGCTTAACTATGGTATAAATGGATTGGGACACAAAAAATATTGTGCGTTTGTCAATGAAGAAAATACAATGTCTATCAAGCTCTGTGAAAAGCTTGGATTTCACAGAAATAAAACGATCCAGCGAAATGAGATGAATACAGAAGGGGTTATGGTAGAAAAGTCGTTTCTTCGATATGAGTATGATGCCAAAGATCTATAATACAATGGTGAGGTTGTTTGGTTTTGACCAATAGGACAATGGGCTAGTATAATGTAGAAGCAATAAGGGATGGATGAAAGCAAAATAGCACAACCCATCCCTTGTATTATGATAAGATTGTTTCCATAGAAAGATTTTCCTTTTCGGATAATTTGAGCATACTGTTATAATATAATTCTTGCGGATTGGGGGCAGAAACATTTTCGGACAAACTCGTATGTGTGGGATAATCGCCACAATTGAGCAGGACTATATTTCCTTCCAAACCATATGTAAGAGTGATTTTGTTAAGAGAGTATGCGTTTGCCATATGTTCCAGGAATGTGAGAATGTAAGGTAACTCATATTTGGGTATGCCATCATCTTCAAATTGTTTGATGACAGAAAATGGGCAAAGCGTTGTGCGCATTTGTGGCATAGTACTCATAGTATCAAAATGATCTGCAATGGTAATCAGCTTGGAAAACGTATCGATTTCTTCATTTAATAAACCATATGGATACCCACTTCCGTCACATTTTTCGTGATGCATGAGCGCAGTGTTTTTTACAGAGACTGGAACATGGTTTGATTTATTGAGTAGATGAAATCCTTCTGTTGTATGCGTCTTGATAATTTCTAGTTCTTCTGAGGTAAACTTTCCAGGTTTTTGCAAAATTTTGAAGGGGAGCAGCAACTTTCCGATATCATGGAATAGACCACAAGCAGCCGCCATAGACTGATCGGCATCGGAGAAGTGAAGCCAGCGTGATAAAGTATAGGCGATTAAGGCAACGCGCAGGCAATGGCTATACACAGAAGTATCCATCGCATGTACTGCAAAAAGAATGTCAAAAATATATGTGCATGACTGATATTGTTCAAATAATGATAAAGCTTCTGTTAATAGTTCTTGAGTGTGCAGAGGTTCGTTGCGGTACAAGGTATCCATCATATGATCTTGATAATGTTGTGTACATTTAGAAAAATCGTGCAAAAATGCTTGCAAATTTGTCTTATTCGCAGCATGAAACGCATCCATAGTACTGTTATTAGACTGAAAAGTAAGTTGGTTCACCATTGGTACAGATAGATGTTGAAAGATGGAGTGGTCAATAGTTTCATCAATAGAAACATAATAGATGGAAAATTCCTCAAGACGTGATATAATATTTTCAGTGAGAATAACTCCTTTTGGAACAATTGTTTTTAGATCATAAGACAAGATGTCTTGAGCAGTTACCATACCAGGTTTTAGATCTGTGCGGGGTAGTCGTTTCACAGGCATCCTCCCTTCTAAAATAAGTTCTACAAAAGCTTCTGTAGTCATTGTAGCGTTTCTTAGAATGAATGTCAAATGTTTGAAAAAAGATCAAGTGTAGAGAACTTATATGAAAGGGACAAATAAAAATTTTGTAATTGGAGTTTTGCTAAAGTGTGTAAATGGAAGTTAGAGGTATAGAACGCAATTCTAAAGGAATTAGAATATATATTCTGTTTTAAAACCACCCCAAACGGTATGGAGGATTAAGATGAAAAAATACACAAGAATACAAAAGTTATCAGACAACAAGTTTTTGAATTTGTTTCAATTGGATGCCTTGACAGATAGTGGACATCCATTTGATTACTTTTTTGTGTCGCGGCGCAAGGAGAACGAATTGAAGCTTTTGACAAAAGATATCTTAGCAGAGGGAGTGGTCATTTATCCTATTTTGCGTGAAGATCCAGAAAAAATTGTACTGATACGACAATACCGATATCCTCTAGGAGATTATCTATATGAACTTCCAGCAGGGTTGATTGATAATGGTGAAACGCCACAAGAGGCGGCTGTGCGTGAGATGAAGGAGGAAACAGGGCTTTCGTTTGTAGTGTATGAAGAGGGAAATGAAGCGTATCGCAGGCCGTTTTTTATGGGAGCCGGATTTACAGATGAGAGTTGTTCTGTGGTATTTGGCTATGCTAGCGGTACGATCAGCCGTGCAAATTTAGAGGATACAGAAACGATACAAGTATTGATTGTTGACAAAAAGGAAGCAGCGCGCATTATAAAACAAGAAAAAGTTTCGATGAGAGCAGCATATTTGCTTATTAATTTTTTGCATGCAGACAAGGAAAATCCATTTGCTTTTTTACAGGATACAGAATAGTATACTATTGATTTAGATATAGTATTTTGAGGGATATATTGTCATTATATTGGTATTTAACAATCACATAAAACAGAATTATTGAGTAGATTTTACAACCAATTTTCTCCAAAATAAAAAGAGTTTATTTTACGAATAATCTTTTGGTATCACTATATAATTTGATAAATTAGTAAAAAAATGGTATATCAAAAACTTGTATTTATTGGCTGAACGAATACAATTATAACAGATTAAATTTTTGGAAAAGATAAAGAAAGATGGTAGAATATATATTACCAAAAAATAGAAAGTCGATAGATACGAAAATTGTTAAAAAAATCGCATGCATACTCATTTATACTATAGTAATGAATACGAAAAAACGCACAAAAACCAATTATTAGCCGCATACGAAAAAAAATAGAACAGAATCCCAGCAATCCAAAATATATTCAAACAATAAAAGGAATTGGATATCGGTTCAATAAAAATCTTTATTAAAAAATCTTTATAAAGCAATCAGAAATTTTTGGCAACGAGAATGTCGTTTGTTATGAGATTTAAGTTGCTACCTTAAATTTGTCTTGTTTCACATCATCATAGAAAACACACATCATGCAATACCTGAAATATCGTATACCACTTCAGGCCGCATGGCCATCCATGCTATGAAAGTCGAAGACTTTCATAGTAAGAGTTCCTAAATGTTTGGAAAAATGCCAAAAAACAGGCATTTTTCATCTTGATATGTTAGATAAAGAAGAATTTTTGATATTGTATAACTACTATTAAAGTACTAGAAGCATAAACAGATTTTGGCATTGTTACAGGGACAAATAAAGTCGTACAGTGAGTATTTACGCGGCGGTATTTGTTCCTGTTATTTAGTTTATGGTGTGGTGAGTAGAATATTTTATTTTTGTGTTAATAATTGAGAGATAAAAGTACAAAAGTTCAGTAACTGTGCCTGTTTTGTGGGGATATTGATACCTTTTTCTACAAAACGATAGTACTATTTTTATAAAGTATATATTCAACAGAAACATTTTGTGATAAAATACATATATAAATATTAGTGTGAAATTAAAATTTCTCCCATCCTGATTGAAATGCCTGCAAAAGCAGGCAGATGGGAGTTAGTGTGAAATT
>CAJUHQ010000006.1:43914-58602 GCA_910586095.1 uncultured Lachnospiraceae bacterium | reverse complement strand
GATTGAAATGCCTGCAAAAGCAGGCAGATGGGAGTTAGTGTGAAATTAAAATTTCCCCCATCCTGATTGAAATGCCTGCAAAAGCAGGCAGATGGGAGTTAGTGTGAAATTAAAATTTCCCCCATCCTGATTGAAATGCCTGCAAAAGCAGGCAGATGGGAGTTAGTGTGAAATTAAAATTTCCCCCATCCTGATTTGAGTTAGAACATAAGGATTACTTATTTTAGTGGAATGTTTGGATGGGGGGAGTATGAGACAATAAAAAGAAGAAGGATAGAAATTTCCTGAGTGTGTTGCGATAGAATGGATATGATAGTGCACTTTAGGTTAAAATTCTAGTGCGCAAAAAGAATGAATTTTGTAAAAATGAACAAGAAATACATAGGAGGGAGGTTTGTTTGATGACAAATAAAAGAAAGTTAGCCCAGCCGGAGGAAGTGGTTTATGATTCACGAATCAACAATGTTAAGATGGAAATTGAATTGCAGTATCGTGAACATGAGACTGATATTCAGGAGATTGCAAGACGTGTGACACAAGATTATGCTGCGCGGGGAAATCGAAACCAAGAGATTAAAAGCATACAGATTTATTTGAAACCTACAGATTTCACTGCGTATTATGTTATCAATGAGTCTTTTGAAGGCAAGGTGCCTTTATTTTGACAGACATAGTTGCAGAGAGCCTTTTTAAATAGTAGCGAAAATTTTGTTTGTATTGCAATTTTTGAGGTGATATCCAAATTTGCAGAAGTTTGGTGTGTGTTTGTTGTACTAATTTGAGCTAGGGTTTCACAATGTTTTGTTTTGTGTCGTTGTAATAAGTTGTTCCAACAATAAATTGGATTGAACCTATCACATAGTTGTGTGACTAGCAGCAGCCATAAAATGATATTATTTTTAGAGATGATGCAAAGTAGAAAGCAGTGAATCCAAAAGGAGTTACTGCTTTTTTGTCTGCCTTTGCATGGGGGATTGGTATGTCATCATGTACTTTTATTATGTAGGGTTTTCCTTGATATGATAATGTTTGACATTCCAGGATCTATAAATTATACTATGAAAAAGAACAACTTTCATAGTAAGGATGTCCATACGGCCTGAAATGGTATAAGACATTGCAGGAATTGCATGATGCGATTTACTATGAAAGTAAAGAATGTTCTCCATCAATATGGATGGTCATAGAGACTAATTATAAGTAGAGATTATATAATGTAGATTGTTGATGAATGTAGTAATGCAAACACTATGAAGCGATTATCAGATCTGTAAATCGTAAAAGTTTGGTGTTATATAGAGATGATAGACTGGCTTGAGAGAAGATATGGAGTGTTCAAGGTACATACTATATGGATGGATTTCGATATGAGAACGGCAAGGTTCACAACTAAAAGCTTTTAATGATAAATTTGTGTTTGGGGGTAAAATGCATATTGAGAAAGGAGCATAGTTATACAAATGAAAAAGGTAACAATACAGGATATTGCGGTTGAGATGGGATTGAGTCGCAATACTGTGGCAAAGGCTTTAAATGGTGGTTTAGTATCGCCTCAAACGCGGCAAGCAGTTGTGCAAAAAGCCTGGCAGATGGGGTATACGCGACTTGATGAGAAGCTGTTAGAGGAGGTTCAGTCAGGCAGTCACCCATTTCATACAGGAACGATATTGATACTTTCAAACCATGTGCAGTCACAATTTTGGACGCGGGTGTTATCAGGGATTAGCAATGCAATCAATGATGAAGGATATCGCATGCAGCTTCATATGGCTGAACCAAGCGATCGCGATGGAGAGTATGTGACAAAATTGATTGCAGAGGATGTCAAAGGAATTATTTTTTTAGGGGTTTTTCCTGTGCGTTTTGTCAAAGGAGTTAGCCGCGCTAAACTTCCGATGGTATTTTTCAACAGTCCTGTCAATGCACAGGAATATATAAAGGTAGGGGACATCATTAATCTTGAAGGTTTTTATTCAATGGGAAGTCTCACAGAGTACCTTATTAAAAAGAAAGCATGTACGCGGTTTGCTTATGTGGGCTTTGCAGAGGGTTCTCGTATGATACAAGCACGTTATTTAGGCTTTCTTAATTCTTGTACATGCAATAATATTTCATTGGACGAACGATTGCACTATACACATCCTTCTAATCACAAAAGTTTTAGTGGTGCGATGGTGGAAGAGGTTATCCGAGATATGCCTTATATTCCAGATGCAATTGTGTGTGAGGATGATGATGTGGCAAAATATGCAGCATCATCACTTTTGAAAAGAGATCCACAAGCCATAAGAAAAGTGATCATTACTGGATTTAACAATACAATTGAGTCGGACTTTTTTAAAAGTGATATTATTACAGTTGATGTGCGCATAGAAGAGTTAGGAAGGCGCTTAATTAAGTCTATATTAGATAGGATAAAATGTCCAACGATGGAGATGACATTTACTACTATAGCAACACATCCTAAGTTTTTGTGACGCAGAATATAGCAGCGGCTCTTGTCAAAATTGGCTGAGATCTTTGTGGGGTAATAACAGTACTAGTTATCTGTTATCGAAATAGTCGATCACATGCCGAAAATGCTTGCAAGATAGCTATATCCTTTGTACAATAGAAAGTAGGAGCTGTCACCTACGATGCGATGGCAGCAGGTAGAAAATTATATCAAAATTAGTTTAGGAGGCAATAACATTATGGCAAAGAAACGCAACACGACGAAGTCAAAGAAACGCAATATCATTGTAGGACAGTCAGGAGGTCCTACTTCTGTGATTAATTCCAGTCTTGCAGGTGTGTATAAGACCGCGCGCGAACGTGGCTTTCATACCGTTTATGGAATGCTTCACGGAGTTCAGGGCCTTTTGGATGAGCGGTACGTAGATTTGTCCACACAGATTCATTCAGATATGGATATTGAGTTACTAAAGAGAACACCTTCTGCATTTTTAGGCTCTTGTCGGTATAAACTTCCAGAAATTCATGAAGATCCAGAAATTTATGAGAGAATTTTTAATATTTTGGACAAACTGGATATAGAGGCATTTATCTATATTGGCGGAAATGATTCAATGGATACAATCAAGAAGTTATCAGATTATGCCATTTTAAAGGGACACACACAGAAGTTTTTGGGTGTGCCAAAGACGATAGACAATGATCTTGCTTTGACCGATCATACTCCTGGATTTGGAAGTGCGGCAAAATATATTGCAGCATCCACAAAAGAAGTGATTCGCGATGCATTGGGATTGACATACAATAAGAAAAATATTTCTATATTAGAGATTATGGGACGCAATGCAGGTTGGCTGACTGGAGCAACAGCACTTGCAAAGACAGAGGAGTGCGATGGACCAGACTTGATTTATCTTCCTGAGATTACGTTTGATATAGACCAGTTTTTAAAGAAAGTGAACGAACTTTTGAAGAAGAAAGATTCTATTGTCATTGCAGTTTCTGAAGGTATTAAGTTGGCAGATGGACGTTATGTATGTGAGCTGTCTGGCGGTGGAGATTATGTGGATGCATTTGGTCACAAGCAACTTCAAGGAACAGCAGCATATTTAGCAAGTTTCCTCGGAGCAGAGATAGGATGCAAGACTAGAAGCATTGAGTTTTCTACGCTACAAAGAAGTGCGTCTCATATGGCTTCCCGTGTGGATATTGATGAGGCGTTTATGGTAGGAGGCGCAGCAGTTAAGGCTGCTGATGAAGGAGATACTGGCAAGATGGTAGTTATTGATCGTGTCTCTAATGATCCTTATATCAGTGCCGCAGGCATTTATGATGTACATCGCATTGCAAACAATGAGAAATTGGTTCCACGTGAGTGGGTGAACAAAGATGGTACTTATATTACAGACGAGTTTATCAATTATATTGAGCCATTGATACAAGGTGATTATCAGCCATTTATGGTAAATGGTCTTCCACAGCATCTGGTAATCAACAAGAAATAATGGAAGTTGCAATATTGTGTAATAAAAAATAGAATAGATTATTGCGCACATGCATCAAAGCAGAAAATATCCTGTAATGTGGATAGTCAATGGTTAAACAGATGTTTGTGAAGAAATTATGGAATGAGGTTTTGTTGAATGGAGTACAAAATAATTACAGATGGTTCATGTGATCTGCCTCCAGAGCTTTGCAAGGAAAAGGGAATTGTTGTCGTGCCATTTTATGTTTCTTTTGACAGTGAGAACTATCAAAAGGAAATTGTAGAGATGCCAATACGGACGTTTTATGAACAGATGGTGTCAGACCCTACTACCTTTCCTAAATCATCTATGCCATCTGTGCAGGACTATGTTGATGTGTTTATGCCAGTGGTACAAGAAAATAAAGCAGTTATTTGTCTGTGTATTACCACAAAATTTAGTGGTTCTTATCAGTCGGCAATGGGAGCAAGGCAGATTGTGCTTGAGAGTTTTCCGCAGGCACAGATCACAGTGATGGATACGACCATTAATACAGTATTGCAGGGCTTATTTGTACTCGAGGCTATCAAATTGTATGAGGCAAACATACCTTATGAGGAAGTAATTAAAGAACTAGATTCTATCAAGAAGACAGGAAGAATTTTCTTTACAGTAGGAAATATTGATTATCTAAAACATGGTGGACGAATAGGGAAACTAGCAGGGCTTGCAGGCTCCATGCTCGGAATAAAACCATTGATTACACTTAAGGAAGGAGAAATTTTTCCTTCGGGTGTCTCACGTGGTCGCAAGAAATCATTAGAAAAAGTATATGATTTGTTGTGGCAGTATCTTGAGCAAATACATGCTTCTCCAGAAGAATACAGTATTTGTGTAGGGTATGGGTATGACATGGAGGAGGCAGAGGAGTTTCGCAAAAAAGCAGTGGCGTTTCTCAATGCAAAGGGATTTGCCATTGAGGATGACGAATTAAAGAGCTATCAAATTGGAGCGACGATCAGTGTGCATACAGGCCCTTATCCACTAGGATTTGGCGTTGTGCGCAAAGCCAGTATCCAATGATGCAAAACTATAAAGAAGTTACCGCGAGTTTGTGTTTTGGAGCATAAACTCGCGTGTTGCGAAAGGAGAATGGTTATAGAAATGGCAGAGTACAGTCTAAAAAATGCGCAGTTAGAGATTTGTATTCATTCTTTGGGGGCAGAACTTTTCTCAATCAAAGAGGTTGCAACTGGAAAAGAATATATGTGGGATGCAAGACCAGAATATTGGAAACGAACATCACCTGTGCTGTTTCCAATTGTAGGGAGTCTCAACGGGGGATACTATCGCTATGATGGAAAAGAATACCCACTATCACAGCATGGGTTTGCGCGGGATATGGAATTTGAATTGATTAGCCAGACACCCAATGAGCTTAGGTTTAGGTTAGATGCCACGCAGGAAACACTGATAAAATATCCATTTCAGTTTCGGTTGGAAGTGGGTTATACATTAGATGAAAAAAAAGTGACAGTATCATGGAAAGTAATGAACCAGGATGATAAGGAGATGTATTTTAGCATAGGGGGACACCCAGCCTTTTTGTGTCCGATTCATGAAGGCGATAAGCAGACAGACTATCAGATTTTGTTTGATACGAAGGACATGGTAGTCTCTTCTGTGGTGGGGGATGAAGGAACTTTGTCGGAGCGTGAAAAGGAATATGCGCTAGATAATGGATACTTACATATAACAGAGGATCTTTTTGATAAGGATGCTTTGGTTATTGAGAAAAATCAGGTGCATCAAGTTTCTCTTTGCGATAGTAAAGGACAGCCATATCTTACAGTGTGTTTTGAAGCACCGCTGTTTGGCATCTGGTCGCCTCCTAAGAAAAATGCTCCATTTATATGTATAGAGCCGTGGTATGGCAGATGTGATAAAGAGAATTTTGAAGGGGAGTTGTCCCAGCGTGAATGGGGGAATCAACTGGCTCCATCAGAGACATTTAACGCAGAGTATACAATTCAGCTTCATTGATAAGGACAGCCAACTATGCAAGTCATAGTGGCTGTTTTTTATATACACGAACTTATAAACAATTAGGAGCTCACAACTACTGTTACAACTGCTTGTTACTATTCAGCCATACCCATTTCATGTCGGGCGTCCGCCCTATAAAATCGAATATACAAAATGCCTTATGCGAGCAAGCTCCCAACAGCATTTTGTATATTCAATTTTGCGTGGCTGAACTGTTACAAAAATACTTCCTAAAAATTTAGTATAAGGGTTGAAATAGCAGTTAAATTATGGTATCATATTAACTTGTGATATATAAATTCCTTGCTTCTTCGTAAAGAGAGGCCAGAGACCAAAAGGAGGTAACAAGATGAACAAATATGAATTAGCCGTTGTTGTCAGCGCTAAGATCGAGGATGATGAGAGGACAACCACACTTGAGAAAGTAAAGGAAATCATCACAAAACATGGTGGAACCATTACCAATGTGGATGAGTGGGGCAAAAAGCGGCTGGCATACGAAGTGAGAAAGATGCGTGAAGCTTTCTATTATTTCATCCAGTTTGAGGGCAGCTCTACTGTTCCAGGTGAAGTGGAGTCGAGGGTTCGCCTGATGGAAAATGTTGTTCGATACTTAGTTGTGAAACAGGACGAGAAATAGAGAACATGCCTGTTGGACAAGAAGAGCAGGTGTGATGTGGGAGAACTTAACAGATGAATAAAGCAATTTTAATGGGACGTTTAACAAGAGACCCTGAGATCCGATATACACAGGGCGAAAACCAGATGGCAGTTGCAAGATTTACGCTTGCGGTAGACAGAAACAGGAGATCAAATCGCGGTGGAGATGAGAATACAGCGGATTTTATTTCTTGTGTAGCATTTGGCAAGACGGCAGAGTTTATGGAGAAATATATCCGTAAAGGAACCAAGATTGCGATGACAGGCCGTATTCAAACAGGCAGTTATACCAATAAAGACGGCGTCAAAGTTTATACCACAGATGTTGTTGTTGATGAGATGGAGTTTGCTGAGAGCAAAAATAGCAGTAGCACGAATTCAGATGGGAATTATGGAGGCGGTAACTATGGAAACAATGGTTACGGCAATACTTTTGGAGGCGGTCAACAGGCGCCAGCACCTATGGCGGCAGGAGATGGCTTTATGAATATTCCAGACGGAATTGACGAGGAATTACCATTTAACTAATCAAGTTTATTACCTGCAAAAGCAGGCAAACGGGAGTTAATTGGTAGGTTCCTAAGGCGAGCGAATGGGAGTTAGTGTGATGCTTTCCATTTGTATTTATGAGTAAGAGGAAAAGAATAGGAGGCTTTATCATGGCTTTTAATAAGACTGAAAAAGCAGATTCCCCGATGAAAAGAAGAGGTGGAATCCGCAGAAGAAAAAAAGTTTGCGTATTTTGCGGCAAGGACAATGTAATTGATTATAAGGATACAACAAAGTTAAAGAGATATGTTTCTGAGAGAGGCAAAATTCTTCCTAGAAGAATCACAGGAAACTGTGCAAAGCATCAAAGAGCGCTTACAGTAGCAATTAAGAGAGCGCGTCACTTGGCATTGATGCCCTATACGATTGATTAAAAAAATGGCTTTTATCCATATGGATAAAAGCCATTTTTTCTGCACAGTCTGGTGAATAGGAAAACCCTTCCCTATTCGATTGCACGCGAACGCAGAAAGGAAATGTGCAGTCTTGTACAAAGCAACTATGCTGCGAATAGAGTATGTGGGTGCCAGTAAGTAAAAACAGGATGTATTTGATTGGATATCGATATATAAAAGAAGAAACTTAGAAGATTTCAGTTACAAACAGTCAAAATAAATCATATTTATGCAAATTCAACCAAATAAGAGCACTATATTTGTGAATTTGTTTGATTGACTATGAATGAAAATGATGATATTATAAGCTTACTAAGTCAAACACAGTCAAATAAAATCAAGGAAGGAGGACACAAGGTGATTTATACAGTGACGTTTAATCCCTCACTCGATTATATTGTGGGAGTTGAAAAATTTGAGATAGGACTTACTAATCGCACCTATTCGGAACGGTTGCTTCCAGGAGGAAAAGGGATCAATGTATCTATTGTACTTAAGAATCTGGATAAGTCAAGTACTGCGCTTGGATTTGTGGCAGGATTCACAGGTGAGGAAGTAGTGAAACAACTTGCTGCTATGGGGATAGATAATGGATTTATCCGTGTGAAAGAGGGATTTACGCGAATTAATGTAAAATTGAAATCAATTGAAGGAACAGAAATTAACGGTCAAGGACCAACGATCCATGAGGAAAAAGTTTCGCAGTTAATGGAGCAACTAAGTGCGCTCCAAAAAGGGGATGTGTTGTTTCTTTCTGGCAGTATTCCAACCTCTATGCCAGATGATTCATACCAAAAAATTATGCAGCAGCTTGATGGAAAGGGAGTTCAAATTGTGGTAGATGCCACAAAAGAGTTATTGCTGAATGTATTATCATATCATCCGTTTCTCATAAAACCCAATCATCATGAGTTGGGTGAAATTTTTGGGGTGACCATGCAGACAAGAAAAGAAGTGATACCATATGGGCGCAAACTACAAGAGAAAGGGGCACAGAATGTGCTGATTTCTATGGCTGGGGAAGGTGCGGTTCTGATAGCAGCCAATGGCGACATATATGAGGCACCAGCTCCACGCGGAACGTTAGTAAATGGTGTAGGTGCAGGTGATTCGATGGTGGCTGGATTTATGGCAGGGTATATAGATCGACAAGAGTATGAGCATGCATTTTACATGGGACTTGCCGCAGGCAGTGCCAGCGCATTTTCTGAGAATCTGGCTACGCGACAGGAAATTGAAGCTATATATCAACAGATTACAGGCAAAGCAAGATAAGGAGCCGTTTGTTTTGCAATGATAATAGTAGGAAGGAGTGGAAATGTATAATGAGAATTACAGATTTGCTTGATATCAAAAGTATTTCTCTGGATGCAACACCTACATCAAAGAAAGAGGCACTAGATACACTGATCGATTTGATGGCAAGAAGTGGAAATATTCAGGACGTGGAAGGATATAGAAAACTAGTGTATGCACGAGAGGAGGAAAGTACCACAGGTATTGGAGAAGGGATTGCGATACCGCACGGAAAGGGCGAGGCTGTAGCGAAGCCAGGATTGGCCGCAATGGTAGTAAAAGAAGGGGTGGAATTTGAGTCGTTAGATGATGAGCCAGCAACGCTTTTGTTTTTGATTGCGGCACCCAACACCAAGGACAATGTTCATTTGGACGTGTTGAGCAAACTTTCGATGATGTTGATGGATTCAGAATTTACGACAAGTCTTAGAAATGCTACATCGCCGCAACAATTTCTTGAATTGATTAATCAGGCTGACGCAGAGAAGAAAAGTGTGGACGAGAAACTTTCTTCGATAGAGGATGCAGCAGAAAATCAGATAAGAATTTTGGCAGTAACCTCCTGTCCAACAGGGATTGCGCATACATATATGGCAGCGGAAGGTTTAGAGAAGGCGGCAAAAGCAAAAGGGTGCTTTATTAAAGTAGAGACAAGAGGATCTGGTGGAGCCAAAAATGTCTTAACCCAAAAAGAGATTGAAGAGGCGGATTGTATTATTGTGGCAGCAGATGCACAAGTACCTATGGAACGATTTGATGGCAAGAAAGTGATTGAGCGCCAAGTTGCTGATGGTATTCACAAAGCGGACGAATTAATTGCCTTGGCGATGGAAGGAGAGATTGCTCTATATCACAGTGAGACTGCAAATACTCATACATCGCCTTCTAAAAATGCAGGTAAGGGGATGGGACACCAAATATACACACAGTTAATGAATGGAGTTTCGCACATGCTTCCATTTGTAGTGGGTGGTGGTATCCTGATTGCTATTTCATTTTTGATCGATGGACTTCTTGTAGATATGAGTGCGTTGTCAGTTGCAGAGCGATCCAATTTTGGTACAATTACACCAGTTGCGGCATTTTTTAAGAATATTGGAGGAGTGGCATTTGGCTTTATGCTTCCTGTGCTTGCAGGTTTTATTGCGATGGCGATTGGTGACAGACCCGCTCTTGCAGTTGGCTTTGTGGGAGGTATGGTGGCATCAAACGGTAATTCAGGATTTTTAGGAGCTCTAGTAGCCGGCTTTGTGGCAGGATATGTGATGATTGGGCTTCGCAAACTTTGTGGTACGTTGCCACAGGCAATCGAAAAGATTGCTCCTGTTCTCATTTATCCTGTATTTGGCATTTTACTAATGGGGCTTTGCATGGTTTTGGTGGTTGAACCAATTATGGGGGGCATTAATCTAGCGCTCAATAATGGATTGACCAATATGGGGAGCTCTAGTAAGCTGGTTCTCGGTTTGATTCTGGGCGGAATGATGGCGATTGACATGGGCGGGCCCTTTAATAAAGCCGCTTATGTATTTGGGACAGCAGCAATTGCCTCAGGAAATTATGATATTATGGCGGCTGTTATGATTGGAGGGATGACGCCACCGTGTGCTATTGCGTTGGCAACTCTGTTATTTAAAGATAAATTTACAAAAGAGGAGCGAGAATCTGGGCCAACAAACTTTATTATGGGGCTTGCATTTATCACAGAAGGAGCTATTCCATTTGCTGCATCTGATCCTGTTCATGTTCTGCCTGCCTGTATTGTAGGTTCTGGTGTGGCTGGAGCACTATCTATGATTTTTGGATGCACATTGATGGCACCACATGGCGGCATATTCGTGGTCCCAGTTATGGAACATGCAGGAATGTATCTTGTGGCATTGGCAGTTGGAACTGTTTTATCGGCAGTATTGTTAGGAGTATTCAAGAAACGCGTTTCTTAGAACACTATAAAAGTAACTTTGGGTTGAATTTGTCTATTTTATTAGGAAAGAGAAATGAAAAAATCATCAACAAGCTTTGAAAGGGGTAAGAAAAATGAGAGAATTTATGTATGTAATCACAGATGAGATGGGAATCCATGCACGGCCAGCAGGACTTTTGGTAAAAACAGTAAAAGGGTTTGCGTGTACTATTAAGATGCGAAAGAAAGAAAAGACAGTGGACTGTAAAGGGATTATGGGCGTTATGAGTCTCGGGGTAAAGAAAGGGGAAGAAGTAACGTTGGTCTTTGACGGTTCAGATGAAGATGCAGCATATGAGACGGTGAGCAACTTTATAAAAGAGAATTTGTAGAAGTGTGTTGTGGCGATAGTCTTCTGCAAATGGTGAAATAAGTTTGTGTATAGGTTGGAAAGGAAGACGGTTCCATGAAAGAGTATAAAGGAAAAAGAGTGTTTGGCGGAATTGCTATTGGAAAGATCTGTATATACAAAAAAGAAGAACAGCAGGTTAAACGGATTCGCATTGCCGATACAAATGCGGAGATTCTGCGCTATAGGCAAGCAAAGAACGAGGCGATAGAGCAGCTTCAGGATTTGTATCAAAAAGCGCTAAAAGAGGTTGGTGAGGCCAATGCCGCGATCTTTGAAGTGCATCAAATGATGCTCGAAGATACGGATTACAATGAATCTATAGAGTCCATTGTGAGTGGACAGAGTGTCAATGCAGAGTATGCTGTCGCGTTGACTGGGGATAATTTTTCACAGATGTTTGCTGCAATGGAAGACGAGTATATGAAAGCGCGTGCAGCAGATGTCAAAGATATTTCTGAGCGGGTTTTGTCCATTCTAATGAGAACTGACAATCCAATAATCGACACAGATGAACCTGTGATTGTGGTGGCCGATGATCTGGCACCTTCGCAGACTGTACAGCTTGATAAGGATTTAATTTTGGCTTTTGTCACAGTGCAAGGCTCACTCAACTCTCATACAGCAATCCTAGCAAGAACCATGTCTATTCCAGCATTAGTACAAACATCATTTCAGATTGATAGACAAATAGATGGAAAACTTGGGATTGTGGATGGAGAAAATGGGGTGTTTTATGTGGAACCAGATGAAAAAACTGTACAGGAGATGAAAAGACGACAGAAGGAAGAACATCATAAAAAAGAGCTACTTTTAGCACTTAGAGGGAAAGAAAATGTTACCCTTGACGGGCGAAGGGTAATGCTATATGCTAATATAGGAAACATCAAAGATTTGGCGACTGTGATTCAAAATGACGCAGGTGGTATCGGGTTGTTTCGCAGTGAGTTTATTTATTTAGAGAGAGAACAATTTCCGACGGAGGAAGAGCAGTTTCAGATTTACAGGCAAGTAGCAGAAACAATGGCAGGCAAACGAGTAATTATACGTACATTAGATATAGGAGCCGATAAACAGTGTGATTACTTTGAGATGGAACACGAGGAAAATCCAGCACTTGGCTGTCGTGCGATTCGCATTTGTCTGTCGCGGCCTGAAATTTTTCGCACACAGCTTCGCGCATTGTTTCGTGCCAGTATCTTTGGGAAAATAGCAATTATGTATCCAATGATTACCAGCATAAAAGAAATTGAACAGATTTATGCGATAGTGTCACAAGTAAAGGCAGAATTAGACGAGCAAAATATTGAGTATGGGCAGCCAGAGCAAGGCATTATGATTGAGACGCCAGCAGCAGTGTTAATTAGTGATCTCCTTGCAAAGAAAGTAGACTTTTTTAGCATTGGCACCAATGATTTGACACAATATACATTGGCCCTAGATCGTCAAAATACAAGTCTAGATGCCTTTTATGATCCGCATCATCCCGCAGTTTTGCGCATGATTTCGATGGTGGTGGACAATGCACACAAAGCAGGAATCTGGGCGGGAATCTGTGGTGAATTAGGGGCGGATCTATCGCTGACAAAAGAGTTCCTTGCGATGGGGGTCGATGAATTGTCCGTGTCGCCTGGAAGTATTTTACCTATTCGCAAGATTGTGCGGGAAACCAATGTGGAGCAGTATAAGGCAGGGAACTAAATGTTGACAAAACAGCGACAGGAATTGATCTTGGAACTTCTCAAGAAAAATGGCAGTATCACAGTCACACAGATACGGGATTTGTTAGAGATCTCAGAATCAACGATTCGCAGAGATATTACAGCCCTTCATCAGGAGGGAAAGTTGGTGAAGGTGTTTGGCGGTGCAGTGGCAGTAGAGCACAATGTTCAGACACATGAGTATACAGTGGCTCAGAAACTTGAGATGAATTGTGTAGAGAAACAACGAATCGCACAGTATGCGGCATCGTTGATTATGCCAGAAGATTTTGTGTATTTGGATGCAGGTACCACAACAGCGCACATGTTGGAGTATATATATCAACCTAGTGTGACTTTTGTCACAAATGCAGTTGCTCACGCGAAGCGGTTGGCAATGCAAGGGATGAAAGTTCTTTTAATAGGAGGAGAACTAAAAGGTTCTACAGAAGCGGTAGTTGGAAGTCAAGCCATCCAAATGTTGCAAAACTATCATTTTACAAAAGGTTTTTTTGGAACAAACGGAGTGACAAAAAATGCAGGCTGTACGACGCCAGATGTCAATGAGGCAATGGTGAAACGCACCGCAATGAAACAATGCAAAAAAAGCTATGTTTTGTGTGATAGTTCTAAGTTTGATTATGTAAGCTCTGTGACATTTTCTCCATTTGGGGAGACAACAATTCTTACAGAGAGAGAAATAGCTGGTTACGAAAAATGTGATTCTGTTTTGATTGTATCACAAGAATAATACATGTCATGCGAACCTGGTGGTTTGTCAGAGTATATGGACAACAAAATAAGGTCAGAAGGGATATTCCCTCCTGACCTTATTTTGTTGTCCACTTTTCTATATAGGAGGACAAAGTATCAAATTTGTTAGCGTATAAGATGCACAACAGGGCATCGAGCCTTCTAAGAGATTGAGCTATAAGAGAAGGCGAACACAGTTTTTGTTCGAGTGCATCTGCAAGTTCATTTGCATCAAGCACTTTGATTGTACCATCTGGTTCGATCACGACATCAGCAAGCAAATCTGTGACAATAAGAGAACGATCTGCCTCATGATATGTATATTGTACGATATCACAATACCAATACAGTAAGGAGTGGTCTGTGCGATAAAGCTTGCTGATTTTATAGCCCTCTTTTAAGAAATAGCAGGAGTATCCGTACTCAAAATCACTTCGCGGGTTGAGCGTGTTCCATTTCGTGATAATGTGGGTGGGTGTTGTCTCAAGAATCGTATCATCTTTTAGTAAAATACATTCATCAGGTATTAGGCGTTTGCGATATATTCTCAAATCATCCATAATCATCCCTCCTTTTTTCTATTTTACCTCTTTTTGGAGAGTGCTTCAACAAAAATTTCTCTATAGATTCATATGTATAATATAAATTCAAAAATTGGAAATTTTTTACAGATCATTCTTATTGACCAAGCTGGATTCTGCTCACAGTTTTCTCAATAGAGATGAAATTTACCACTTAAAAAATGGTTTTGACAGGGCAAATTAGGCTGAAAAAATCAATATTTTTGGCAAATAGGGCATATCATCCAATATATTTTGCTGCGTTATCAGTAAGAACATATTGAATTATTGAACAATTTAAGATACAATTTAAACGATAGAAATATTGACATCCCACATTGTACAGTGATAAAAAGAGTATAGTAGAATATAGAAGTGGGGGATGGGAAATTATATGTAATCAAAACTTGCCCCCCTCTTATATGAAAATGTCCCAAAAGCGGGCAGATGGGAATTAATGTGAAATTAAAATTTCACAATCCTGATTAGAAGGCCCG
>CAJUHQ010000006.1:0-43814 GCA_910586095.1 uncultured Lachnospiraceae bacterium | reverse complement strand
CTGGAAGCGGGCAGATAGGAGTTAATGTGAAATTAAAATTTCACAATCCTGATTAGAAGGCCCGCTGGAAGCGGGCAGATAGGAGTTAATGTGAAATTAAAATTTCACAATCCTGATTAAAAGGCCCGCTAGAAGCGGGCAGACGGGAGTAAGCGTGAAAAGTACTTCTAACCGCTTGCAGCAAAGGCTGCTTCGCGGAGAAGTACTAAGTTTCGCGCCGAAAAACGCCAAAACCAGGCGTTTTTCATCCTGATTAGAAAGCCCGCTAGAAGCGGGCAGATGGGAGTAAGCGTGAAAAAATTGTGCAAAGGCAATGTGCATGTAGCATAGATGATTATTTGTGGAAATTTGTTTGTTGCACAAGAGATTAGTGAGTTTTACGTACAAATTCACACACTAAGAAAGGAGTATGGTTAGAGAGATGACAGTACAAGAGTTCTATACAGAGGTAGACGGAAACTATGATGAGATTATGGCGCGTCTAAAGACGGATGCTAGAGTGATTAAGTTTGCGGGAATGTTTGCAAAGGATGATAGCTATAATGCTTTGGTACGCACCATGCAGGAGGGCAATCTCGACGATGCATTTCGCGCTGCACACACCATGAAGGGCGTCTGCCAAAATATGGCGTTTACCAGATTATTTCGGTCGAGCAATGATATCACCGAGGCGTTGCGCGTCAAGGATATTGATAGAGCGAATATGCTGTTAGAGCAAGTTACAAGTGACTATCAAAGAGTTATGGATGGCATCAAGAAGCTGGTGGAATCATAGGGGATTTGTAGGGGCAGTCAGCATCTGGCCAGACACAGGTAAGGTGTCAACCAACAGGATGCAGGTAGAAGGAGAGTACCATGAATAGAAATACAGACAATATAGAACAGATTGTAGAAAAAAATACCATTTTGATTGCGGACGATGCCGAGTTAAATCGCGAAATGATTAAATTTATATTTGAGGAGGAGTACAACATTCTTGAAGCAGAGGATGGAGAGCAGGCAATCTCTATTATACAGGAACATACGCAAAGTGTGTGCTTGATATTTTTGGATTTGCTCATGCCAAAGAAATCGGGATTAGATGTGCTACAATTCATGAGTAACGAGGGATATATTAACTATATTCCAGTTATTATGATTACAGGTGAGGCGACAGATGAGACAGATGAGAAGGCATATGAGTATGGTGCGATGGACATCATCTACAAGCCGTTTGCGCCTAATGTAGTAATGCGGCGTGCAAGAAATATTATAGAGCTTTATGAGAAGCGGATTGATATGGAGAAGCAGCTTGAGCAGCGAACAAGAGAATTGGTGGAGAGCAAAGAAAAACTTGAGAAGAGCAATGAGTTTTTGGTAAACGCTTTAAGTTCGGTGGTAGAGTTTAGAAGCTTGGAGTCGGGCGAGCATATACATAGAGTGAAATATTTTACTAGTTTGTTTATGGACTATATTATGAAGTATTATCCTAAATATGGGGTGACAAAAGAACAGGCGGCTTTGATTGTCAATGCTTCCGCATTGCATGATTTGGGAAAGATTGCGATACCAGATAGTATTTTGTTAAAACCAGGCAGGCTTACACAAGAGGAATTTGAAGAGATGAAGCGGCATACATTGTATGGTTGTGAGTTGCTTGAGAAGTTTAAACAGGAGGAAAATGAATTTTATCGCTATTGCTATGATATCTGTCGATATCATCATGAACGATATGATGGGAATGGATATCCCGATCATTTGAAGGGAGATGAGATTCCAATCTGGGCGCAGGTGGTTTCTATTGTGGATGTGTATGACGCACTAGTAAGTAAGCGCGTGTATAAGGACCCTTACGCAGTAGAGGAGGCGGCACGCATGATTCAAGAAGGTGAGTGCGGCAATTTTTCACCAGAGATGCTAAATTGCTTTGATCTTGCAAGAGCAGAGCTTTTTGATGTGACAGAAGGGAAGTTTTCATTTGCAGATGCACTTCAGTCACAGTGATTTTCTTTGTGTTTGACTAAAAAGAAAATCTTATAGTAGTCAAACGTAACAGTTCAGGCAGGTCTGAGCATTTACTGCGCAGACCGTGAAGATGCGTTTAGGTGACAAGCATCCGCCCCATTGCGCAGCAATTTTTGATGGGCGGATGTCGTAACAGGACAGACTTGTCTGAACTGTTACAGTCAAACAAATGGTGATAGGGATTTTTCAGACATACTCTGGACAATTTTCCCAAGTTTCTGTATAATCATAGGTGAGCATTATGGAAATAGGGATAGAAAGAATAGGCCAGATAGGCATATGGAGGCATAGAAATGGGAAAAAATAAAAAATATAAGCGCTCAGTCTACCAGGCATTAGCGTTTTTTACTCAGTTTAGCATCCATATGTTAGTCCCTATCTTTTTGTGCTCTTTTGCGGGAAAATTTCTAGATGACAAGTTTGGAACCGCATTTTGGTTTGTTTTATTGTTCTTTGTAGGTGCACTGGCAGGTTTTCGAAACATTTTTATTCTTGCAAAGAAAATTTACGAGGGAGATAGAGATGATAAGAACCAAGATCAGAGAAATTAATACAGCACTGCCAGGACTGCTTGTCGGGATACTTCTAGTTGGTATCTTGTGTCAGATTGCAGGGCTTTTTTTCGTAAGTGATAAAACAAACTATAGTATAGGGCTCTGGATAGGAGTACTAACTGCAATATTTATGGCTTTCCATATGGCTGTCTCATTAAATTCAGTTGTGGAGAGGGATGTAAAGGGGGCGCAGGCTGCAGCGACACGGCAGAATATTATTCGGTATCTAGTAGTTATCCTGATTTTGGGTATCTTGATGGTGACTAAAATTGGGAATCCATTGGCGGCTTTTGCAGGCGTCATGGGATTAAAGATATCAGCATATGTACAGCCGCTTTTTTCCAAGATATCTCGTCAAGGGGAAGATCGAAATGTCGCGGAAACACAATTAAAAAAGAAAACTGAATAGAGAATAAAAATAAGGAGGTGAGTGTATGGGAGCAGGAATTTTGTTATCCGGCGCAGATGATATTGACTTTATGGTGCATGGTGTATTCCAGTATGAACTGTTTGGTCAGAAACTGTGGATAACGACAACGCATGTATGCCTTTTTATTGTCATGATGATTATTATCATATTCTGTTTGTGTGCAAACAGGGCAGTAAAACATGCAACAGAGATCCCTGGAGCTTTCCAAAATGTTGTAGAGCTTGTAGTCGAGAAGCTCGATGGCATGGTGCATGGTGTCATGGGGAAGAATGGTACCGCATTTGCAAATTATCTTGGTACATTGTTCATATTTATTATTTTGAGCAATATTTCGGGTTTGCTGGGACTTCGCCCGCCAACGGCTGATTATGGTGTCACACTTGCATTGGGATTAATTACATTTACTTTGATAACTTTCAACAAATTTAAGTATCAGAAAGTGAAAGGTGTCATCAAGGGATTATGTGATCCGTGGCCAATTTGGGCACCAATCAATGTTATTGGCGATATCGCTGTACCAATATCATTGTCTCTTCGTTTGTTTGCCAACGTCTTGTCAGGGACAGTTATGATGGCGCTAATTTATGGTCTGTTAGGTTTTATTGCTACGGCCTGGCCTGCGGCGCTACATGTATATTTTGATTTGTTCTCAGGAGCGATTCAAACCTATGTATTTTGTATGCTGACAATGACTTATATCAACAATGCAATCGAAGGATAAAAATAGGATAGCTTTCTAAGGCAGTAGAATCAGCAGAGCTCCCCGATAGCACACGGCCTAGAAAGACAGCAAAATTTGTTTCATGGAGCAGCTATAAACTGTTCTTGAAAGAGTATAAGACAAAATGTTTAGGAGGAAACAGATATGGAATTTAATTCAAACTTTATATTGGGTTGCTCAGCAATCGGTGCAGGTCTTGCGGTAATCGCAGGTATTGGACCTGGTGTCGGCCAAGGTATTGCGGCAGGTCATGCAGCAGCAGCAGTTGGAAGAAATCCAGGAGCAAAATCTGATGTAACATCAACCATGTTGTTGGGGCAGGCAGTTGCTGAGACTACTGGTTTGTATGGATTGCTTGTAGCAATGCTGTTATTGTTTGTAAAACCTTTAGTACCTTAATCAAACGAGGCAAAAACAGAACCGTTTGAGCTTCAAAATAGTATGAGAGGAGGTATGAAGGTATGTTACTTGCCACGGAGGCAGAAGGATTGAGCCGGTTATTTGACTTAGATTTTCAGCTTTTGGCAGATGCGGTGCTCATGATTATTGCAATGTTCGTCCTCTTTATGGTCGCGTCACACTTCCTGTTTAATCCCGTAAGAAAGATGATGCAGGATAGGCAGGCTAAGATTAAAGGAGAGTTGGAACAGGCAGCTACAGACCAGAAGTCAGCGGCTGAGAAGCGCGCGCTCTATGAAGAAAAACTAAATCAGGTAGACAAAGAGGCAGAAGAGATTTTATCAGATGCGCGCAAGCGTGGTATGGAGAATGAAGCGCGAATTGTTGCCCAGGCAAAAGAAGAGGCAGCAAAGATTGTAGAGAGAGCTAGAACTGAGGCAGAGCTTGAGAAGCAGAAGATGGCAGATGAAGTAAAACGCGAGATGATTGCGGTTGCTTCCGTTATGGCGGCCAAGATTGTTCAGGCAAATATTGATACAAACGCTCAGCACGAACTTATTGATGAAACTTTGAAAGAAATAGGTGATAGCACATGGCTAAGCTAGTTTCCAAAACGTATGCCCAGGCATTGTTTGAACTTGCTGTAGAGGAGAATAAGACAGCCTTCTTTTTGGAGGAGGTTTCGAGTTTTCTTGAGGTTATCCGCGCTAATGCGGAATTTGGACAGTTTATGAACCATCCCAAGATTCCTAAGGAGGATAAAATTGAGATGGTAAAGAGCGTGTTTGGGGGCAAGGTCAGCAGTGAGCTTGTGGGATTTTTGATTACAGTGATCGAAAAGGACCGCTATGCAGAGATTGAGGCAATACTTGACGAGTTTATCGCAAGTATAAAGGAGTACAACAATATTGGTACTGCCTATGTCACCACTGCGATTGCATTGGAGGATAGGGAAAAAAATGACATCGAGACGCGGCTGCTTGCTACCACTAAATATAAGACAATTGAATGTGTCTATCAGATAGATCAAAGTCTGATAGGTGGCATGGTCATCAAGATGGGTGACAGGGTTGTGGACAGCAGTATTCGCACAAAGCTCGAAAAGCTTCAGCGCAACCTGTTAGCGATTCAACTGTAAAAATAATAGAAAGGTGCAGATCCATATGAATTTAAGACCAGAAGAAATCAGTTCTGTGATTAAGGATCAGATCAAGAGATATGCCTCTGAGTTGGAAGTATCAGATGTAGGTACAGTTATTCAGGTGGCAGATGGTATCGCACGTGTGTATGGACTTGAGAAAGCAATGCAAGGTGAATTATTAGAGTTCCCTGGAGAAGTTTATGGTATGGTCATGAACCTCGAGGAGGACAATGTAGGTGCTGTATTGCTTGGAAGCTCCAAAAATATTAATGAAGGTGATACCGTAAAGACAACAGGCCGTGTGGTAGAGGTTCCTGTAGGGGATGCCATGCTTGGGCGTGTTGTCAATGCTCTTGGGCAGCCAATAGACGGCAAAGGTCCGATTGCAGCTACAAAATACCGTCAAATTGAAAGAGTGGCATCTGGTGTTATCACCAGAAAATCGGTTGATACGCCACTTCAGACTGGAATCAAGGCGATTGATGCGATGGTTCCTATTGGAAGAGGACAACGCGAGTTGATTATCGGTGATAGACAAACTGGTAAGACTGCGATTGCGATTGACACGATCATTAACCAGAAGGGACAGAATGTCAAATGTATCTATGTTGCCATCGGTCAGAAAGCTTCGACTGTTGCCAGCATTGTGAAGACATTAGAGGAGTTTGGAGCGATGGCTTATACGACAATTGTCGCTTCAACAGCTAGTGAACTTGCGCCATTACAGTATATTGCACCGTATGCGGGCTGTGCGATTGGCGAGGAGTGGATGGAAGCAGGTCAGGATGTACTCGTGATCTATGACGATTTAAGTAAGCATGCTACGGCATATCGTACACTCTCATTGCTCTTAAGGCGTCCGCCCGGGCGTGAGGCATATCCTGGTGACGTGTTCTATCTACACTCAAGATTGTTGGAACGTGCATGCAGGATGAGTGAAGAATATGGCGGTGGTTCGATTACAGCACTTCCTATTATTGAGACACAGGCAGGCGATGTTTCTGCATATATTCCAACGAATGTTATTTCGATTACAGACGGACAGATTTATCTGGAGACAGAGATGTTTAACTCTGGATTTAGACCGGCTGTCAATGCAGGTTTGTCTGTATCACGAGTGGGCGGTTCTGCTCAGATAAAAGCGATGAAAAAGATCGCAGCGCCAATTCGTGTGGAGCTTGCACAGTATAGAGAGCTCGCTTCCTTTGCGCAGTTTGGTTCAGAACTTGACCCTGACACAAAGGAAAAACTAGAGCAAGGTGTTCGTATTAAAGAAATATTGAAACAGCCACAGTATAATCCGATGCCAGTAGAGTATCAGGTTATTATCCTTTTTGTAGCTACTAAGAAGTATTTGTTGGATATCCCCGTTGGTGATATTATCCGATTTGAATCTGAATTGTTTGAGTTTATTGATACAAAGTATCCACAGATTCCAAAGGCGATCAAGGAGACACAAGTGATTTCGGATGAGACAGAAAAAGAGTTGGTTGCAGCAATTGAGGAGTTTAAGGGCAGATTTAAGTAAAGAAAGAGGCTTTTGCTAATTTCTTGAAATAGAAAGGAGTTTTCATATGGCCTCAATGAGAGACATAAAAAGGCGTAAGGGCTCCGTACAGAGTACGCAGCAGATTACAAAGGCCATGAAGCTTGTTTCCACCGTTAAACTGCAAAGAGCAAAAGGGCGTGCAGAGAAATCCAAGAATTATTTTACCTGCATGTACGACACGGTGGTTTCCATGCTTTCCAAAGCAGGGGATCTCAACCATCCATTTCTAAAACAAAACTCGTCTCCCAAAAAGGCTGTCATCGTGATTACAGCAAATAGAGGACTTGCAGGAGGGTACAATTCCAACATTGTGAAACTGGTTAGAGACAATGGTTGGAATAAGGAAGATTTGATTATTTATCCCATCGGAAGCAAGGGCAGAGATGCGTTTGTGAGAATGGGGTACGAGATGGGTGATGATTTTTCGAGTGCCATTGAGGAACCAATTTATATTGATGCCATGAATATCAGCAAGAAGATTCTGAGTGATTTTTCAAGTGGTAAGGTTGGGGAGATCCATATTGCCTATACAGGCTTCAAAAATACGGTGACACATGTGCCGACTCTGTTAAAGCTGCTCCCTATTAAAATTGAGGATGAGCGCGACGCTCAGGATAAGGCAGTTCTGGACTTTGAACCGGAGGCGGGAGAGGCAATTGATCTGATTATTCCTAAGTATATTACCAGCTTGATCTATGGAGCAATGATAGAAGCCGTGGCCAGTGAGAATGGAGCCAGGATGCAAGCGATGGATTCAGCTACCAGCAATGCAGAGGAAATGATAGAAAAGTTGTCATTGCTCTACAATAGAGCACGTCAAAGTTCTATTACGCAGGAATTGACTGAGATTATCGCTGGTGCTGAGGCAATATCATAAAACACAACCAATCGCTTACGAATGATATGACGAGTGGCAAAGTGGTTTGGGGTATAGGAAAATAAGCGAAAAAATTTATAGAGAGGAAACAAAGAGATGGCAGATAAGACAATAATCGGTAAAGTTACCCTGATTGTCGGTGCAGTTCTCGACGTTAAATTCAGAGAAGGAGAACTTCCTGAGATTAACGAGGCGATTAGAATTACCAGAAATGATAATACTAGCCTAGTTGTTGAGGTTGCCCAGCATTTGGGTGATGATACAGTAAGATGTATCGCCATGGGGCCTACAGACGGGCTTGTAAGAGGGATGGATGCCGTTGCGACAGGGGCGCCTATTACGGTTCCTGTGGGTGAAAATACACTGGGACGTATGTTTAATGTGCTCGGAGAGCCTATAGATAATAAGCCAGCTCCCAATGCACAAGGATATGAGCCGATTCACAGGCCGGCGCCAGAATTTAAAGAGCAATCTACAGCGACAGAGCTGTTAGAGACAGGAATCAAAGTAGTTGATTTGCTTTGTCCTTATCAGAAGGGCGGAAAGATTGGACTCTTTGGCGGTGCTGGTGTTGGTAAGACAGTGTTGATTCAAGAGTTAATCAGAAATATTGCGACAGAGCACGGCGGCTACTCTGTATTTACGGGAGTAGGTGAGCGCACTAGAGAAGGAAACGATCTGTATCATGAGATGACAGAATCGGGCGTTATCAATAAGACAACAATGGTGTTTGGACAGATGAATGAGCCGCCTGGGGCTCGAATGAGAGTAGGACTTACAGGGCTTACAATGGCAGAGTACTTCCGTGATAAGGGCGGAAAGGATGTGTTGTTGTTTATTGACAATATTTTCCGTTTTACACAGGCAGGATCTGAAGTTTCTGCTTTGCTTGGCCGTATGCCTTCTGCCGTGGGATATCAGCCTACTTTGCAGACAGAGATGGGAGCATTGCAGGAGCGTATCACCTCTACTAAGAATGGTTCCATTACATCCGTTCAAGCAGTCTATGTGCCAGCGGACGATTTGACGGACCCCGCTCCAGCAACAACGTTTGCACATTTGGATGCGACGACAGTTCTTTCGCGTTCTATTGTGGAGTTGGGTATTTATCCAGCGGTTGATCCATTAGAGTCTACATCTAGAATCCTCGATCCCCGTATTGTAGGGCAGGAGCACTATGAGGTGGCTCGTGGTGTACAGCAGATTTTGCAAAAATATAAGGAGCTGCAAGATATCATTGCGATTCTTGGTATGGATGAATTGTCAGAGGAAGACAAAGTGACAGTAAACCGTGCCAGAAAGATTCAGCGTTTCCTGTCACAGCCATTCCATGTGGCGGAGCAGTTTACAGGAATGACAGGTAAATATGTGCCAATAGCAGAGACAATCAGAGGATTTAAAGAAATTCTAGACGGAAAGCATGACAGTATTGCTGAGGGCCATTTCCTCAATGCCGGAACGATTGATGACGTGACAGCCCGCGTGAAATAGGGGGGTGTGTTATGGCAGAGAAGTTTAGGCTCACAATTGTGACACCGGACCGCGAGTTTTTTAATGAAGATGTGGATATGGTGGAGTTCAATACGACAGAAGGAGAGATTGGTGTCTACGGCGGACATGCGCCATTGACCGTGATTGTCAGACCTGGAATATTGACAATAACACAGGAGAGTACGATAAAGAATGCGGCGCTTCATGCTGGTTTTGTACAGATTTTGCCGCAGGAGGTTACAATCCTTGCAGAGATTATCGAGTGGCCCAGCGAAATCGATGAAGCGCGTGCTGCTGCTGCGCGGCAAAGAGCCGAGAGCCGGATTAGCGAGCACGATGCTAATTTTGATATGGACAGGGCACAAACTGCATTAATGCGTGCGATTGCACGAATGGAAGCAGCAAAATTAAAATAAGCGTAAACAATCCCCTCAAATACGATAAATGTTGTATTGAGGGGATTATTTTGTAAGGATAGTTTATACCCAAAATTCATATCTAGCTGTTTCTTGTTCTTTCTGTTCCTGTTCAGCTTCTTTTTTATGGTTGGGAGTATCCTTTGTCTTTTCCTGCTCCTGTTTCTCAATTTCTTGTATGCGTTGCTTGGTACTATTAAGAACGTAATCTTGCCCATTTTTTCTGGCAAGAAGGTCCTCTTT
The DNA here is from genome assembly GCA_910586095.1 of uncultured Lachnospiraceae bacterium. GTDB lineage: Bacteria > Bacillota > Clostridia > Lachnospirales > Lachnospiraceae > COE1. Next base: position 33,989 of record CAJUHQ010000006.1, on the reverse strand, counting down.
GTTGCGCCTTTGGGTTGCTATTTCCTTTTGGGCGTCCTGAATTTTGGTGTTGGAATAAGACATTAGACGAAGTTCTCTGAGAGCTCGAAAATCATACATTCTGCGATGCCATTCAAGTTCTCTTTTCTCAGCGTGATCCTCCGCGGCAGTCATAAACCATTCAAAAGCATCCACTTTTTCACGCAGTGAGAATTCATCGCTTTCAAATACAGTTATCCACTCGTCAAATTCTTTATCTAGTAGATCACTGTATTCTCGTTCCTTTCTAAGTTCAGTTTCCCATTGATTTTCAATCTGGGTGGTATTTTCGGCAATGCGCTGTTCTGAGGTGAGGGCCTTATCTAGAAGGTGTGAATCTGTACCGCCCTCTAAATGAAGTGAACCTGACATCTGTTGGGAAACTTCGTCTTCTTTCTCTTCATTGTTTTGCGGATGTTGTTTTGATTGAGATGTATTCGTTTGGTCTTCGTTTAGATAGTCGAGAGTTTGCTTAATCATATGTGCTTCACCGCGCATAGTTGCTGTCTGATGAGCATTTTTAGCATTTTTGACCTCTTGTAATATGGAGGCACTTTCCTGCTTTTCACTCTCAAGCTTTTCTTGCATTTCCTGTAATGTACGTTGTTTCATCCAAGTGTTTAACTCGAGTGCCTTTTTAACACGATCATCACGCTCATCAATACGAAAATCCTGCATTTGAGAATAATATTTTTTACTCCACTCCAACATATCTGCTTTGAGCCGTTTTTCATTATTTTCTGACAGAGGAATTCCATTTCTTACATCATCCAGTAGTTCTGCAAAAGGTTTACTATCTAAATCAATATATGATGGGTATATCTTAGGGGGCTCATCTGATATTAAGACAATGTCCTTGTTTTGTTTATATTCCTGTTTTGATAGTTCCATGATAACCGCAGTACATTCGTCAGCATTACCAATGGTTGGATTGTTAGTAGTTTCTGATATAGTACCTTTGTTTAGCTCACTAGCCTTGGCGTCACTTACTGTGATAGGAAATAGTGAAGGTACAAACTCTATACTCATACAAAAGATTCCTCCTTTAAATTAGTTTTGACTGGGAATTGGATAGATACTAATAGATATAGTATATATCGGTGTTTTGACGAATGATTTTACAAAAAATAATACAAAAGATAGAAAATTTCTGCAAAATATATAAAATGTATTAATTTTACAGAAAATATATACTAAAACAGTACAGTTGATTATACAAAGATTTGAATCAAGAAGCAGATTTACATCTGTCTCAAAAAAAGGTATGATAGTGGTGAATAAAACGAATTTTTTAATTTGGTAGTTGCGAAAGAATAGTAAAAGGTCTGAATAGCAATAGGAAAGCCTGTATTTGAGTAAGAATAAAAATATAAAACTAAAAATGAAAGATAGCAAAGGAGCAGAATATAGAAATGACCAAACAAGATCGATACAAGAAGTTTAAAACCAGTATAAAAAATAGCAGATATGTCCCAAGAGTACTTAAAGTGTATCTTTTTAGGGAGATGCGCTTTTTGGATGGGATCAGTAGAGAACAAAAAGGATTGGAAATTGGTCCATCGCATCATCCTGTTGTTCCAAAAAGAAATGGCTATTGTGTGGAGACTGTAGACTGGTTAGATCAGGAAGGATTAAGAGAGCACTACAAAAATGATGGGGTAGATCTAGAGGCGATTGAGCCAGTTGATTATGTGTGGAAGGGCGGAAGTTACTATGAATTGATACAAAAAAGTAACTATTATGACTATATCATTGCCTCTCATATGATTGAGCATACCACAAATTTTGTTGGATTTTTGCAGGATTGTTCAAAACTGCTCAAAGAAGAAGGATTACTGCGACTTGCAGTTCCTGATAAACGATACTGTTTTGACCATTATCGCTATACCACCAGTTTGGCAGAGATCTTAAATAATGCATATACACCTAATCATTTGCAGTCAGTAGGAAATGTGGCCGAGTATTACATGAATGTTGTATCACGTAAGGGGCGGATTTCGTGGAATAAACCTATATTTTCTATATTGGATTTTGCGATGAGACACCAGAAAACAAACTACAAATATCTTCATGACAAAACGATTGTAATGGACGGAATACGCAGAGTTTGTGCAGGAGAGTATATTGATATCCACCATTATGTCTTTACACCAGCCTCCTTTGCATTGCTGATCTATGATTTGCGGATATTAGAGATGATTGATATGAAAATTGTTCATATGTGGAATACACGACGAAATGAATTTATTGTGACACTACAAAAAACACATGAGAAGGCCCAAGAAAATCTTTCGTACCGTCAACGATTGATGCGATTGCGCGACAAGCAAAATCGTATTTCGTAAAAGTTTTTTTGCAAGAAGCAAGACAAGCATGTATTCACGATTACGAAAAGAAATGCATATGATAACATAAAAACAAGGAACTCGAAAAATGGATTATAAAGCATTTCCGTTTTATATGGGGTATCAAGGATATGGACAGTGGACACCTCCAGGATATATTCCCGAGGATAGGGTGCTAGAGGATCTAGAATATCTTCAACAGATGTATCCCACATATGCAAAAAAATATCAGGGTGTCATTAGAAATGTTGTGGACAAAATGGATTATGAAGGTAGCTTTATCTATGACCAGTATCCAGACAAGATTACATTGCAGCGTATGGTGACGAGTGTTATGGCCATTATAAAGACAACAGAAGAAAAAGAAAATAGAGCAGTTCAGACAAATGGCATGAGAAATCCAAGAGAAGGCATGTCTGGACGCCCAGAAATGCCCAATAGAACATTTATACAGAATGATAAGATGGGAGCAGAGAGAGTTCCTATTATGGGAAACCCCTCTATGGGAGAAATTGACCAAAATATGCCAAATGGAAGTATGCCAAATGGAGGTATGCCAAACGCAAACATGCCAAATGGAAATATGCCAAACGCAAACATGCCAAATGGAAATATGCCAAACGCAAACATGCCAAACACAAACATGTCGAATGGAAATATGCCAAACATGAGTATGCCAAATGGAAATATGTCAAATTCAGGAGTACCAAATATGAGTATGCCAGACGCAGGCATGTTTGAGCAGAATATTACCAGTAGCAATGTCACAGAAAACACACTTACAGAGCGCGCACCGTGGAATGAAAAAGAGCCGTGGATACGTGAACTTGTCACAGTATTGATCTATTATGAGATTCTTGCACGCAGAAAGCGCAGACAGAAAAAGTACTGGAATATTTAGAAATAGTACATAAAATGCACACGGACGCGGAAAGAAACTATGCAGCTAACACTCCCCCGCGTCCAGCATGGGAGTAAAAAGAAGATGAAACTTCTCTACTTGATCGCACAGGGAAGTTTCATCTTTTTTATTTGATTGTATGTTATGCAATAATATTTAGCAGATTTCCAGTGATATCTGCCATATTGGAAGAAACCTGCTTTGTGTTGTGAGAAATCTGAACATTTTCGTCTACAACGTTCGATATTCGCTCAATTTGGCTGACTGCATGAGATACAATATCAACATTTTGGCGCACCATATTGGTGATTTCAGCTATATTTTGATCGGTTTTCTCCATATTTTCAACAACGATACCAAAGGCTTGTGCAGTCTGGTCCGTGATTTCGCGGCCACTCTCCACTGCCTTGATAGAGTTCATAATTAATTCATTGGTTTCCTTTGCTGCCTGTGTACTCCTAGCTGCTAGTGCTCCCACTTGCGTGGCAACTACTGCAAATCCCTTACCAGTTTCGCCAGCTCTTGCAGCCTCGATGGAAGCATTTAGAGAAAGCATATTGGTTTGCTGGGCGATAGAATTGATTTCACCAATAATCTTTTCAATCGCCATAGACATATCACTGATTCTCTGCATGGAGTCCTTTAACAGTTGCATCTGTTCTTGTGTTTGAAGAATCTTTTCTGAAGTATTGGTAGTTGAGGTAGCGACATCCGCAGTGACAGATACACTGTTGTTGAGCTCACTAGTGAGTTGGCTCATAGTCTGTTTGAGTTCTTCGACTGCTTTTTCCTGCTCACAAGTTCCATTGAAAATATTGTCTGCATTTTGCAGATTTTCTCCAGATATTTGATTGAGTTCTGTACAGGCATTTTTTACATTTTGGATTAGTAGTTGATTGTGTTTCATATCTTGCTTTTGTTGCACAATCAACTGTTCATTTTCCTGAATACTCTGGCGAATTCCTACAACCATCTTGTTGATGCTTTCAGAAAGCAGTGTGAATTCAGGATTTCCCTGTTCATGTACCATAATCTCAAAATTTCCATCCGCAATCTTGCTCATAGAATGAGAGATACGATTGATTCCCTGTACGATTTTATCATCTACTAAATGGTTAATTGTCAGAAGTAGTACACTAAATATGATAAATATACTTAAGGATACGACAATTGTCTGATTGCGGCGCCCAGCATAATATTCACTAGATGGCATAAACGTTCCAATAATCTGTCCATTATAGTTTTCAGCCATATAATAGCCTTTTACGCCATCGATGACTGCCTTTCCCTTTCCTGTGAAGGAGGCTGGAAATCCTGCGTTAATGGCAGAGGTTCCTATAAGATTTGCATTGGGATGTGCTAGGATAAGCCCATTTGTAGTATCAATAGCATAAATGTATCCTGTTTCACCAAAGTCAATCTCGCGAAGAACAACTGAGATTTCTGTTCCGGCAAGAGTTTTTTCTAAAACTTCTGGATGTACTCCAACCTGTACAAATCCCTTTGCATCCGTTCTTGCCACTCCAATATACTGCATAACAATACCTTTAGATGCATTGACTTGAGGTTCCTGAACAATCTCAATAGAAGGGTCTTTAACAATAACCATAAATGCATTGGATTGTTCCCCACTTTTCATATCAAAGCCAATATAGTCGGCAATATTACTGTCAGTAATGATTCCGTTTTCGTCAATAATATGTAATTCAGTTACCATCAGGCGCTCTTGTATTTCGACAAGACGGTCTAGATCTCCCATAATAGAAGGATCTGTGGCTAACAGATCAGCAAATGCTCTTGTCTTTGCCAAATTGTCTTGGCTGAGATTGTCAGTGAGTTGAGCAATATTTGTTGCATTGTCGGATAGTCTTTGCTTGACAGTATCTAATTTTTCTTGACTGGAAGAGGTATTTGTGATCTGACTGACAATTGTCTGCAATACGAAAATGGCAGTGATTGTAAAAAGAAGGGCAGCAAGCATATAGTTGGAGAGTCGTTTGGTAAACATTTTTTTCATAATACATACCTTTCTTCTTAGGAGTAAGATGTTTTTTCATACAAGATATTGACAGTATTATAGCTATTATTATATAAATTAGCAAGTCTTTTGTCAGACGAAAGGCAAAGTATCTTTACTTTTACATATAATTATAAAAGTACTTCTAACCATTTGCAGCAAAGGCTGCTTCATAGAGAAGTACTTTTATGATTAATAGGATGATTATTACCATTCTTCAACAACGTCTTCTGTTATAAAATCATATTCATTGTCCATAAGCATTTGCAAATATGCATCAAAACTATCTGCGATAATCACTAATTCGTCTGAATCGTGAAGGTAGCGCAGGACTTGGCCTTTTTTTCCTTTTTCTGAAGGTGAAAAGTCAATAAAAAGTTGAGATGTTCCTCCATTGTTCATACAATCAGAAAAATGCAGCCAATATAGTTTATCCAAACTATCGCAAATTCCCTCATCGACTAGAATATCATCAAATTCTCGGGTAATCAAATACTCTCCCCATTCTTTAAAATTATCCTTTGTATCTATCATTTGTTGAGTGGACAATAAGTAATAGGGATATTCTTCCATGTCAGAACCTAGGAAAAGTAGAGAAACTGTTTGGTTATCATATTCTCTCCAATATGTTCCGTCTACAATTTCTAATAATTGTAATAGACTGTTAGGAATATCGGGATATAATCTTCGCAATCTTTCCAGATCGTCTGTGCTTGCACCATGCATTACTTTCTCAAAATCATCCCATTTTTTTTGTCCATCATTTTCGTAATATGCCTTTTTTAATCCATCAACATATTTTTGAGCAATATTCATATATAATGCCTCCATTTTCTTAGATCGATATTAGAAAAATACAATAAATACTGATTTGTCAAGCTAAGTTTATCATAGCTGCAAACAGGATACAAGAGATCATTCATAACAAAATTGTTAGTGCATATTGATACTAATACAAGAAGGAAAGAGTTAGGTCAAAGAATTTGCTTTCACATAATGAAATAGATAACAAAGTAAATAAAATGACATTGCTAGTGCTGCAATATATGCAAAGAAATATTTGTAGTTTTATAAGGAGGCTGATATAATAAGAGCGTACAGAAGTAGAGAGTATAGCCATATCGTAAAGTATACTTACCAGATTTGACAAGTTAGTGTGAATGTGAGGTTATTATGAAAGTAAATATAAATCAAATGGAATGGACACGAGAACCCGAAACGTATTTTATTACAGAGGAAACGATAGAGATTGTCACAAAACCACATACAGATTTGTGGCAGAGAACCTATTATCATTTTCAGAATGACAATGCGCCCGTTCTTCAGATGTGGACAGAAGCGAATTATTTTAGTTTTGTGGTAAAAACAGATTTTGCACAGAGCGCACACCGATTTGACCAATGTGGCATTGTGATGTATTTAGACAGTGAGAATTGGCTAAAAGCTTCCGTAGAATATGAGAATGAAGAATTTCAACATTTGGGAAGCGTAGTGACAAATCAAGGATATTCAGATTGGGCAACAACAGCGATTCCAGCGTCAGAAAAGAGTATGTGGTATCGTTTTAGTCGCCGAGAGGATGATTATTGTGTGGAGTGCTCTAGAGATGGTGTGCTATTTCAACAGATGAGGGTGTGCCATATGTTCAGGGGAGCAGGCAAAATTCGATTTGGCATTTATGCTTGTTCGCCAGAAGATTCATCCTTTAAGGCAGTATTTAGTCAGATGCAATTGATGGAATGTCAATGGAAAGCCCATGACGGACAAAAACCAGATGAAGTAGAAGTCAAAAATATATAAAGTAAAACAACTTCTTTTCTATATAAGAGTGTGCTAATATATGCATAAATAATTATTGATTATAAATGATTTTATACATTGCCCTTTTTCGGAATTATGTATCTAAGGAAAACGAGTTTATACATGTGTATTGCAGACAACAGACATATATGTTTAATCAAGCATATAGATCGGAATTTTTGAAAGGTATAATTATGAACAGTAAAGCAAATATAATTTGGGCAATTACATGGATTCTTACATCGCCATTATGGTTCTTTTTAAATAATACTACTATGGGTATTATATGGCTATGTGGGGGAATTGTTGAACTAATCATTGGATTGATAAGACACAATAAAGAGAAGAAAAGAAAGTAAATTCATGCTTGAAGAATTGTCAGATGAGTGTAAATTTAATAATCATATGTATTTTATTTCATTCATTTAATCAGTGGTAACATTTTTCTCAAAAGGGAGTAAAGTAATAGGATACATAAAAAGAGCAGATTGTAAAATTAGAATTTTTCAAGGTCGAATTGATCGCTTTTGCGCATGTTGTTTTCCATATAAATTTATGTTTGACGTCAATGACATCTCATTGCAAGTTGAGAAAAGCATATGAAGGAGTAAGTACTATGATTAGGGAAATTTGTGAAGAGGATCTAGAAGGATTGTTAAAATTGTATATGCAGCTTCATGACAATATAATGCCAGAGCACACGCCACAGTTGACAGCATTATGGGAGCGTATTAGGTTAGATTCAGATCACCATCTTATTGTGGCAGAACTAGATGGAAACATTGTGTCTTCGTGCGTGTGTGTCATTATTCCAAACCTGACACATGAACAGCGCCCTTACGCGCTTGTAGAGAATGTTATCACAGACAAAGCATATCGCAATCGTGGACTTGCTACACAATGTCTACAGTATGCTAAGGAGCTTGCAAAGAAGGAAAACTGTTATAAAATTATGCTGTTGACAGGATCAAAATCAGAAAGTACACTCAATTTTTATAAAAAAGCTGGATATAATAGCTTAGATAAAACGGCATTTATTCAGTGGATATCATAAGATCAAAATGAGAATTCTATAAAAATAACAGGCATTGAGCTATACAAATAGATCAAAAATCACTTTGAAGAGTAGGCATTTTTCTATGCACACCATTTTTGTCTGTGTTCGTTTTTTTAGTATTGTGATGGTTGCCTATTAGTATAAGGATAAGAGCGTAATAAGAGACATAAAAATAGGAATGGATGCTTCAACATGACTTTTTAAAAGAAGCAATCATTGGCGATAGAATGTCTGAAATTTTTCTCAAAGACCAGTCGTCTATTTGACAAAAAGAGCTGTTATTTGGTATAATATTATAGATTTTTCATAAGATAACGTATATCATGCAAGACCAGCCGTTAGATCTGTTGTATAGAAAACTATGCAATCTAATGCGCATAGACGAAAAAGATTGAAAACTGTGTAAAGTTAAGATTTCACCCATCCTGATTCAAGAGCCCGCCAAAGCGGGCAGATGGGAGTTAGTGTGAAATCAAAGATTTTCTAACTGCTTGCAGCAAAGGCTGTCACGGAGAAGTTTCACACCGAAGATTTGAGATTTCGCGAAGCGGAATCATGGGGGTTCGTATGAAAAAGATAATATCGATACTGTTGTGTATTGTAATAACAGCAAGTTTGACTGGGTGTACATCTGACAATGAAGTCCAGCGCTATTTGCAGGCGTTGTTAGATGCCTCGTACAAAAATGATCCTACATTGTTTGTGGATATGAAATTGGGATCTGAAAAGGAGGCGCAGGCACTTTATAGTCAAGGGGTGGATACAGGGATTGAGACATTTTGTACTACATTGAGTGTGCCAGAAGAATTAAAGGGAGATTTTCGCCAAATTTATATGGACATGCTTTCTAAAGTACATTATACTGTGGGAGATGCCGAAAAGCAGAGTGATGGTTCATATATTGTAACCGTCACATATGAAAAGATGATTGTTTTTCAGCCAATGCTCGACACACATGCGATCAAAACGGCGCAGTTATATAAAACCTGGGGGGAAAATCCCGCTTCGGCTCCTACAGATGAAAATGAGATGATGAAACTAATCATTGTTGCTTTGAAGGAGAGTATGGAGGAAGTACTTGCCAATGTAACATATGAGCAAGAGCAAACTACCACTGTGAGAATTGAGCTTGTTGATATGGTGTATACCCCCAATACAAGCGATATTCAAAATCTAGAGATGATTTTGTTTGACACTGATTCTGCGAAGTGACAGGCAAAGAGCATATCATATCGTGAGTAAGTCGCAGGTGGTTGATACTAGAGAATGATGTAAGTGTGCATATAAGAGCAACGCGGCGAAAAGGTTACAATTCTGCAAAGGATAACCGTGTGTGTGATAAAATGTAATAGAAGGGAGAATAAAAATGCGTATCGGAATCGATATAGGCGGAATGACTGTGAAATTAGGGCTTGTGGATGGCGAAAAGATTGTGGCTAAAAAGGTAGTCGAGACAGACAGTGCGAAGTTGGCCCCAGAGGAAGTGATTCACAATATTGCCACAGCAGCGATAGCATTGTTGAAAGAGAATCAGGTAGGGGAAAAGGAATGTGAGTCTATAGGGATCGCATGTCCTGGATCAGTAGAGCCCAAAAAAGGCACTGTGTTATATGCTAACAATATTGCGTGGGAGAATGTACCTCTTTTGGAATTGTTTGCGCAGTATATGATGCAAGATGCTCAGATGCAGATTCCACTTGCCATTGCAAATGATGCCGATGCCGCTGCATTAGGAGAGGTGCTTTATGGTGCGGCAAAGGGGAAAAATAATGCGATATTGCTGACGCTAGGCACTGGAGTAGGCGGCGGTGTAATTATGGATAAAAAGATTTTTTCAGGTTATATGGCAGGCGGCTGTGAGCTGGGACATATGGTTATTGAGAGAGAAGGAAAGTTGTGCACCTGTGGCAGAAAGGGATGTCTAGAGATGTATGCGTCCGCTACAGCGCTGATGGACTTAGCAAGAACCGCAGCAACGAACCAACCAGATTCAATGATGAATGAGATGTGCGGCAATGATTTGTCAAAGCTCAATGGCAAAATGATTTTTGATGCGCAAAAGCAGAAGGATTCTGCCGCAATGCAGGTAGTAGATACATACGAGGAAGATCTTAGTATTGGGATTGCAAATTTGGTCAATATATTCCGACCAGAGATTTTTATCTTAGGAGGCGGAGTTTCTGCGCAAAAGGAATATCTGACAGATGAGCTACAAAAGAGAGTCAATGGGTTATGCTTTGATGTGAAATATGGATATGTGCCACCAATTGTGACATCACAGTTGGGAAATGATGCGGGAATCATTGGTGCGGCATATTTGTGATGCGAGCATAAAAATATATAAGTGATTGTGTAGGAAAATTTTTTCGTATTCGCGTGCGAGGAACCATTCTTCCTTTAGTTTAATACAAAATACAAAAAGCTGCCTGGCTTAAAAAGCCAGACAGCTTTTATACTGCCATCATATCATCAATACTGGTGATAATATTTTGCAAGGTGTTAGTAATATCCGAATCAATTTGATATTTATTCAGTTCACTAAAGATCGTTTTTGCTCTTTTGGTATCATAAGTTTCAAGGGCATGAAATGCTTCCTGAAGCTGTTCGCCCCATTTTTTAAATGTAATGCAATTTCCGTCCTTGTCCACAGCATTGTCTTTTAGCCCAATAGAGTTTATGTATTCGCTTAAGATGTCATAAGTCTCATCTAATTCAAAAGAAAGTTTTTTCCAATTGTCCTGAACAATGTCAAGCCCGCCTGCATAAGCTTCAATCTCATGAAAGAAGGCGGTGTCTGTCAAGTTGATAATACCTAGTTCATTTGCTTTCACTCGCAGTAGATGAGCTTTTGTTCCATATTGCATCAAGGTATCTGCCTGCATCAGGTCATATAGATCATCTTCGCGCTTGTCACTCTCTCTTAAAAAGGATAACACAAGTTCATTGTATTGTTCTACATTGTCATCAAGCCGTGCAAGAGCAGCATCCACATCGATGCCCTTTTTGACAAGGTAACGCATTTTGATCCGGCAATCGCTAATATAAGTGTCAGGAAAATGTTGTTGAAGGTTTTCTATGACATGCTTTGCGTGGTATGCCATAATGGATATTTGCTGCTTTTTCGCCAACAGCTTCGCTTTTTTATGACAAAAGTGTACGGCAAAGACAAGACCTATACCAATTGGAATGAGCCACAAAAGTGACCATAACGCAGTTAATGGCAAAACACCATACAGACATAGTATTGTGAATAAAAGTGATACACTCATGATAAAGGTAAGCCATAACAACGCAGCCTTGTTTATAAGTAGACGAATTTCGTCCAATAATTGTGTAGTATTGTAGTCCATAGAAGTCCTCCAGATTGGCTTATTAGCAATGAAAATTGGCGCAAAAACCATTATAAAAGTTTTTTATAATAGTTCATGTCCAATTTTATATGCTATCATTTACAAAACGCTTGTCAGTTACTTTATTTTAGCACAAATTGACGCTGTGATAAAGAGCGAATTCATGGTCGGAAAAAAGTGGCATAACAATACAGTATCTTTTTAGAGAATAAAATAAATATTTAAAATTTCCGATATTTTCTAAAGTCTGAAGAATTTAGCAGTTTTGCAGTCAAGGTAAGTGTGAAAAATAGAACAGCAGTATCAATTGGAAGCATAATTGCATTTTTGAGAAAACGAGCAGGTAAAATTGCCAAAAAAGCATTACCATTTAGAACAGAAATCCACAACGTATTGAGGCCACAATTGACAATCAGTTTTACAAGCAATTCTGCAATAAAGATACGCCAAAGGCGCACAGGTTTTCTGTACAAGATAGAACCATAGAGAATACCGGCAATCATTACATTGAAGGTATAGCCAAAGAAGAAAGCGCCACCGTCAGGTTTTAGAAAGTATTTGAGAATATCTAGCATGCCGCCAAACACAGCGCCAATAGCAGGACCAAACAAAAATTCGACAATTCTATTTGGCAAGCCAGAAAATCCTATGCGGATAGTAGGAGTGATAAAGATGGAAGTCGTATAGTTCAAAACGACTGCTAGCGCTGCCAACATTCCACATAAAACAAGGTTTTGGGTAACTTTTAGTTCTTGAAAAGATTCAGAATAGAGTTTCTTGATTTTGTGCATAAAAATAACCTCCTTTATGCAGCAAACCGGAAACTACACAAATGAGGTTTAAAAATTTGTAGACGACAAAAAAGCCAGCTATACAAATTTTTACTGTTCAAATATGTAGCAGCGGGATGCGGACTCTGCACCGCAAAATAGTTCAAATGATGATCTCTATCAAAGTACAATAGAGGAACATTGATACAAATGAAATATTTTTTCGGCCATGTGACAACTCCCTGTTCATATGGCTCTTAACGCGCACAATCCTACTCTGCATGTTGATATATAAACAATTTACACAGATCACTATACCTTACTGTACTAGATTTGTAAAGAGAAAAATCTATGTTGCAAGACCGAATAATGTAAAAGTGAAGAAAAAGCAAGAATATAGTATTGGGGTGCATAACGTAATACAAACAGTAATAAAATCTATTCTTGCGGTTTTTGCGGGTTTCCTTTATAATTGAAAAAAGTACATTTAGAAAAGAAAATTAGTAAAAAGGCTAAATTTATTTTGCAAAGAGATCGTAGACAGGTCATAGAAAGATCGATTGGGATAAAATGGTATCAAGAAAGGGACAAATGACGATGCAATTAATCATGATTATTGCCATCATTGCAGGCGTTGCGGCGATTATAGTAGCATGGGTAGTGCTGTGCAGACGTTTCCGAAGAACTGCGCATGAACGGACTGTAGATGAAATGGACGGTTTAGATTTTGAGTATTATTGTGCAGATTTACTTGTGGCGGATGGTTTTTATGATGTACAAGTCACAAAAAGTAGTGGAGATTATGGTGTGGATATTTTAGCTGAGAAAGACGGAGTGACTTATGCGATACAATGCAAGCGCTATAGTGGACTTGTGGGCGTAAAAGCAGTACAGGAAGCCTATGCGGGGCGTGATTATTACGATCGAATGGTAGGTGTAGTACTAACCAATCAGTATTTTACCAAACCTGCGATAGAAGCTGCCAAAAAGCTTAAGATTTTGTTGTGGGACAGGGACTATATGCAGGCGATGGAAACAGAATAATGTTCTTATTTACACAGAAAATGCACTCCTATTCGATTTAACTCTTGACTTTGTTGTGGTTAGAAAATATAATGAATTAGTTGTCTGTAAGCGCATGCTTTTACGCATGCGCTTTTTATGCACAGGGGCATGTAAGGAAATGCACGTGCCCCGTGCGGCGAGTAGGGAAAGATGGCTCTTCACTACTCGATTGCACAACCCCGTGTAAAGGAAATATGTCACTATGCGACACACGGGGCGCGCTACACATGGAAAACCAAAGAAAGAATGTAGGAAAAGTTTATCAAGAGTTTGGCGCATAAACCAGGAAGGGAGCTTGTTTTATTGAGTTTGATGTGCATAAACTATTTTACGTTAATCTAGTGAACAGAAAGATTTGGTATTGCATGGAGGTATGGTTGATAAAACCGCAAATAAAAAGCGCGTTTTATCTCTAATAATAGAAAGGAATTATATATGGAAACTTTAAATTTTAATGAACTTCATTTAAGCGCTGAAATACTCCGTGGAGTAAAAGAGATGGGATTTGAGGAGGCAACCCCGATTCAGGGAAAGGCGATTCCTGCTGCTATGACAGGCGCAGATATCATTGGACAGGCGCAGACTGGAACAGGAAAAACCGCAGCTTTTGGGATACCAATACTTGAGAAAGTTGATAAGGAAATGAAGCATCCACAAACATTAGTTTTGTGTCCTACTAGAGAATTAGCAGTACAAGCAGCAGAGGAAATCAGAAAGCTTGCCAAGTATATGCATGGTGTAAAGGTGCTGCCAATCTATGGGGGCCAGGATATCAACAAGCAGATTAGAGCGTTAAAGGGCACACAAATCATTATTGGAACACCTGGGCGCGTTATGGATCATCTTCGCCGCAAGACCATCCGATGCGATCATGTAGATACTATTGTTCTTGATGAGGCAGATGAGATGCTCAATATGGGATTTCGCGAAGATATCGAAACCGTGTTACAGTATATTCCCAATGAGAACAGGCAAACCATTCTCTTTTCAGCGACTATGCCACAACCCATTCTTGATATCACAAAAAACTATCAAAAACCAGACGCAAAGTTTATTAAGGTAGTTAAAAAAGAATTGACAGTGCCAGTGATAGAGCAGTATTATTTGGATGTAAAGCGAAAGGACAAAGTAGAAGTTCTTTGCCGTCTGTTAGATTATCATGAACCTAAATTGTCTCTTGTATTTTGCAATACAAAAAAGATGGTGGATGATCTCACAGAAGTGCTCAAAGGAAGAGGATACTTTGTTGAAGGATTGCATGGTGATATGAGTCAGGCACAGCGGGATCGCGTGATGAAGAGCTTTCGTAGCGGCCAGACAGATATCTTGATTGCGACAGATGTGGCAGCGCGTGGTATTGACGTCGATGATGTGGAGGCAGTTTTTAATTATGATATTCCACAGGATGACGAATATTATGTCCATCGTATTGGGCGTACAGGTCGCGCAGGCCGTACAGGACGTTCCTTTACTTTTGTGAAAGGTAAAGAAGTCTACAAACTTAAGGATATTATGCGATACTGCAAGACCAAAATTTATGCGATGCCTGTGCCTTCTCTCAATGATGTCAATCAGATTAAAACAGAAAAAATAATGGAGAGGATTGGCACGATCATAGAGGAAGAAGATTTGACTGCAATGATTAACACAATTGAGAATCAGGTGAACGAGTCTGATTACACAGCAATGGATATTGCAGCAGCATTTTTAAAGATGTATATGGGACAACTCAACGAAAATAATGATACTGAGGCAAGTACTGATCGATATGATTTTGATAACACAGGGGCAGAAGAAGGCATGGCACGTTTGTTTATCAATATTGGAAAGGCTCAAAAAGTAAAACCTAAAGACATTTTGGGAGCAATTGCAGGAGAGGCAAATATTCCTGGTAATCTTGTAGGAGCGATTGATCTCTACGACAAATATACATTTGTTGAGGTTCCCAAAGAAAATGCTGCGATGGTATTAAAGGCGATGAAAAATGTTAAAATAAAGGGAAAGACGATCAATATAGAACCAGCCAATGCAAAATAACGTAAGAGGCATTTACATTCGCACTTAGATGGTGATAATAAAGATTTTGATGAAACATGTAAAGTGGATGAGAAATGTCTGTATGCGTGTTTTGGTACACAAGGGGGGATAACAATGAAATATTTAAAACAATTTAGTATAATAGCAGTGGTGTCCCTGATGGGAGAGTTCTTAAAAGAAGTTCTTCCATTTCCAGTTCCAGCTAGTGTATATGGGTTGGTGCTTTTATTTGCGGCACTATTAATAGGTTTTATCAAAATCGATCAGGTTAAAGGGGCAGCCGATTTTTTAATAGAAATTATGCCTGTCATGTTTATACCAGCAGCAGTGGGACTTCTCAATTCATGGGATACGCTGGTGGTAGTGTTATTGCCTGTTGGGGTGATTACAGTGATTACAACCGTGTTTGTGATGGCAGTGACTGGAAAAGTCACACAGTGGATTATTCGAAAAAACGCTCACTAAACAAAAAGAGTAGCAAAACGAACGAGGGTTGTATGACTGTTTGACAATAGGGAGGATTGTCATGAAAGGTTTTGTGGAGAATTCTGTGTTTTTTGGTGCGGTAGTTAGTCTTGTGGGATATGAGATTGGATTGGTGCTAAAAAAGAAGTGGAAACTTGCAGTGTTTAATCCGCTGTTGATTGGTGTGTTGTGTGTGATTGGTGTGCTTTTGGTGTTTCGCATTGATTATGAAAGTTATAATCGGGGAGGACAGTATATTAGTTATCTGCTTACACCTGCCACAGTTAGTTTAGCAGTTCCTCTATATGAACAGTTTGGGCTGCTAAAAAGAAATGTCAAAGCCATTCTTGCAGGGATTTTGTCTGGTGTGATCGCGAGTCTTGTAGGAATTTTAGCGCTTGTAAAACTATTTCAATTGGATTATACGCTTTATGTGACATTGCTTCCAAAGTCTATCACAACAGCAATTGGCATGGGTGTATCACAGGAGTTAGGCGGCGTTGTGACAATCACCGTAGCAGTGATTATTATCACAGGGATTTTGGGAAATATGATCTCGGAGTTTGTATTTCGATTGTTTCATATTGAGGAGCCTATCGCAAAAGGCCTTGCGCTAGGGACAGCCTCCCATGCGATCGGAACAGCTAAGGCTATGGAGCTTGGAGAGGTGGAAGGTGCTATGAGTAGTCTTGCAATAGCGGTTGCGGGACTGCTTACAGTAGTTGGTGCCTCTGTGTTTGCACACATTTTTTAGATTAGTAAACTTGCATGTACAAGTTATATAGCATTTATACTGATGAATGTTGATGACGTCACACAAAATTATAAGGGTGTGAGTTGATACATGTCTCATATTGTGTTAAAATAAAAAAAGAAGCAAAAAACAAGGGTGAACAATAAAATGTTTAACCTGTGCACTAGAGCAAATGCGAACTATATTCACATTGCAATTACGATCTACAATGTGAATATAGTTCGCATTTGCAGAAATGAGGGAAAATATGGAATCAAACAAAATATGGAATTCAGATTTACGCGATGGAACTTATCGAAATCCTATACTTTATGCAGACTATTCAGATCCAGATGTGATCCGTGTGGGTGAGGATTACTTTATGACAGCTTCTAGCTTTTGCAATGTTCCTGGACTTCCTATCCTTCACTCTAAAGATCTTGTAAACTGGAAATTGGTAAACTACGTGATTGATGAGATACCAGAAGAGCGCTATGAAAAGCCGATGCATGGTTGCGGGGTATGGGCGCCGTCTATTCGCTATCATGAAGGGGTGTATTATGTTTGTTTCCCTATGCCCGATGAAGGGATCTATATGAGTACCACAACCGATCCTTTTGGAACTTGGTCAAAACCTGTAAATATTAGACCAGGTGCAGGCTGGATAGATCCTTGCCCTTTTTGGGATGACGATGGAAGAGCATATCTTGTAGCAGGGGTGGCCAAGAGTCGTATCGGATACAAGAGTGTTCTTCATATGATAGAAATGCAGCCAGATGGAATGGGACTGATTAGTCAGGAACAAAAGATTTTTGATGGAAATGAAAACGACCAAGTAACTATTGAAGGTCCTAAACTGTATAAGCGCAATGGATGGTATTATATCTTTGCTCCAGCAGGAGGCGTTAAGACAGGATGGCAGACAGTACTTCGCTCTAGAAAAGTGTTTGGACCATATGAATATAAAGTCGTAATGCGCCAGGGTGGCAGCACAGTGAACGGACCGCACCAAGGGGCTTGGGTGGATACTGTCACAGGAGAGGACTGGTTCATTCATTTTCAAGATGTCTATGCGGCAGGACGTATCACTCATTTGCAACCGATGGTCTGGAAGGAGGATTGGCCTGTGATTGGAGTCGCAGCAGAAGGGGCAGACTATGGTGAACCTGTGATGAAATACAAAAAACCCAATGTGGGAAGTATCCATTGGGAAATCTGTGAACCTCCAACGTCTGATGACTTTACAGAAAAAAAGCTAGGCTTACAATGGCAGTGGAATTCTAATCCAAAAAAGGGCTGGTATGAGTTGACAGGAAGCGATTTGAGGTTGCATGCTGTACAAAAAACAGATGTGTATGGCGATATGCCCAATCTGCTTCTCTCAAAATGGCCAGCACCAGAGTTTACTTGCATTACCAAGCTTGATCTCTCACAATTGACAGACCAAGACGAGGCAGGAGTGATCTCTATGGGGATGAGCTATGGGGTGCTGACATTCAAAAAAGAAGGCACAAATCTTCATCCATATTATATTTATGGAGAACAAAAATATGGAAAGATCCTTCCAGAGACTACACAGGAGACTGTGACAGCTCTTCCCATGATAAATGAAACACAAGTGTATGTAAGATATACTGTTTTGCGCACAGGAACACGTGATATCAGTGCGACAGAGAAAGGGTTTCCACTAGAATGTGTATTGATAGAATATAGTATAGATGGGAGCAGTTACATAAAAGCAGGGGAGATGGAGGCGATTCCAGGGCGCTGGGTAGGTGTCAAAAATGGTCCATTCTGTGCCTCTAGCAAGGCAGGAAGCAATGGATATGTAACTGTAAATTATGTGCAATATGAGTCAAAGAAACATTGAAAGGAGAGTGATTCTAAAAATGAGTAGTACTTATCAGAATCCAGTACAAAGAGGTTTTTTTCCTGATCCGTCTGTGGTGCGCGTGGGGGAAGACTACTATATGGTCAACTCTACTTTTCAGTATTTCCCAGCGATTACAATTAGCCATTCTACAGATATGATACACTGGCATATTATTGGCCATGCTATCACAGATTCTGAGGACCTTGATTTGCAAGATATTCGCGATTCTCATGGAATCTGGGCACCAGATATCTCGTATCATGATGGAAAATTTATTATTATGGCAACTTTGAGACTCAATGCTGATGGCAAACGAGGCAATAACGTAATGCGCAGGCAGCTTGTGGTCACGTCCAATAAACCAGAAGGCCCTTACAGCAAACCAAGCTGGCTTGAAGTGGACAGTATTGATCCCTCTCATTTTATTGATGAGGATGGAAAGCACTATATGGTCATTAGCCCTGGTATCAATCTAGTTTTGCTGAGTGATGATTGCACAAAAGTAATGGGAGATGTGATCCCTGTGTGGCCAGGTACAGGAGAGCGGTGCCCTGAGGGACCGCATATCTTAAAACGCGGCAAGTATTATTATGCGATCTTAGCAGAAGGTGGCACAGGTTATGGGCACGGTATCAATGTAGGACGCTCAGAAAATCTTTTTGGACCATATGAACCATCACCATACAATCCGCTAATGCGTCAGAGTGATCCCAATGCGTCAATTCAGAGAACAGGTCATGGGAAACTGATCCAGACACAAAAGGGCGATTGGTGGGTGTATTATTTGATGGGGCGCCCCAATCAAGGACATTATACCACGATAGGAAGAGAATCAGGGCTTGATCCTGTTACGTGGCTCGAGGATGATTGGTTTGTCATCAATGACCGAAAGGGACCAAGCACACAACAAGTAGCGCCAGACTTACCATCACACTCCTTTGAAAAATGGAGGAGAGATGATTTTGACAGTGACACGCTCCATGTCAATTGGGAGTTTGTTCGAAATCCTGCAAAAGGAAGCTATTCTTTGAGTGAAAGACCTGGATTTTTCCGGATTTGGACATTAGATGGGCAGCTTTCGGAGATTCGTGCAAAAAATACTCTGGTAAGACGTGAACAGGAACTATGTTACACTGCCGCGACAAAAGTTGACTTTTATCCCACAAGAAACGGAGAGCAGGCAGGATTAACCTGCTACTATAGTACAGCAACCTATGCACGTTTTAGTGTGTGTTATGAGGAGGGAAGAAAACTTCAGCTAGTCATTAATCGCAATTATGGTGAGGAGTTGATGGCAGAAGTGGCAGATGTAAAAGAACAAAGTATTTATCTTAAAGTGGTTGTGGATAGATTGACGCGACAATTTTATTACAGTTATGATGGGGAAGATTGGATACTTGCAGGAGTTTTGGAAAATTGTGTCTATCTTTGTGACGAAGGAGTACCAGATGATCCCAAACGCCATACAGGGACACTTGTTGGGATATATGCCAACAATGGAGGATGTGGAACACGAATTCCAGCCGATTTTGATTATTTTGAGTATATTGACTAGCTAAAAGCGAGCAGAAATCCTGCTCGCTTTTAGCTTTTTTATATGTGTATGACAAACTATGACCGTCACAGTTTGTCACAATTTGAATAGAGATGCAATAACCCCAAAATGGCAGGTATTGCATGATATAAGTCATTGGAGAAGTGCTAGACCAGAGGCAGATAATTTCTTGTGAGGATGCAACAAAAATAGTTTTTTGGCGATATCTGTATTGATAGGAGTGCCAAATCCCTTGAGATAGCATGTTCCAAGAAGGTCGGCGCCCCATGTACTTCCCCCACGAAATGCCTTTTCTAGCAAGGTAAAAGCCTTGTCAAAATCCCTGGGGATTCCTTGTCCACCAAAAAAATAAATTTCGCCCAACAGATTACAAAAACCACTGTCATCGGGATGCGCGGCAAGTCCACGCTCTAGATATTCACGCGCCTTGTTAAGATCGAGAGGGAGTGCGCCGCGAAATGTATAAAGTTTTCCCAGACAGTAATAGGCATATGGATCGCCATGCGTCAAAGCTCGTTCATATAGACCAATGGCTTTAGCGATCAGGCCATTGTCGCGGTACTCATTTCCAACAATGCGCTCGTAGGCTCCAATCCCCATCTCTGCTCCAATATGACAATATTTTTTTGCACGTTCTTTTTGGATAGGAATCCCATCTTTTCCAGAGGTCAATACATGGACTAAATTGGGAATGGCAATGCCAAGTCCTTTTTCAACACAAGTTTCATATAGCCCTACAGCCGTTGCAGCCCATTCGTGAACAAGTCGTGTATAATTTTGCTTGCTACCAACACTTTGAACAGTAATATTTAAAAAATCGGCCACATCACAATAATAGTATGCGTTGGCAATAAGAAACTGGCAAAATACTTGACCAGCATCTGCTTTTTTCTTGACAGCATCCCAGATTTCCCTTTTGGAATGATAAGGGGGCTGAACGAAACTGCCGCTTTTGGGAAGATATCCATTTAGGTGCATAGTACCAAACATTCCTACGGCACTTTCTAGGCTAAGACTCATGTCAAAACATTCAAAAGCAAATTTTTTATCATCTGGCATCCCAACGACAGGATCGACAAAGCTTTTGCCTAGATAGCATCTACCTAGAAAATAATACGCATCGCCGTCGCCCATATTTGCGGCATCACGTAGTTTAGCAAGAGCCTGTTCACGTTTGCCGGAGTGTGTTTGGACCCATATATGTTGAATAGCATATTCTACTCTTTCATCAAAAAGTGCAGTCATATCAAACTCCCCAAGAATAGTACAGTGTTATATTAGTCATCGAGCTGGGAAGTACAGTGTGGGCATCGCGTCGCTTCAATGGCAATCTCCGATTTGCAAAAAGGACAAGTTTTTTTGGAAGGAGCCTTAGGCGCTTCCTCCTTTTGAAAGCGAGTCATTGCCTTATTCATAAGCTTGACAAGCAAGAACACAATCAATGCCATAATGAGGAAATTCACGACAGCAGTGATAAACTTGCCATAGTAGAGTGTGACATCTCCAGTGATATTCCATGCTAGTTGGTCAAAATTCACTCCGCCAAAAAGGCCCAATATGGGATTAATGATATCATTAACAAGAGAGGAGACAATACTTGTGAATGCACCTCCGATGATAATACCAACAGCCATGTCCATTACATTTCCCTTGCTGATAAATTTTTTAAATTCCTCAAAAAATTTCTTCATGTCCAGTTTCTCCTTTTGTTATTGATTTTATTACAGTTTTTAGACATGATGTTATTGTATCATATATTCTGTTTTCATAAAAGACTCAATTCTAGATTGGAATAAAATCCTGTAATGCCATAGGATAACGAATGAGTACGATATACATCAATTAATAAAGAATGTTTGTTCTGTGTTTTGCACGGTGATGACTAGCCACAAAATCCTCAAAAAATTTTTATGAAAAAGTTGTTAGTATCCAAAAAATGGATTATAATAAAAAATATAAAGTCAGAGGTGTCACCAATCTGCATCAAATGTTTGCAAAAAGTAGACAGGCTATGACAACGTGCGCGTTGTTAGTATTATTGTTGGCAGCAGGTGAAATCAACGATTTTTTGACCAGTAATTTGCGCTAGCACTCAAATCATGAGTTGTTGGCAGCATAGAAGATTGGTGTGAGAGGTTATCAAAATACATAAGAGTACGAGTTAATTTTAAGATGACCAAAACAAATTATAATGCGCAGGTTTTGTGCGAAGAAGGAGGTTTCAATGATAAGAATAGGAATGTTGACAAGTGGTGGTGACTGCCAGGCACTCAATGCTGCAATACGTGGAGTGGCAAAAGGCCTACTTAATTCAAGCAAAGATGTAGAGTTGTTTGGTTTCCTAGATGGGTATAAGGGATTGATTTATGGCAATTATAAAGTTCTAGAACATTCACATTTTTCGGGGATATTGACCAAAGGTGGAACAATCCTAGGAAGCTCACGTATGCCGTTCAAAACTATGCGTGATCCAGATGAAAATGGGTTGGACAAAGTAGAAGCCATGAAACATAATTACTATAAACTGAACCTCAACTGTCTTGTGATTCTTGGCGGAAATGGTACACATAAGACAGCGAATCTTCTTCGCGAGGAAGGATTGAATGTTGTTACACTTCCTAAGACGATCGATAACGATCTATGGGGAACGGACATGACATTTGGATTTCAAAGTGCAGTGGATATCGCAACACAATGCATCGACCAGATTCATACAACCGCTGCTTCACATGGGCGTGTATTTATTGTGGAAGTGATGGGGCATAAAGTAGGATATCTTACATTAAATGCAGGAATAGCAGGCGGTGCTGACATTATTTTGATTCCAGAGATTCCATATGATCTTGACAAGGTAATTAGCGCGATTAAAAAGCGTTCTGAGCGTGGAAGCCGTTTCACAATCCTCGCAGTAGCAGAGGGTGCTATTTCTAAGGAAGTGGCTGCACTTTCTAAGAAAGAATTCAAAAAGTATATGGCAGATTACAAATATCCTAGCGTTTCTTATGAGATCGCAGAGAAAATTAACAAGAAGAGTGGTATGGAAGTGCGCGTCACAGTTCCTGGACATACACAGCGTGGCGGAAGTCCTGATTCTTATGATAGAGTGTTTGCAAGCCGTCTCGGTGCAGAAGCAGCAAAACTGATTCTAAAGGGCGAATATGGATATATGGTAGGTTATAGAAATAGAGAAGTAGTAAAAGTTCCACTTGAGGATGTTGCAGGAAAACTCAAGATGGTTGACCCGAACTCTACGATTATCAAAGAAGCTAAGATGTTGGGAATTAGCTTTGGTGATTAATTGTGTTGTATTAGGTATCGTAGTAGAGGGATTTAGAATATCTAGTTATCAACGTAGTTTGAGTATGTGAGAGCGGTTGTAGATGGAAACATCTACATTCGCTCTTTTTATGCACACGGGCACCCCAAGGAAGCATATCAGCAGAAGCTGACGGGTGCCCAGCGCGAAAGTAGCGGAGAAGGTCATTCCTCTACTTGATTGCACACGGGCACCCCAAGGAAGCATGTCAGCAGAAGCTGGCAGGCACGCGGCGAGTAGAGCGGAGTTGGCGGAAGAGCCATAGATAAAGGTTGTTTCTAGATTCTGTTCATGCTATAATAGCACCAAGCAAGAAATGGTACAGTAGTTTGTGCCCGATTGATACTTTTTTGCAGAAATGGGGGGATTATTATGAAGGGAAAGATAAGAACTATAATTGCACTCATGCTAATAGTGGGGTTAGTAGGAGGGTGTACGATACCAATACAGATACGTAACAATACAGAAAATTCATTCTTTACACTACAGACAGAAGAAGAATCGGACATACAAGAAGAGTCAAACATACAAGAAGAATCAGACATACAAGAAGAGACAATGCCCTATGCAGGTTCGCGGCCGATTTTGATAAAAGGAGCCGTAGAAAATGTATTGGATAGTGTTCCTTGTGTGGCACCCTATACGATAGAACCCGATTTGAGCAATGTTGATAATCTATGGCAGTATTATTTAGAGGATGGTGTGATAGACAAGCTTGTCCAAAATGGATTTGTTGTATGTGGTTCTGCTGGAAGTGAATTTTTTGATTTGTATGAAGAAAATCGATATGCGCTTTTACCTAGTTTTGTGACTGTGGATTCTATGATGCATACTTATCATCTATATTTTAGCTATTTGTTAAAAAATACAGAGAGATCTTATTTAGCAGATTCGATTACACAGTTAAGCAAGCGAATGATCCAAAACAGCATCGAACAATATAATCAACTCCAAGGTAGTGAGTGGGAGGAAGCAGCTAGGAGAAATATTGCCTTTTTTACAGTAGGTGCTAGCCTACTCGATCCTAGCACAGAGGTTTTAGATAGCGTATCAGATATAGTTGCGCATGAGCTAGATTGTATCAATCAGGCAAGAGGAATTGAAGAATCAACGATAACAGGAGCATACGAGGACTATACACAATATATACCACGTGGATATTATGCGGGAGATGAGGCGTTAGAATCCTATTTTAAGGCAATGATGTGGTATGGTCGGATTCATTTTCGACAGGATGATGTGGAACTAGATAGAAGTGCACTTCTTATGACAAAAGCACTTGAGGATGACACACAGGCCTATCAAGAGTGGGAGGCGGTCTATGCAGTGACTTCATTTTTTGCAGGGGCTAGTGATGATTTAGGCGTGTGTGAATATATGCCAGTTTTACAAAAAGCGTATGGCTCAGACGCCCCTGTCAGCAGCCTAGCAGGCAATGCCACCGCATTTGACACATTCCACACACAGACAGGAAAACTTGCCATGCCTCAGATTAATTCTATACCTATCATGGACGGGGAGGAAGTTTTGAATTTGGGCTTTCGGTTTATGGGGCAGCGGTTTACAATTGATGCAGCTATTATGCAACAGCTAATTTATAGTAATATTGAGGAAAATAGCGCAGGACAAAGGCGTTATCTGCCAGATGTGTTAGACGTTCCCGCGGCTCTTGGCAGTGATGTAGCTCTTGACATATTAGACGAAAATGGCGCAACAGAGTATGCAGGGTATCAAGAGGCGATGGAAAAACTCAGAGCAGGTTTATCACAGGACCAAGAAACACTTTGGTCTGCTAGTTTGTATGCTAGTTGGTTACATACACTTCGGCCGTTGCTCATACCTAAAGGAGAAGGATATCCAACTTTTATGCAAAATGAGGAGTGGAGCAAAAAGAATTTAGAATGTTTTGCAGGAAGCTTTACAGAATTAAAACATGATACGATTTTGTATACCAAACAAGTCATTGCAGAGATGGGCGGCGGATATGATGAGGAGCCAGATTACAGAGGATACGTTGAACCAGAGCCACTTGTCTACGCGCGTTTTGCCAATCTTGCGACCCAGACAGCACAAGGATTAAAACAATATGGGATGCTTCGTGCACAAGATGAGGAAAATTTGGAACGCCTGTCACAAATTGCACAGCAGTTATTGACCATTTCCCAAAAAGAACTCCAGGATCAGGTATTGACACAACAAGAGTATGAATTTATTGAGACATATGGAGGCAGTATTGAACATTTTTGGTATGAGTCTATGAAGGAAGAAGGAGATTCCGAAGGGGTGTTTAGTCAGGAATGTCCAGCGGCTGTTGTGGTTGATGTTGCAACTAATCCAAATGGAGAGGTTCTTGAGATGGCAACAGGGAATCCTTCTATTGTTTATGTTATAGTAAAGGTAGATGGCAAACTAAAGATTGCAAGAGGAAGTGTCTATTCATTTTATCAATTTGCATGGCCTTTAGAGGATCGGTTGACAGATGCAAAGTGGCATCAGATGATCGGAATACAACCGGATGATACGGGAGAATTTAGCAAAAATCCATTTATCCAAAAACCAAGCTGGACAGATAGTTATCGATATCAGTATGAGTGGGAATAAAAAGAGAGTTTTAGGGGCGATTCTAGTAGGTATTGCATTTCTTTGTATATTTACAATAGGAATATTATGGAAATACAGAACAGGATTGCCACGATGGATTTTGTGGGAGAACAAAACGGTCTGTGATGCGTCAGGAGTGTACAAAATTGTAATAGAAGATCAATCAATCCTAGTCTTATATGACGATGACAAAATATGGACTCTTTCAGAAGATATAAAAGTACAAGATGCATTATTTTGTGATGTGGACGGCGATCAGACGCAAGAACTAGTGGTGCTTTGCTGGAAAATAGGACGATATGGACAACACAAACCCTTTTGGGTAGAAGAAGACGAGAAAACATGGTCACAACATATCTTTATTTATGAGTGCGAAGGGGCTAAGATACGACCCAAGTGGATGTCCTCTTATATCGGACAAGAGGTCACAGACATTGCCGCAGACAAAAAGACAGCCACCCAAAGACAAAATTGTCTATTATTGACAGATCTAGATGGAACAGTAAGTGTTTGGATGTGGGATTCATGGGGATTTACTCGTCAAAAAGACCAAGAAACTAGCCTTTATGGACAAGAAAAGTAAGAGATAAGAAGCAAAAACAGATATAAAAAGAGAACATTTTTTAGTAGATTCTAAGAATCTATTTTTAAAGAAATGGAGGAGCGCATGGCATACACAGCACTATATAGAAAATTTCGTCCAGACATTTTTGGAGATGTAAAGGGGCAAGACCCAATTGTAACAACACTAAAAAATCAGATTAAGGCAAATCGTATCGGACATGCATATCTTTTTACAGGGACAAGGGGAACTGGAAAGACTACTATAGCAAAGCTTTTAGCCAAGGCGGCCAACTGTGAAAATCCTGTGGATGGAAGCCCTTGCGGGCAATGTAGAAGTTGCCAGACCATTCAGGCAGGTGCTAGTGTGAATGTGATAGAGATTGATGCGGCATCGAATAATGGTGTTGATAATATTCGTGAGATTATTGATGAAGTGTCGTATTCTCCTGTGGAGGGAAAATATAAGGTTTATATCATTGATGAGGTGCATATGCTTTCGATAGGAGCGTTCAATGCGCTTTTAAAGACGCTTGAGGAGCCGCCTTCTTATGTGATTTTTATATTGGCAACCACAGAAGTTCACAAAATTCCGATCACGATCCTTTCGCGCTGTCAGCGATATGATTTTAAACGTATCACAATAGAGACAATTGCTAGCCGACTTTGTGAGTTGACACAAAAGGAACAGGTTGAGGTGGAAGAAAAGGCGCTGACCTATATTGCAAAGACAGCAGATGGTTCTATGCGTGATGCGCTCAGTCTTCTAGATCAGTGTATTGCGTTTCATTTTGGAGAAGTGTTGACTTATGATAAGGTTCTTGCTGTATTAGGGGCAGTGGACACAGAAGTGTTTGCGCGTCTGCTTCGTCTTATCCATGCACAAAATATTACAGGGTGCATTGCGTTGTTAGAAGAGGTTGTTATGCAGGGCAGGGAGTTGACGCAGTTTGTCACTGATATCACATGGTATCTTCGCAATATGCTTCTTGCCAAAACATCGGAAAGCAGTATAGAGGATGTAATTGATGTGTCTAGTGATAGTCTTGTGCGTCTAAAGGAAGATGCAAAGATAATGGATGTAGAGGAAATTATACGCTATATTCGCATTTTTTCCGAGCTGTCAGGACAAATCAAATACGCGACACAGAAACGTATTCTCATTGAAATTACTTTGATAAAGCTTTGTAAACCTGCTATGGAAACGACGAATGACGCAGTAGTGGCTCGCATAAAAAATTTAGAAGAAAAAATAGAAAAAGGTGTTGTGCAAACAGTACCTGCTGCGATACAATCAATACAGACAGAAACACCAATAGAAACTACACCAAAAGTAGAAAAGCCAAAAGCGATTCCAAATGATATTCGCCAGATTGTTGGAAGTTGGCAAGGAATTGTAGCTAAAACCACACCACCGTTAAAAATTTATCTCAAAAATGCACGACTTAGTCTGGGAGCAGATAGTCAGTTAATTATTGTTGTGGAAGATGGGGTTGCCTATGATTATCTAGTCAATGACGAACATCACAAGTATGTGCAGGATATAATTTCTAGTTTTATTCAAAAAGAAGTGGCAGTACAGATACAATGTATTGAACAGGGGCGTCGCTTTGAAGAGAGCTATGTGGATCTTGCAAAAGTAATTAATATGGATATAGAAATAGAAGAGGAATAAAAAAGAGGAGGAGAATAGAGATGGCAAAAAGAGGAGGTTTTCCTGGCGGGATGGCAATGCCTGGAAATATGAATAATTTGATGAAGCAGGCACAACGCATGCAGCGACAGATTGAGGAAGGTCAAAAGGAACTTGAGACTAAAGAGTTCACAGCTAAAGCAGGCGGTGGTGCTGTAGAGGTTGTAGTGACAGGTAAGAAGGAAGTACTTAAGGTAACACTCTCGGAGGAGGCTGTAGATCCTGAGGACATTGAAACACTCCAAGATATGATTGTGGCGGCGACAAATGAGGCACTTCGCCAGGCCGAGGAAGCCAACAACGAGCTGATGGGCAAAATGACAGGAGGTCTGGGTGGAGGCTTGCCATTCTGATGGAATTATACAATGGATATATCAACAAATTAATTGAACAGTTTGCCAAACTTCCTGGAGTGGGAAATAAGTCTGCGCAACGGTTGGCGCTATATGTTATCAATATGCCTGCCGATCATGTAGAGCGCTTTGCACAGACAATGGTAGATGCCAGAAAGCACATACAGTATTGTAAGAGTTGTTATACACTCACCGACAAAGAAATATGTCCTGTCTGTGCAGCACCAAATCGGGATCACAAGACCATTATGGTGGTAGAAAACATTAGGGATTTAGCCGCCTATGAAAAAACAGGCAAGTATGAAGGGGTATATCATGTACTTCATGGTGCTATCTCTCCAATGCTTGGAATAGGACCCAATGACATTCGCTTAAAGGAACTTATCAAACGTTTAGAGGAAGATGTCTGCGAAGTGATTATTGCGACAAACTCGAGTCTAGAAGGTGAGACAACAGCCATGTACATCTCAAAGTTAATCAAACCTATGGGAGTGAAGGTAACACGCATTGCCAGTGGGGTTCCAGTGGGCGGTGACTTAGAGTGTATAGACGAGATGACACTTTTGCGTGCCTTAGAAGGACGAACAGAACTATAGGTATATATCCTATAGATTGTTATACGATTCAGATAGTTTTAGTAGGAAGAAAAGAGGGAAAAAAAATGGCAGTTACAACAAGAAGCTTTGGGAAAACATCCGATGGGACACAGGTCAACTTGTATTCTATCAAAAACGAAAATGGTTTCACCGCAGAGGTAACAAATTTTGGTGCGATTCTTGTGAATCTGTTTATGCCAGACAAACAGGGCAATATGGTGGATGTTGTGTTAGGACATGACAATATAGAAAAATATCTTATCAATATAGGGTATTTTGGCGCTACAGTAGGTCCGAGTGCAAACCGCATTGACAATGCATGTTTTGTTATTGATGGTGTTTCATACCAGCTTGTAGCCAATGATACGACAAACAACCTCCACAGTGACGCAAATGCGGGATACCACAAGAGAGTATGGGATGTAGAACAAAAAGAAGATAGTGTTGTATTTTCATTGGAGGACCCAGATGGGTCAATGGGATTTCCTGGAAACAAAAAAGTTTATGTAACATACACTGTGACGCAGGACAATGCACTCAAGATTGAGTATTATGCAACAAGTGACAAAAAAACAGTAATCAATATGACCAATCATTCATATTTTAATCTTGCGGGTCATGATTCTGGAAGTATTGAAGGACATCGTATTCAAATTCATGCCTCTCGCTATACGCCAGTGTTTGCACGGTTGATTCCTACAGGAGAACTAGCACCTGTGGAGGGAACTCCCTTTGACTTTACACAAATGAGGACGATAGGAGAGGATATTGATGCAGATAATGAACAACTTTCTTATGGTCAAGGATATGATCATAATTATGTGTTAGATAATTATGACGGAACAATCAAAAAGGTGGCATCACTCGAAGATCCTGTTTCGGGCAGAAAAATGGATGTCTACACCGATCAGCCTGGAATTCAGTTTTATTCAGGAAATGGCATCAAGACACAGATAGGAAAAAGAGGAGCATCCTATAGTGCAAGAAGTGGATTATGCTTAGAGACACAGTGTTTCCCTGATGCGGTCAATCAGCCACAGTTCCAAGATGTTGTCTACGGTCCAGAAAGACCATACAAAACTACGACAATCTACCAGTTTTATAACGAATAATAGAAACGATCAAAAACCATTTGCGTCTGCAAATGGTTTTTTTAAATTACCTCCCTGTTTCGACATAATCTGCATAGGGAATGTGCTATGCTAGACCATATACGAAATATTGATACCATACAAATACTATCTGAGCGATCATTTCAGATTAGATCAGAAATATTTTGTAGTATGCATATCCCCCATATACACAGGGGTAAACAAGGATTTAATCATATAGAAAGGTGATGTCAAAATGGACAAGCAAACAAGTACCATAGTATCTTCGCTCCATCCTATTCCTGTAAACACACGAACCATAGGCACTCCTGAAGGCATATATATTATATATCTAGAGGACTATGTACATACTTTTATCAAAAAACTTCTTTTGGTCAAAGCCTCCAAAGAACAAGCAATAGAAACACAAGAATTATGCCAAGTAGAAAACAGTGACAAACCAGATATTGCGCTGTATGGCAACTGTATAGAAGATCATGGAAGATATCGCTTAGTAGTATCGGGAGCGGCACAGATTGGGAATGAAGGTGAGAGTATACCACAGATCAATGAGATCTATTTTCCAGGGTATGTCTATATAGCGACGGCGCGACTTAGCCGTAATAAGGATTTAGAACTACGTATGGAGCTCACATTCAACAGTACACGCGTAATAGTGGATGACTTTTACATATATTACGATCAAAATGAGCAAATGCAAAATTATTTAATTGAGTGGACAAGCAGAAAAGCAAATAAAAAATCGAATAAAAGTGGTGGTATTGCTAGTACATCAATAGAGAATGAGCGCAGCAGTATACGTGGTGGCACAGATGATGCGGCGCGAATAGGTAGACTGATGCAAGCATATGGCAGAGAAGAGGCAAAAGTAAGCTTTATGTGGAATATGCTAAATGTTCTTTGCCTCGGATTTGTGGTGTGTGTCATGGCCTATGGTATTATTTCAATCAATAATTATAGTAAGATGCAGAATATGCAAACTAGTATTGATTACTGTCTATCACTGTTGGCAGAGCGCACAGATCAAGAGACAGAAAAATCTCAAGACCAAAGGCAAGCAGTTGCTACTATGCAGCAAAATCAGACTAGCAACACAGAAAAGACAGCAACAGAGATAGAACAAGAAATGGTTTCGGCTCCCCAAACTACAGATGAACCATCCATACAAAACAACACTGTGTCTTCTCAAGTACCAGTATCGGATAACCTTTCATCAGATGTAGAACAAGATCTGCAAAATGCTGTGACACAGGAAAATTTGCAGTCCGCCGTGATACAGGAAAATCAAGGTCAGGCTACAGCGGGAGAGCAGGAGCCAACACAAGGGATACAACCTTCTACAACAGATACACAAGCATCAAATATGCAGACAGATAAGGTGCCCCAATACTATGTGGTGCGCCAAGGAGATACACTAAGAACGATCAGTTTTGCCGCCTATGGGGATTTTGACCATGTGGATGCAATCTGCCAATGGAATCACATTGATGATCCCAATAATATTCTTTCTGGACAAAAGCTTTTACTTCCATAGAGAATAATGGTATACTATAGGTATTCGAAATATAAATGGGGTATACCAATGGCGGAAATAAGGGATTTTAATAGAAACCAATACCTTTTAAAAGGCGGCAGGCATAAGATTGGAAAAACAGAAGGAACAGATAGAGACAAAAAATCGATGGATAATCAACTCGCACGCCACAGACAGATTAAGTTCTATATCGTACTGGGCGTGCTTGTGTTTGCAGCAGCAGTGGTTTTTGTGTTGTATCTTCACTGGAAAAGTATGGAATATACAGATTACGTAGTGGTACAACAAACAGAGTGGATACGAGCAACCGATTCTAAAAGTATTAGTTTTGGTGGGACATTGTTCACCTACAGCAATGATGGAATGAGCTGTACTGACACAAAAGGAAAGATGATATGGAATCAGACATATGAAATGCAAAATATAATCGTGCGAACCTGCAAAAAAACAGTAGCAGTGGGAGATTATAATGGCAGAAACATTTATGTAGCAAACACACAAGGGATGCTTGGAACGATTAACACGACAGTGCCAATTAGAGATTTTTGTGTATCGTCAAATGGTGTTGTGGCCGCAGTGCTTGACAACGGAACAATTACTAGTATCTGTCTGTACAATAGTACTTCAGGAGAGCTTCTTGTAGAGTTTACGATTACTATGAGCAATTCGGGTTATCCCATTGCGATTGACATTTCAAGTGATGGTAGCCAGGTGGCTGTTTCTTATGTGAAAGCAGAAAATGGAAAAATCACATCAAGTATAGGATTTTACAATTTTTCCTCAGTAGGGAAAAATTACATAGATAATTTGGTGAGTGGTTATGGGTACGCTGGAGCAATTGTACCAGAAGTGCATTTTATGAACAATGATACTGTGTTTGCAGTGGCGGACAATCGCCTAATGTTCTACAAGGGAAAACAAAAGCCAGAGAGTGTTTCAGAAATTATGATTTCAGAGGAGATACAGAGTGTATTTTATGACGAAGGACATGTAGGCCTTGTCTTTTATAATACAGCAGGGGGAACGACTTACCGAGTAGAAATATATGATACCAATGCAAAGAAAGTCAGTGATATTGCATTTGATATGGAGTATAAGGAAATTTTGTTTGCGTCGTCAGGAATTATCATTTATAATGAAAATGAATGTATTTTGTATGACTGGGGAGAGCGACTAAAATATCAGGGAGTTTTTCAAGAAGCTGTATATTGTCTTATCCCAGGAGGAGGTATCTCAAAACATACATTGATTACAGATTCAGCGATACAACAAATTGAACTACAATGACAAAAAGAATAGAGCTATATGTTGTATGCGCACAAAATACAAAAAGTGTTTTGTGCGCATGTTCTGATATCATAATAAGGAGGAAGTAATTTTGGAGATCAATGTACTTTTTATAATTGTGGTCATCATGATTATAACGGGGATAGTATGGGGCTGGAAACGCGGGCTTTTAGAAAGTATTGTGCGTATAGTATCTGGCATATTGGGAATAATAGTCCTCGTAGTAATCGCAAAAGGTGTTGGAAATTTTATACAGGGAAGCTATGCTAATGTCATTATGGCGATTACGTTGTTAGTGATTATCAGAATCATTCATAAGAGTATCACGTTTTTAGTGAGTACTTTTAAGCTTGTGAGAGCCATTCCAATTGGGAAACTTGCAGACCAGCTAGCAGGAGCAGCACTAGGTGCTGTAGAAGCAGTATTTGTAGTGTGGTTTATATTTCTTATGATAGGAAGTTTTGATCGCATGGAACTGAATAGTTGGATAATAGAACAAGTATCAAAAAGTAGTTTTCTGACTACCTTGTATTATTCTAATTATTTGGTAGAATTGTTAGCTAAAATAGTGTGAGAAGTTTCACACCGAGAAATGCCAATAAATGCCCATTGCTTTTTGCGCTAGTTAGCCATCTTGTTTGGCTATGCTGACTATAGACGCAAAGTTTGCTATAGCGAACAAAGTTTGCATTGTTAAAAGAAAACGAATTTTGGAAAATATTTGAAAAAAGATGTTGACATTCGAAATATAGCGTGATATTATAAAACACGTTGTTGAGAGAAAAGTTGATACTTAGAAATGAAGTTAGAAAATCGAAATTGTTTTGAATAAATATCGATCTCAAATGCAGTTTTGACAAAAAAGTTTTCATAAAAAGTATCAACAAAAAATAAGAATAAAAAAATTAAAAAAAGTACTTGACAACGAAGGAAAGAGTATGATAAACTAA
>CAJUHQ010000005.1:61453-65954 GCA_910586095.1 uncultured Lachnospiraceae bacterium | reverse complement strand
AGACTTAGTACTTCTCCACGAAACAGCCTTTGCTGTGAGTGGAAACTGCCACAGGCAGCTAGAAGTACTTCTCACACTAACTCCCATGTCGCGGCTTCGCGAAATCTCGCATCTATCTGTTTCATTAAATCACCGCCAATAGTAACAGGAGCGCAAAGAATGCAACAATCACTCCTCTTACAATTAAACCGTAGATTGCACCACGTTTACAAGCGTGATAATTACGATAATAGTGTTTGCTCTTAAAGATCTGTGCCCCAATTAATGCCAAAATTGGCAAGATAAATGCGATAATTTGATACCAGAGACTTCCTGTATCATGTAAAGGAGCCTGGAGAAATTCTTCTTCGGCAGCCGTATGAGTAAGTGTGTTTGTTGATTGTGTCTGTGTTTTGGTATTGGGATCGGCAATGGTGATGGATTTGACAGGAATATCTTTTTCGCGTGTTTTTTTGTAAGCTTCAATCTCCTTTTTGTTGCCAAAAACATAATGATCGTGCCCAATACAGACAAGTTCAGGTTTATCAACACTGTAATCGTGCATAGATGCATCGTATGTGTACAATACTTTATTTTTTTCAAGCTGTGGATCTGGAATGGGGATCGCAGAAATCAGCGAGTGTGTATATGGATGCAAAGGGAAATTGAACAACTCTTCTGCTTCTGCCACTTCTACAATGTCACCTTTGTAAATAACGCCAATACGGTCAGAGATAAAGCGGACAATAGAAAGATCATGTGCAATAAACAGATAGGTAAGATCTTTTTCCTGCTGGAACTTCTTTAAAAGGTTTAAAACTTGTGCACGAATAGAGACATCCAAAGCAGAGATAGGCTCGTCTGCAACGACAAGTTCTGGCTCCATAACCATCGCTCTGGCAAGTCCAATACGTTGACGCTGCCCACCCGAAAATTCGTGAGGATAGCGTGTTAAGTGCTCAGGCAAAAGGCCCACTTCGTTAATCATGGATTCTACCTTACGAACACGGTCAGCCTCATTCTCATATAAATGAAAGTTATATAATCCCTCGGAAACAATATAATCTACGGTAGCGCGCTCGTTGAGTGAAGCGGCAGGATCTTGAAATACCATCTGAATATTACGGATGACTTCGCGGTCAAGAGAATGAGGTATCTTTCCAGAAATACGCACTCCCTTGTATTGAATCTCACCTCCTGCGCAAGGATTGACGCGAATAACAGCTCTACCAATGGTGGTTTTGCCAGATCCGGACTCTCCTACGAGGGAAAAAGTTTCTCCTTTGTATATGTTAAAATTGGCATTTTTGACTGCTTTTACAGCATTTTCGCCTTTTCCAAAAGTAATATCTACATTTTTTAAGGACAATAATATTTCTTTACCATTTTCATCTATAGGACCGTGCTCTGGTAAACGAGAGGCACGCCCTGTTTTTTCCTGATTTAGCTTAGACACGTTCCGACACTCCTATATATTAAATGCATTTAATAGTTTCTCGTGGATATTTTGGATAGCCTCTGGTTTTGTGACCTTCGGGGAACGAGGGTCTAGCAGCCATGTTTTTGCAAAGTGTGTGTCACTAACCTGAAACATTGGCGGTTCCTTGAGCGTATCAATCTTCATGCAGTATGGATTTCGCGGAGCAAATGCATCCCCCACAATCTTATTGTATAGAGAAGGAGGTGTGCCAGTGATAGAATACAGCTTAGTGTTGCGCTCTGCTAACTGTGGCATAGAAGAAAGCAAGGCCCATGTGTATGGGTGACGTGGGTCATAAAATAGCTCTTCTACAGAGGCGAGTTCAACAATTTGGCCTGCGTAAACAACGGCAACGCGGTCCGCAATATTAGCAACTACACCTAAATCATGTGTGATGAACACAATAGTGTAGTTAAATTCTTTTTGCAAATCCTTGAGAAGCTTTAAAATCTGAGCCTGAATCGTAACATCAAGTGCTGTTGTAGGTTCATCACAGATGAGGATCTTAGGCTGACAAGACAATGCAATCGCAATGACAATTCGTTGGCGCATACCGCCAGAATATTGGAACGGGTAATCGTCAAATCGATCCTCTGCATTGGGAATCCCCACTTTTTTCATCAAGTCTAACGCCTTTGTGCGCGCCTCAGCTTCTGTACAATTCTGATGTTTGATGATAATGGATGTAATTTGCTTGCCAATGGTAATAATTGGATTTAATGAAGTCATGGGATCTTGAAATACAGTGGCAATTTTTTTGC
This sequence comes from uncultured Lachnospiraceae bacterium, assembly GCA_910586095.1. Taxonomy (GTDB): domain Bacteria; phylum Bacillota; class Clostridia; order Lachnospirales; family Lachnospiraceae; genus COE1. The sequence continues at coordinate 63,734 of CAJUHQ010000005.1, read as the reverse complement.
CGCGGATTTGATACCAATCCTTTGGATATTTGACAGTTGCAAGATTGAGAATACATATGCCATGCAATGTATCTGCTGTTTCGTCTAGATATTTTACACGGAAAGCAACCTTGTCAAAAATCATATTTCTCTGTGTATCATCAGATAGATCTATCCCTATCATCATAGCATTGCGCAACTGTACCAAAAGCTGGTTTAGAAGTTGTACACGTTTGGACAAACTATATCTTCCGACAGATAGATACACTTCTCTTGCAAGAATCTCATTGCGCTTTATGGTTTCGGGAGTGATGGAACCACTTGTTTCCTGCTTGTATTGTTCCTTTAGCTTGGACATTTTTTGATTGTACTGGTTAAGATAGGCAGTGTCCTCAGAAAGTTTTTTGGCTGCTGCCCTATCTTGTTTGCGTCTATCTGCTATCAGTTGTTTTAACTCTTTGTCTATACTAGAAATAGTGCGCGATAATTCTTTGATCTGTGCTTTATCTTTTTTAGTATCCAAAGTTAACTTCAGATTATATGCCTCTGTTTTCCTAGTTCTTAATTCGGCAATCTTTGAGGCACTCTCCTGTCGTTCTTCCAAACTAAGACGACCTTTTTCCTCTTTTTCTGCCTCTAGTGCTTGCATTTTTTGATAGGTGTCAATGCCTAACTCTAACTTTGCGGCATTGTTTAATCGATTGACAGCATGTTCAATCATTTTCTTTGCAAGGGCATCTTTTTTTACAATGGTATCAGATAACTCTGCATCATGAAAAACAATACTGCCATTGTCAATATAGCCATTGCTGTCTAACATTCCGGCAAAGGTTTTTGTAAACACTGATTTTCCAGAGCCAGACTCACCAACAATTGCAATGGATTCATTCTCATAAATATCGAGAGAAACGCCGCGGATCGCAGTTAAGTGCTTACCGCGCACACGAAATTTCACGTCCAAATCTTTGATTGATAATAGTACCTTTTTATCTTCCATTCTCAAACCCCCATGTTGCTTAGAAGTACAATGTATTTGCTGGATGTTTTGTTTTTGATGTGCACACAGAAACAACAAAAGCGAATGTTCTGTGTGGTAAATGTGATTTACATATGGGTACGTGGGTCTGACGCATCTCCTAGATTCTGTCCAACTACATACAATACAATAGTAATAATGGAGGCAACAGCGACAGGACTCCAGAACTCAAATCCCCATCCAGGGGTAAGCATCGCACTCTCTGCCTCGTAGATGAGACGACCGAGTGACATTTCCTTTAGGCCCATTCCAATGTAGGCTAAAAATACCTCATAGGAAATATAAGAAGGGATCTCGGTTGCTGCGAGTGTGACAATAACAGAGGTCATAAACGGAAGGATATTTTTCATAGCAATACGAATAGTGGATGTTCCTAGACATCTAGAGGCTAAATTGTACTCTCTGTCACGGATAATGATGACTTGTGTGCGGATAAAGTATGCAATAGACAGCCATCCAGTAATCGTCATCGCAAAAACCATTGTCCAAAAACCAGCCGTAAAAATCATAACCATTACAGAGATAACTAAAATATAAGGAAGATTGGCGATAATATTGTAGACAATCATCATCACAGTATCTACCTTTTTAGAAAAGCCCCAGATTGCACCTATAATGACACCGACTGACATATTGATTAACGCTACAATCAGTGCGAGAGAAATGGAGATTTCTGCACCATACCAGATGGCATCAAAAGTAGATTGCCCTGCGGCTCCAGCTCCTAAGATCCAGTGGATACTAAATCCAAATTGCTTGAACGCATCAGAAGGCATCAAGTGCTTTGCCGATGCGTTTAATAGATTTCCATATCGGTCATACTCAACAAATATTGGATATAAATAGGACATTAAGACAATAGTTGCAAGCAACCCTAACATAACAATATTAATTTTTTTACGGAAAAATACACGAAAGACAGAATTCCAATAAGAATATCGAGGAGCTGTAATTTTCTCGGACTCTAAATCATCATGATTCACAGCAGAAAATAGTTCCTCATCTGATAAACCTTGTGTCAAATCTTGTTCATTCAAATCCTCTACAGTCACAGAAGTATGTTTTCCTAATGTAAATTGTACATTCATAGGTCATTACCCTTCCTTTAAAATCTTTACAACAAACTATAAAACATAAAAAATAAACCAAACCATTTAGAAAGACTTAGGCTGTGTTTTTTGCAGCCAAAATGGTAATCTGTGAAGAACGCTGTCCTTGCGTTCTTCCAAACCATTTAGAAAGACTTAGGCTGTGTTTTTTGCAGCC
>CAJUHQ010000005.1:0-61353 GCA_910586095.1 uncultured Lachnospiraceae bacterium | reverse complement strand
GTCCTTGCGTTCTTCCAAACCATTTAGAAAGACTTAGGCTGTGTTTTTTGCAGCCAAAATGGTAATCTGTGAAGAACGCTGTCCTTGCGTTCTTCCAAACCATTTAGAAAGACTTAGGCTGTGTTTTTTGCAGCCTTAGTCTTTCTTAATGGTTTAGCGTCCTTTATTAGAAAAAGAAATCCGTGGGTCAACCATAGACATTAAGATATCTCCTAATATAATAGAAACCACACTCAGGATCGCATAAAACAAAGAAACACCAACAATTACGCCGTTGTCATATTTATTGATAGCTTCAGTCAATAGGTTTCCTGCACCAGGAACAACATACACACGTTCTGTAATAATAGCACCTGTCAGACAGCCCAGAATACTTAAAGGAATACCATGAATAATAGGAATCGCAGCATTTTTTAAAATATGCTTTGTAAATATTTCATTTTCTGATAGGCCGCCGGCACGAGCAAATTTAACATAGTCCGCATTCATTTGATCGATCATATAACGGCGCAGCCACTTCATCAGATTTGCAATCTGTGGAAGTGCCAAGGAAACGATGGGAAGAACATACACAAGTTTGTTAGTCGTATCCATATCGAATGTGGTAGGCAAACCTAATCGACCACCCATTGCTTTAAACAGAAAGATATATGCTAGAGAAGGAACTGCAATAATAAAGATAATGTACAATGTCCCAATCTTGTCAATGAGTTTATCTTTTTTACGCGCCATTGCGATTCCGAGTGGAACACCAATAGAATAGGCTAAAATAACAGCAATAATACCAATTAAGAAGGAGTAACCCATTTTGGAGTACCCACCCTTTACGGTGTCTACAATGGTATAGTCATCTGTGTATCGCTCTTCATAGAGTAGGCTTGTATGCAAAGAATCGGCGAGATAAGTGGCAGAATGTAGATCATCTGCACTGTCTTCCACAAGACCAGTTGGATAAGTGACAGGCGATGCCACATAGGAACCTTGCGTTTTGGTCATGGTAGTAAATACATCCACACCTGTGTTTACTGTATAGGAGGTGCCAAGACGAATCGTTAAAATATTTTGGTGTATAAAGGGAAATGTAGAATCACAATAAAACAGATATTTGTGTCGTGTTCCATTTCCAATAATAGCCGGTGAAAATTTATTCCCACCATAAGCAGGATCATATAAAGTAAGGGAAATACCACGTTTCCCTACATCATTCTCAATTTCATGAATATTGTCAATAGAAAAAATTCCAGCAAAATAATTCCATAGACGATGTGTCAACGGAATATCTTTGTAGGCGAAAAGCTGCTGCTGTCCACCATTCGCATATTTTTTTCCGCCCATTAAGACGGCATCTAGACGGTTTATAGTATAACCTTGGGATTGATAGTAATTTGTAAATTTTTCTACATACTCTTTTACAATGTCCGAGTCCTTATCTGGAGTTCTTCCAAATCCTACTGCTGCGGAGCGAGTTTCCTCATCGATTTCGCCGTTAGCAGTTAAGGTATTGAGATAGTCTGAGTATGTCACATAATCTAGATATCCATATTCTTCCCACTTTTGATATCTGTAAGCTACTTTTTGGTTGTTTTGCTGATGGGAGTAGACACTATCCTGCGCGAAAATCAGGTTTCGATCCAATAGAGAATAAATCATAATCATAATTAACATCACAACAACAATGACAGAAAGCAGCCCGTGAAATAAGCGTTTTAATAAATATTTTGCCATAAGATTATCCACTCTTTATCTGCTGCAAAGGGGGATGGACATTATATCCATTCCCCTTTGCACAATGAAGATGGTATTAGAAAATACCAAGACTCTTAGTTACATAGCCTGCATAATCAGGTAAGAACGTATCGAGATATGTGGAAGGATCACCAAAGTCAGCGCCCCATCCAGATACGTCTGTGATGTTGTAGTTTGCCTCATAGCCATAATCAGTATAGTATCCTGTGTAGTACCACTCATTTGAATCAGCACCATCAGCTAAAACAAGGATAACTTTTCCTCCTAGTGCTTTTTCAACGGACTGTTTGAGAGCGTTTGCCTGATTGGTACACCACTCAATGCTGGATGTATAAGGAAGCTCCAGACGAACAGGATTATTTTCGTCAATAGTGTATCCTTGTGCTGCTAATTCTTCGATAGCTTTGTTCAAGAAAGTTACTGCATTGTCAGGATTGTACCATCCATCATAACCATCACTGCTGCCAATGCCGTCGTTAGCAGTTTTGTCATATGCCTTGATGGGAATTCCATCGGCATCGAGCTGTGCTTGAACAATCTCACCATAATTGGTGCCTGCTGCAAATGTGGTTGCAGTACCATTAATGTCAATTGTTACATCTTCTTCTAATGTTACGAAATTACCAGGAGTATAAGTGTTGCGAAGTCTAATGTACTTTAGGTCCTCGCCAACACGCTGTGCCTGCCGCGCTGCCTTATCCATTGAGAAAGAAACTGCCAGACGGAAATTAGCATTTCCCAGTGCTGCATTGGCTAACTCTTTTTCTTCGTCTGTAAGAACAGATACTACCTTAGTCTCGTCATTGCTGTTTGCATAAGCAGTACGATAGAGATTATAGTAGAGTGAGAAAGTAGAGCTTGTTGTATCACTAATATAAGAATATTCATCAAACATACCATCAGCTTTTGCAGACTCTACTTCTGAAGTGTTTAAGGCAGTGGAGTCGAGAACGCTGTTTTTGATGTCATTGTACATCTTGGTGGCATCAGACTGGTCTTGATAAGGCCATGACATAGAGTGAATATTAACATTGTCCTTATTCCAATACTTCTCGTTTGCTGTAAACACGATTACATTTTTAGAAGTATAGTTTGTCACTAAGAAAGGACCACAATAGGCAATATTGTCAGGAGATTTACCATAAGTATAGTCTGTTGCAGAAGAATCATAGTCCATCATACCAAACTTTCCGCCCTGGGATGTATAGTAATCTCTGCTTAAAGGTGCAAATACACTATAACCTAACATCGTGGTGAAAAATGGAGTAGGAGTCTCTAGTGTGTATTCTAATGTGTAATCATCGACAGCCTTCACACCTACTTGACTAAAGTCTGTCACTTCACCAGAAATATATTCAGATGCATTGACAATTACGCCCTCAATCAAATACTCAAGTCCACCAGCGGCATCCATCATATGTTGTAAACCTGCAACGAAGTCGTCAGCCTTGACATCAGCTACTTTTCTACCTTGGGAATCAACCCACTCAACACCTTCGCGAATATGGAAGGTATAGGTCAAACCGTCGTCAGATACTTCATAGCCTGTTGCCAACGCGGGTTGTTGTACATTTTCCATATCATACTCTAAAAGACCATCATAGGTGTTGACCAACGCATAAATATCAACGGTTTGGCTGGTAGAAAGAACATCCCATGTTGTAGGATCAGATCCATAGTTGTGATAAGAATAAGAATCTTTTAAGTCGTATCCTTGTTCTTGCAAATAAGATTTTACCCACTCTTCATAAGTACCTGTACCTCTTAACTCTGCCCATTTTTCTTTCATTGCAGAATAATCAGAGGCTTTGATAAGATCTTTGGTTACCACTGCATTGTGAAAACGGTACTCATCAGAACCCCACATAACAGAAGATTTGGTATAAGGTGCAAGTCTGGTCATTGCATAGGCTCCACCCTGTGAAGTTTGTGGATTTAGAACACCTGACTCCAAAAGCTTAGCCTCAGCGACTGCCATCATAGCATAACGCTTGGAGAGATTGTCAACCTCTTGTTTAGCTTCTTGGTATATTGAGTAGAATTCGCCTAAGTTTTGTTCGTAGATGTAGGATGATGCCTCATCGTAACTCATGGCGGATAAGTCAACATTCTCCTCTTCTGGAGCCTGTGTAGAAGTTTCGTCTGAATCTCCCGATGACTCAGACGGGGGGGTTGTTTGAGCAGTATCCGTAGGTGCCGGATCTGATGGTTTGTTGCCGCAGGCTGTCAGGGAGCTGGCTATCATAGTCCCCGCCAGTAGCACAGCAAGTACTTTTGCTCTGGTTTTCATAACAAAATTGTCCTCCTTCTTTTTTGGAAAATGCTAAAGCCGCAAAAGCGGTGATTTTCCGGTTCATAAATATTGTTTAACCTCACGCATGGATGTTTCCGCTATTGTTTAGGGTACAAAACATGCAAAGGGGAAAACCACGTTATAAGTAAAAAAGTGCCTATAGACATTTTTGTCCATTGCACTTATGTCCTATTGGTAGATACAATTGTCCATTCTGCGCGAACAACTAATTTTTATTATACATAAATCTTGCGGTTTGTCAATAACTACTAAATAACTACTATTAGAATAGGATGCGGCATATTTTGGGATTTATGCAATTGTTTGTCCATGAAAAATGTATACTGTTTGCAGTTTTTTAGTTGCATTATAGAAAAAAATAGACCTCTTTTTAGGTTTTGCGTTTCTTCTTCAGTACGATTTTGGCCTTTTGTTAATAATAGGAAAATTTTAAAACAATAATAAGGCGTTTTATGTAAAAAATAATTAAAATTTATAAGTAAATATTACTATGTATATCAAAAATATATATTAATTATAGAAGATATAAACAGAAAAAATGATTAAGATGGATGATTATAAATTTGCAAAATAAGTGAATGGTATATGTAAAATCAAGGAAAAATCAATGAGAAACTTGACAAATGAATAAATTGTTTGTATTATGTTAAAAGCGTTGCGGGAACAATGGAGTTTTCGTATAACAAATGGTTTTTTTGTTTTTTTCATTTGAAAAAGTTTTTATCTGAAAATTTTTATATTTTGGAAAATGCGATGGAAAGCCAAAAGATAAAGCTTTCTATTTTTTTAAAGAAGGAGACTTTAGTATGGTAAAGTATATGATAAAACGAATACTACTGGCAGTTGTGACAGTCTGGGCGGTGGCTACGATTACATTCTTTTTGATGAACATGGTACCTGGTGGGCCATTTTTGTCGGAGAAAGCAATTAGTCCGCAGGCTACAGCCGCATTAGAGGCAAAATATGGTTTGGACAAGCCCCTGTTACAAAGGTATTTTACATATATGAGTGATGCGCTACATGGTGATTTTGGGGATAGCCTCAAACAAAGAGGGCGTACTGTGATGTCGATCATTACCATGAAGTTTCCGGTGTCGGCTAGACTAGGAGGAATTTCTGTTTTGACGGCGCTGTGTCTGGGAATTCCATTAGGATGTATGGCAGCTCTAAAGAGGGGAAAGTTTCTTGACAGTTTGATTAGTGTGGTATCCACCTGTGGAATTGCGGTGCCAAGCTTTGTAATCTGTACATTGTTGATGTATTTGTTTGGAGTTCATCTAAAATGGCTTCCAACAATGGGCTTGTCAAGCTGGAAGCATTATATTATGCCAGTGATTGCACTCGCCTTTTATCCTACAGCCTATATTATGCGTCTGATGCGTTCTTCCATGTTGGATGTGTTAGAACAAGATTATATGCGAACAGCCAAAGCAAAGGGTGTATCTGGTTTTTGGATTTTATTTAAGCATGCTTTGCGAAATGCGATTCTTCCAGTTGTTACGTATGTAGGTCCTATGTTGGCGTACACTGTGACAGGAAGCTTTGTCGTAGAAAAGATTTTTGTTATTCCAGGGCTTGGGGGAGAGTTTATTGGAGCGATTAGCGGGCGTGATTATACGCTGATTATGGGAACGACTATTTTTCTTGCAACGTTGATCGTTGTAATGAATGTGTTGGTGGATCTTGTATACAAAATAGTTGACCCACGTATTAAATTGAAGTAAGGAGCAACCTAAATGAAGCAGAATTCATTGAGTTTTCAATTAAAATTAAATCCAGAAGATTTTATTCTTGCTACCGAGGAAGAAAAGCAAAGTCAAGTAATTATGCGCGAGAGTGTCAGCTTTTGGAAGGATGGTATGCGCCGTTTTGTCAAGAATAAAGTGGCGATGGTAAGCCTTGTGATTATTATCCTAATTATGATTTTTTCCTTTATTGTTCCTATGTTTTATCCCTATAGCTACAAGGAGCAAATGAAGGGAGCCAATCACTTGGCACCAATGGAGTACTCTGAGCAGGAGCAAGCGCGAATTGATGCAGGAGAGAAAGTATTTCCGCACATTTTTGGAACAGATAAGATGGGACGTGACTATGCTATCCGCGTCATGGTGGGAAGCCGTATTTCTTTGTTAGTTGGTTTGATCGCAACTGCAATTATATTGGTGATTGGATCTTTATATGGATCTGTGGCAGCCTTTTTTGGCGGATGGGTCGATTTGATTATGATGCGTATAGTCGATATTATCTATACGATACCCGATATTCTCTTGATTGTATTGTTGTCCTTTGCATTAAAGGCGCCATTGGAAAGTTTGAAGGCGGTTCCTGGATTTGCATGGGTCGGGGTGGTTGGAGAAAATCTAATTAGTATTTTTGTGGTGTTTGCCCTGCTCTATTGGGTTGGAATGGCACGTATGGTAAGAAGCCAGATCTTGACGCTCAAGGAAAGTGAATATGTTACGGCAGCACGCGCACTGGGTGTTGGTAATGGCAAGATTATCAAAAAGCATTTGTTGACCAACTGTATTGGTACATTGATTGTAACTACTACACTTCAGATTCCATCCTCCATTTTTACAGAGAGTTTTCTAAGCTTTTTAGGTATGGGAGTCGCTGTACCACTTCCCTCTCTGGGAAGTCTTGCTAGCGATGCCCTAAATGGTATCAATACATATCCATATTTGCTCTTTATTCCGGCGGCTTTGATTAGTTTGATTATTTTGAGCTTTAATCTGTTAGGTGATGGACTTAGGGATGCATTTGATCCCAAATTAAAACATTAGGAAAGGCGGATGACTAGTATGCAGGAATATCTTGTTGATATAAAAAATGAACGGCTTTCTTTTTTCACCCCAGCAGGAGAAGTTAAGGCATTGAATGATGTCTCCATCCGTTTAAAGGAAGGAGAAGTATTGGGGATTGTGGGAGAGAGCGGCTCCGGCAAGTCTGTGACAGCGTACAGCTTGATGGGGTTGACAGCACATCCAGGAAAGCTAGTTGGTGGAAGCCTGTATTTCAATGGACATCAGATCGAGACTATGTCAGACAAAGAGATGCGCAAAATTCGTGGAAATGAGATATCTATTATTTTCCAGGACCCTATGACAAGTTTAAATCCCGTCTATACGATAGGAAATCAAATTATGGAGGCGATTTTACTCCATACAGATAAAAATAAAACACAGGCAAAGGCACGCGCAAAAGAGTTGCTAGAGTTGGTTGGGATTAATGAGCCTGAAAAGCGGTTAAAACAGCATCCACATGAGTTGTCTGGCGGGATGCGCCAGAGAGTTATGATTGCAATGGCGCTTGCCTGTGAACCAAAGCTTTTGATTGCAGATGAACCAACTACAGCGCTTGACGTGACAATTCAGGCGCAGATTCTAGAACTGATGATGGAACTCAAGGATAAGTTAGGGATGGCAATTATTATGATTACACATGATCTGGGTGTTGTTGCCAGCATGTGTGAGCGCATTGCAGTTATGTATGCCGGAAAGATTGTTGAGTATGGTACGGCTGAGGATATTTTTTATCATCCTAGACATCAGTATACAAAGGGATTGATTCGATCGATTCCTAGACTGGACACTAAGGAGCATGAGAGATTGATCCCGATTGAGGGAACGCCGGTAGATCTGTTAAATCCGCCAAAAGGCTGTCCGTTTGCCCCTAGATGCGAAGCTTGCATGAAAATTTGCTTGCGCGAAATGCCACCCGTCACCAATTTTGGAGAAATTCATTATACACAGTGCTGGCTAAACCAGAAGGAGCAACTGGAGAAAGGAGCCGCAGATGAGTGAAAAATTAGTGCAGGTAGAGCATTTACGTCAATATTTTCCCGCTGGTGGATTTGGAAAAAATAAAAGGTATATTCAGGCAGTAGAGGATGTTTCTTTTACAGTTGACAGAGGAGAAACTCTGGGATTGGTAGGCGAGTCTGGCTGTGGTAAGACAACGACAGGCCGAACACTGTTACGGTTGTATGAGCCAACAGGAGGTCGTTTTATCTATGATGGGGGGGTTATCTTTGACGTTGAGAAGAAGCAGTATGCACAGATGCTTCCCTACAGAAAAAAAATGCAGATCGTGTTTCAAGATCCTTATGCAAGCCTTGATCCGCGTATGACAATCGGAGATATCATTGGAGAGGCGATTGATGTACATAAGATGGCGTCAAACAAGAAGGAACGATATGAGATTATCATAGAGATGTTGCGGCGTGTCGGGTTAAATTCTGAACATGCAAATCGTTATCCACATGAATTTTCTGGTGGTCAGCGCCAACGTGTTGGAATTGCGCGAGCGCTTGCAGTTAAGCCGGAGTTTATTGTCTGTGACGAACCTATTTCGGCGCTCGATGTATCGATTCAGGCACAGGTAATCAATATGTTTGAAGATTTGCAACAGGAAATGGGACTCACCTACTTGTTTATTGCACATGATCTTTCGGCAGTAAAACATATTTCTAATAGAATTGGTGTTATGTATTTAGGGAGAATGGTGGAGTTGGCAGACAGCTATGAATTGATTACAAGACCACTCCATCCTTATACCAAAAGTCTTATTTCGGCAATTCCTATCGCAGATCCAAATACTGCCAAAACGAGCAAGCGTATTGTGCTAGAAGGGGATGTTCCAAGTCCTTTGAATCCGCCTTCTGGTTGTCGTTTTCGTACTAGATGTCCCTATGCAAGCAAGCAGTGTGCTGAGCAGGTGCCACAGTGGCGTGAACTAGAAAAAGGACATTTTGCAGCTTGTCATCATATTGACAAATGCAATTAATTGTGGTAAACAGATATGGGTATTGTATTGAGGTGATGAATAGAATACCTGTATTGTTTATATAAAACAAAGCTGTTTAGTAAACGGCTACAAAAAATTTTAGAGGAGGAATGTTATGAAAAAGCGAGTATTGACATTTATGTTAGCAGCAACGATGGTACTTGGGCTTACAGCTTGCGGTGGCAACAATAATAATACACCAGCAGACAGTAATGCGTCAAATACAAACACAGAGAGCAACAATGCAGCTAACAACGAATCATCTGACAATGCAACGACAGACAATGCAACAGGTGAAACAGTTACTACAGGGGATAAGATCTTGTCTGTTCAGGTAGGACCTGACCCTGAGACCATTGATCCTGCATTGAACAGTGCAGTTGACGGCGGTAACATGTTGCTTCATTCTTTTGAATGTCTGTTAGCAGTGGATCAGGATGGAAAACTTATACCTGGTCAGGCTGAGTCATGGGAAACTAGTGAGGATGGTCTTACATGGACCTTTCATTTAAGAGATGGATTAAAGTGGTCTGATGGTTCAGACTTAACAGCAAATGATTTTGTATATAGCTGGAAGAGAGTGTGTGATCCAATGGTAGCAGCTCCTTATGCTGAGACAGTCCTTGGTATGGTAGCAGGGTATCAGGATGCAGTAGCAGGAAATCTGGATGCACTTCAGGTAGCAGCTCCAGATGACAAGACATTTGTGGTTACTTTATCAAATCCGTGTTCTTATTTTGGCAGTCTTGCAGCATTTGCTACATTAAGCCCTGTTCAGCAGGCAACAATCGATGCAAATGGTGATGCGTGGGCAACCAAGGCAGAAACTTATATTTGTAACGGACCTTTCTATATTTCAGAGTGGGTGCCAGGCTCACATATTCTTATGAGCAAGAACACAAACTACTGGAATGCAGATGCAATCAAGTTGGCTGGTATTAAGTGGAATTTGATCGAGGATGCCAATGCTGCTTATAGTGCATATCAGACAGGTGAAGTTTTGATGATTAAGGACGTTCCAACAGAGGAGATTCCATCTTTGTTAGGAAATTCAGATTTCTTTGTTGATCCTATTATTGGTACGTATTACCTAAGCTTGAATTTGAACAGAGAGCCTTTTAATGATGCAAATGTTCGTAAAGCATTGAGCCTTGCAATTGATCGTGAATATGTTGCAAATACTTTGATGCAGGGTACTTATACAGCAGCAGGCAATTTTATGGGACCTGGTTGGATTGATACCGACGGAAGCCAGTTTATGGACAATGCAAATGGTGGAAAACCTTACATTGATATAACAACACATGAGGCTAATGTAAAAGAGGCTGAGAGATTGCTAGAAGAGGCAGGATATGCCAATGGAGAGGGACTTCCATCCATTACATATTCTACAAATGATGCAGGATATCACAAAGTAGTTGCTGAGTACTTACAGCAGGCATGGGGAGAACTTGGCATTGATCTTCAAGTAGAGATCGTAGAGTGGGGAAGCTTCACTCCAATGAGACGTAATGGCGATTATGATTCTTCTAGAAATGGATGGGTAGGCGATTACAGCGATCCTTCCAACATGTTGGACTTGCTTTATTCTACAAACGGAAATAATGATGGTAAGTTTAACAATGCAGAGTATGATGCTGCTATGGAAGTGTCTAGAACAACATTGGACGCAGCAGAGCGTTCTCAGGCTCTTCATAAAGCAGAGGATATCTTGATGGCAGAAACAGGATGTATACCAGTGGCATATTATAATGATTTCTGGTTACAGAGTGAGAAGATCACAGGCTCTTGGCATTCACCTTATGGATATTGGTACTTTATGTATGCAGATATTGCAGAATAGTGATTTGTAAATACCTAATGTAGGATATTGCTTCCTACTAGAGTGGTGAGTATAGAAAGAGGTAGGCACAGTTAGAATTAGTGCTTGCCTCTTTTTAGTTTTGTACACAAAAATGTGCTCCTCCTTTTTAGGATATCTTTAAGCAGTTTAGCATGTTTTTTAGGATTTTAAACATGAGCTTATAGCAAATTTTAATAGGGACAAAAGAGCCAAAAACAGCAATTTATAATATATAGAACATATTTATTTGATGATATGTTTATATTCCTATACTTCTAATGGAGCCTTCTCTATTTAGAAAGAACAATAATGCCATCACTAAATGGAGAAAGCCCAGAAGATATTTATTTCTAATTGGAAAAATTGTGTTGATTCTCAAAAGGAACTTTTTATCTGCTAGATTGATTTAGTTGTGTCTGTGTGTTATACTCTATTTTAGTAAAAAGTATTAAATAACAGTGTGGGAAATGATTATGGAGGTGGATAGGAGGAGCGTTATGTATCAACACCATAAGGAATCTTTGGACAATTTAATCAAGTATTTTCAGGAAAGAGAAGGTGTGATTGCGCTGATCTTTGGTGGTTCTGTAGCAAAAGGCTGTGAGCGTATTGATTCAGATTTGGATGCAATGGTTATTGTATCAGAAGAGGAATATCTGCAACGGCAAAAAAATCACCATACAGCAGAGACAATTGCGGGATACTGTACCTATGAAAAGGGCTATTTTGATGTAAAGTATATGACCAAACAGTTCTTGGTGGATGCAGCTCAAAAAGGCAGTGAGCCTACACGCAATGCGTTTCTCAAAGCGCGTGTTCTGTTTACACAAGATCCCGAGATTCCAGATTTGGTATCTTTGATTCCTGTATTTCAGCGCGGTGAAAAAGCTGAAAAACTGTTTTCCTTTTATGCGGATTTTTGGTTAAATTATTATTATTTCTTAAAGAGTTGTCCAGTTGATGGGTATATAAAGCTTCATGCAATAAATGAGGTGATTTACAGCATTTATAGAATTGTGTTACAGGAACATGAGGTTCTGTTTCCAAGTAATCGCAGACTGGAGGAGACAGTTTGTTCCATATCAGAAGAGACTGCTGCATTGGTAGATCTTGGGAGAACTTGTGCAAAGTCACAAGCGATTGAGGATGTAGATGTGTTTGTCACGTACTTTTTAGAGAAGACCTCCTACGAAGTACCTTCCGATATTGGAAGTATTTTATCACAGTACACAATAGATTTTGAACAGTGGTGGAGAGTGCCTCGACCCAATATCAATGAATGGTAATTGACAAATAAGAATATTTGTTTAAAAAATGATTCTATAACAATAGGTATAGATCATAAACAGAAATAGGAGGAAGCAATATATGGATATGAAAGCAATGTACAATCTTACGTATGGATTGTTTGTACTGACAGCAAGAGAGGGAGAAAAGGACAATGGATGTATTGTCAATACAGTTTCACAAGTAACAACAGAACCCAATCGTATTGTAGTGGCAGTCAACAAAAAGAATTACACACATGGAATGATTGAGCGCACAGGGATATTGAATGTGTCCATTCTCACAGAAAAGGCAAAGTTTGACACATTTAAGCACTGGGGCTTCCAGAGTGGGGAACATGTGGATAAGACACAGGAAATTAGCTTTCAGCGCAGCGAGAATGGTGTTATTTATATTGCAGAAGAAACCAATGCCTTTTTGTCTGCAAAGGTAGTTTCTGCCACAGATCTTGGCACACATACACTGTTTTTGGCAGATGTGACGGATGGCGCAGTGTTGTCAGAAGATCCCTCTGTGACATATAGTTATTATCAGAGTAACATCAAGACAGCCCCCAATACTACAGAAAAGAAAAAAGGATTTGTGTGCACAGTGTGTGGCTATATATACGAAGGGGATACTCTTCCAGAAGATTTTGTCTGCCCGTGGTGCAAGCATCCAGCATCTGATTTTAAGCCAATTGGATAACAAGAAAAGCGAATACAAGAAATAAACAATTATATAGAAAGCAGTAATAGACAACACAGGATATTCATAGAACTGAATACTCCTGTGTTGTGATTTTAGGGGGAAATAGATATGAGAATAATAGATATGCATTGTGACACAATTTCAAAACTATGGGAAAAAAGGCAAATGGCCCATTTAGAAGAAAAGATCAGTGGTGGTCTAGATGGAGAAAAAGAACAGTTGGATGGTCTGCTTAGCAATAATTTGCATATAGATCTACAGCGAATGAAAAAGGCGGGTTATATCCTTCAGAATTTTGCAATGTATATAGATCTCAAAAGAGGATTGGACCCATTTGACTATGTATTAGCACTAATTGGAGTGTTTCAAGAAGAGATGGAAAAAAATAAAAATGAGATCAGTCCAGTGATGTGTTATGCAGATTTTATAGAAAATATAAATAGAGGAAAATTGTCTGCTCTTATGACTATAGAGGAGGGAGGCTGTTGTAAAGGAGATATTGCTAATCTTGAAAAATTATATGACCTGGGAGCGCGCATGATGACTCTTACGTGGAATTATCCCAATGAATTGGCCTCTCCTAATATAGTTGTTGACCAAAAAAACGACAAAGGATTCTATTTGTTTGATGGTACTAAGGGATTGACTGCAACAGGGTTTTCTTTTATAGAGCGCATGGAGGAACTTGGCATAATCATTGATGTATCACATTTGTCTGATGCAGGTTTTTGGGATGTAGCAGCTCACACAAAGAAGCCTTTTGTGGCTAGCCACTCCAATGCACGTACATTATGTGAGCATGCTAGAAATTTGACAGATGAAATGATTAGAACAATAGCAGATAGCGGTGGGGTGATTGGGCTTAATTTTTATGGAGAGTTTTTAAATGAGATCAATCAAAAGGATTCGTATGTAAAGAGAATGGTAGATCATGTTCGTCATATTATTCAAGTAGGAGGAAGCGATTGCTTGGGATTGGGGTCAGATTTTGATGGAATAGATGGAACTCTTGAGATGAAAGACTGCTCACAATTATATAAATTTGTGGAGGAATTAGAGCGACAACATATTTCGGACACACAGATTGAAAAGATTTTATATCAAAATACAATGCGCGTTTATCGTGAGGTACTGTAATCTAGAAGATCAATGACAATAAAGTAGTCAATAAGATTTGTGGGGGACTGGTAATACAAGAAAAATAGAAACTTACAATAGAAAATGCCTATATCAGCAACTTTTGTGAATCAGTACGCAATTTTTAGAATTGTATTCTTGCTGCAAAAATGGTATTTTGACAATAATAACAAACAACAATGGTGTTTTAGTATGATGGTTGCGCAAAAATTGCATGTTGAGGAACTGATTTTACAGAAGGGAGTTAGAGATGATTTATTCATTGGAAGGGGTATGGCAGGCAGATATTGGTGATGGTCAAAGGTATATGATAAATCTACCTGGAACATTAGATGAAAATAGGATTGGCAGCAAAGATACTGGCAGCAATCAATGGCATCCAGACCAAGACACAGGGCTTACTTTTCAGGAGGGAGCTCCTATTTGTACACGGTTTACCAGAAACTACACATATGAAGGTGTGGCAAAATTGACGCGTAGAGTAGCCTTTGCGTTGGAGAAGGGAAAACGGATTTTTTTAGAGGTAGAGCGGGCCAGATGCCTGCGGTGTCTGGTGGATGGACAGGAGATTTCGGGTTTTGTAAGCCCTTCTATTAGTACACCGCATATATTTGAATTGACTGATTGCTGGAAAGGAAATCATGAGATTACATTGTTGTCAGACAATCATTATTCAGGACTTCCACGCGAGGCGATTGTCTACTCCTCTGCTGCAACAGATGAGACACAGACAAATTGGAATGGTGTGTTGGGATATGTACGGCTGCGGGTGGAGGAACCTGTATTTGTAGAAGCCATTCATGCGTATCCCATTGGCAATGATTTGACAGTCAAGGTTTGTTTAAATGCAAACATGTCATGGAAAGGCGTGGTGAGTGTTTCTTCAAAAGCATTGCAACAGCCTGTCAGTACAAAAGTTGCAATACAAGAAGGAAAAACAGAGATTGTATTAGACAAGTTGCCATTCGTAGAGGATGTTGTGCGCTGGGATGAGAATGAAGGGGCTTTGTATGAATTGACTGTGAGGCTAGAAGACATAGAAAGCAGCAAAACTATTCTTTTTGGGGTGCGTGATTTTGCTGTGGATGCTACAGGAAGATTGTCTATCAATGGCAGAACGATTTTTTTGCGCAGCGAGGCAAATTGTGCAGTGTTTCCAGAGACAGGATATTGCCCTATGTCAGAGGAGGCATGGAGAGAGATTTTGACCGTTTATCAGTCCTATGGTATTAACTGTGTGCGCTTTCACTCTCATTGTCCTCCTGAAGCGGCATTTGTGGCGGCTGACCAAATGGGGATGCTTATGCAACCAGAATTGTCACACTGGAATCCCAAAGACGCATTTGAGTCGGAGGAAAGTTTTGCCTATTATCAGACAGAACTATCTGCAATTCTTGCCATGTTAGCCAATCATCCATCTTTTGTGATGCTAACTTTTGGCAATGAGTTACATGCGTCAAAAAAAGGGCATGATAGAATGAAGACGTTGTTAGATCTGGCGCATCAGTTGGATGCGACGCGATTGTATGCAAATGGATCAAATGTTCATTATGGTGCTCTAGGATGTGATGAGAAAAGCGATTTTTATACGTCTTTTTACTATTATGACCAGCCACTGCGAGGAACATATGATGGAATGAAAGGGTATATCAATCATGAGTATCCTAGTGCCAGTACAAACTATGATAAGACAATGACACAGTTGCGCAAACAGTACACAAAGCCTGTTTTTAGCTTTGAAGTGGGACAATTTGAGGTGCTTCCTGATTTTGATGAGTTAGAAACATTTCATGGAATAACCAATCCCATTAATTTTTATGAGATCAAAAAGCGGGTGGAGAAACGTGGTCTACTACCTGTGTGGAAACAATATGTCGAGGCGACAGGAGAGATTGCTAAGATTGGATATCGGGAAGAAATTGAGGCGGCCATGCGCACAAAACAAATGTCAGGCATTTCTCTTTTAGGACTTCAGGATTTTCCAGGACAGGGAACAGCATTAGTAGGTATGCTTAACGCTCATCTACAAACGAAACCGTATCCGTTTGCACAGCCTAGTGCATTTCGAGCATTTTTTACAAGTCAGTTGCCGCTGGTGCTCTTACCCAAATATACATATGAGAATACAGAAAATCTAGAGGCAAAGGTACAAATTGCAAACTATGGAAAAGAAGAGATTAGAGGAGTGTTTGGATATCGGCTAGAAGGAGCAGATTTTTGCGTGGAACATCAAGAAGGTGAGCGGGTTTGTCCCGTTGGCTCACTGACAGAGATAGGAACTTTATGTATTTCATTAGCTGCTGTAGTAAAGCCTGTTCGTTTAGAATTAACTGTATTTGTGGGACTAGTGTCCAACCACTATCCGATTTGGGTATATCCGCCCATTATACCAACTTGCCCTGAGACACTATATGAAACGGTTTGTTTGGACGATCAGGCAAGAGCGGTTTTAGAAGCTGGTAAAACGGTGTATCTGTCTCCACCTTCTACAAAGGAAGCACTCCCATTGTCTGTGCAGGCACAGTTTACGACTGATTTCTGGTCTGTGGGAACGTTTCCTAGTCAGGAGGGAACAATGGGACAGCTTATTGACGCGAATCATCCTATTTTTAAAACATTTCCAACAGAATTTCATACAAATTGGCAGTGGTGGCCTATGGCATCGCAACGCGCTGTACTCTTGCCTGAATCATATAAGGCAATTGTAACAGAGATGGATAGTTATGCATATCTACGGCCTATGGCACAATTGTTAGAATGTCGTTGTGGCAATGGAAAACTAGTATTTTCCACAATGGGATTACAAGATTTGCAGTGTTATCCTGAGGCAAGGGCACTACTTGCATCCATCTATACTTACATGGATTCGCAAGAGTTTGTACCACAGCAAGAAATTTCATGGGATGTTCTTAAAACATTAGTACAATAACTTTTTTGTTGTGTCAGTAAAAATAATATAAATCATATTTTACCAGCAAAGAGTTTTATTCCAATATTCTTATATTAGGGTGCTGTCGGGCGGACCGTCTGGCAGCACCTCCAAGAAAGTCGAGGAAAGTGGGAATATTCTCTCCTCGAAGCTCTAGATCTTCGAGAGGCTGCTTTGTTCTTTCTAGAATCCTAGATAACAGCTACACATCAAGACGCAAGTCGCTATGACTCACATGGTGGTTAGTTCCTCTGAAAAATTTCTCACAACACCTTCTGCGTATTTCCAGATGCCGCCGTCCCAAAGGATTGCCTTAGTTCTTTAAAAGAGGAGTTATAAACTCGTGGCAATATCAATTCCAACACCATTAACAAGAAAATCTGTAAGAGTATCAGAAATTTTTTCTGCATGTTCAAAGCTTAAGCAACCTGCAGAAGTGCGATATAAGCCAAAACCGTCTTTTCCAGTTCCAAAAAAGTAGACCAAATCCCCTAAGTCATTACCAAATAACCACACATTACTGACAAAGTTTGGGTTATTAAATTCTTCTAAGTTTTCTAATGCCACTTTGGCGCTCCAAATCCAAATAGATAGTCCTTCGTCCTCCACTTCAAATTCAGGTCCATAGCTATCTTCTCCAGAAATTTGTCTTAAAAATTCAATATAGTCTTCGGGCAAAGAGACTGGTGAAATACGAATGACTTCTTTAATATCGTTTTCACCACCAGCACAAATTTCATCTTTGTCAAAAACCAGTTTTTTGTTTATGTTCTCAATGATGTTCATTTCTTTTCCTCCAATTTAAGTTTATAGGGCAAAAGAATCCTAGGATATGGCAGCTAAAAGATAGTAGTTATATTAATACTTTTTATAAAGTATGTCAATATCTGCAAAAGAAACTCAGATGTGGCATTTATCAAATCTCTTTCACGTTATTTTTTCCCAGAAAGCAGTATAAATCAAGGAGCGTTTTGAACGTACCGCGTCACATTTTATTCATGCGCTCAGCGGTATGCGCAGCAATATTGTAGGCATTATTGAATTTTGAATTATGACGTCTTATAATTAGAACTAAAATGAAAAGGAGAAATTTGAATGGAACAAAAATTGTATCGGTTACTGGGTGTAAACCAGTATCGTAAATTTATTATCCAAGTAAAGAAGGAATATGACCAATGGAGAGGAAAGCCAGGTACAGATAATTATTTTCTGAAAGACTACTCCAAAGAAGGAATTATTTTTTTGAAAAGCCAGTTAATAAAAAACGCAAAAATTCATTTGTTTGGTGTTTTGGTTTGTTTATCAGCCGTATTGCTTGTAGGACGTCCGTGGATTCAGGTCATTGCATTACTCATTTTATTACATAATTTATATTGCGTTATGATACAGCGATATAACTTAATTCGCATAAATTTATTATTGTCAAAAAAGCGTAAAAAGAAAGATATATCATAATATTCTATATTTTTTTGTTATCATTCACCAGAAAAGATATAGCAATTATTTGAATAGATAGCTTTTAACACTTCATGAATAGCAGCACCAATCAATAAAATTGTAGCCCAAACAGCACCAAAATAAATAAAAGTACTATTAAATAAAACAGCACTTAAATTCAAAAATAGTGGATATAAACTTATTAAAAAAGTGATAAATAGAGCAGTATATAAACTGTTTTCTAATAATATTTTTGTAGTATTTATAGTTGATTCTATGCTAAAAAATCTATTTTTCCTTAAGATATTTTTGTGTTTCAGATACAATATTGATTAACATATCTAGTTCTATTTTAATAAAATAATAGTTTTATAGTGATCTATTTTTGTTTTTTTGAGTAAGCGTGAAATATAAAATTTCACGCATCCTGATTGGAGTGCCCGCAAAGGCGGGCAGATGGGAGTAAGCGTGAAATATAAAATTTCACGCATCTTGATTGGAGTGCCCGCAAAGGCGGGCAAATAAGAGTAAGCATGAAATATAAAATTTCACGCATCCTGATTCAAGTGCCCGCAAAGGCGGGCAGATGGGAGTAAGTGTGGTAGCAGCAATAATTATGTGTAGTGTCTGTGTAGTTTTTGTAATACAATACATTCGCAATCATTTAACGATACGTTCTCTATGCAGGCAACTTGAGGAAATTGAGCGTGGAAGTCATATGGAGTTGGGTATACCAAGCCGACAAAGAGCACTTTTAGAGCTTTGTAGCAAACTGAATCAACTTCAGAACAAAGAATATCAGAGGCAAATACAATATGAGAAGGCGCAAAGGCAGTTAAAACAAAATATTACAAGCCTTGCACATGATATTCGTACCCCTCTTACAGGAGCAGCAGGTTATATTCAGCTCGCACAGGAATGTGAAGATTGTACAAAACAGGAACGCTATTTACGGATTGCATCAGAGCGACTAAAAGAGCTAGGAGATATGCTTGAGGAGTTATTCTTGTATACAAAACTTACAAGTGCACAATTTGAACCCAATATGGATGAAATACAAGTGTTGCCTTTGTTAAGCGATTGCTTGGTTGCATTATATCAACAGTTTGAAGATCAAAAGATTGTACCACAAATAGAGTTTGAATCACAAAGTATACGAGTATGGGCGGATGAAGAATGTCTGCGGCGTGTCATTCACAACTTACTTCAAAATGCTCTGTTACATGGCAAAGGTAGTATTGTAATCAGGCAAAATAAAACTTCTTTTGTTTTTGAAAATCTTGTTTCAGAGACGAGTAAACCAGATCCAAATCAGATTTTTGAACAGTTTTATAAGGCAGATTCAGCTCGGAGGAAAGGTTCTTCTGGGCTTGGTTTGTTTATTGTAAAGGAAATAATGGAGAGAATGAATGGAGGTGTAAAAGCAGAATTAGATGGAGAAAAACTTAGAATTATTCTTTACTTTTATGGCAAACAGTTATAAAATAGCCAATTAAATCGATGAAAAGTGGGCTAAAATAATGTATATAATATGTTTGTTTTTCGTGAAAAAAGCGTTCATTGGTTTTCTTCCAACAAACGCTTTTTTATGTTTATCCAATTCTTGATTCATTCTACTATTTTATAATGCTTGTCGTCCACGTTATCATACATTCCTCAACTTTTTCTGTGTCAACAGACTTCATCTCCAACAAATTCTCGAGTGCAGATTCTGTTACTTTTCGCGAAGTATCTGTAATGGCTCCTAAAAATATCTGATCGTACCGAGAAAAAGACATATTGACAATTTCTCCGTTTTTGCCAATGACATCCACTGCAATCGTCGGATCGTTTCCAGAATATCCTTGACAATTGTACTCTACCCTGTCTACTGAGCTAGCCATCAGCTTACATTCCTCTGCTTTCTTCTGGGCAAGTTGCGCATATAGATGATAGTCTTTTTCTAGCGCGCTATCATAGTCGAGAGGGACGTTTACATCTAAATGTCTGTCATGGCCAATATTAAAAAGTTCTCCAGTCACAGCGTCCACCATATATGTCCATTTTGTACTTTCAGGGTTTCTCTCTTTTTGAAACAAAACAGATCCTGCCCAAAAAGCCCGAGGAAAGGTTTCAGTTCCTGGACAATAGCTCATGTACACATAAGCACCCTCTAAATCTATCCCAAAAATATTCTTCAGATACTGATTTCCTACTTTTGCTGCTTCTTCCATTGTCAAATCTGTATCCGTGGGGGTTCCAGTATTCAGGTGGTCCATACTTACAAAATAATTTACTTTTTGGTGGTCTTTCTCTTCTGATTCAGATGTTGTCAATGTTGTTGCCAGACTGTCCGAAACCTGATAACTGGTCGGAATTTTTTCCACATTTCCATCGTTTGCCGCCAAGGCCATTTCTGCCGCCGAATTAAAGAGTATCATACCTGCTCCAATAATAGCAACTGTTGCTACTGCCAACTTTAAAATATTTTTTTGCTTCATAGAAAAACTCCTTTCTGATTTGCTTTGATAGATACACTATAAAACGTTTGTGTATCAAAAAAATATCAATGTTATTGCGAACTTGTAAAATAATTTATTGTTTATAAAGAGTTTTTCATTGCACAGGAAAGGACAGTTTCACAATTGTTCCTATTCCTGGCCTAGAAATAAATGACATATCTGCATGATGAAGTTGTATAATTCTTTCGCAGATAGCAAGTCCAAGTCCTGCCCCACCAGTGGCGCGACTGCGCGCATTGTCAACACGATAAAAAGCTTCTTTGATATGTGCCAGTTGTTCCATCTCCATGCCAGTCCCATGATCCTCGATTTTTACTACAATAGCAGATTCCTCCGAATAGGCAAAGATACGAATTTCATCGTCCTGCTGGCTTGCCTTTATTGCATTATCAATCAGGTTATTTGTCAGTATTAAAAGCTGTTCCATATTTCCTTTGACAGTGTAATTTTGAGACAAAATATAAGTCAATCTTATGTTTTTTTCTGAGGCCCTCATGTGCATAGCCTTTTTGGACTCCGCAAAAAGCTCTTTCACAGAGCAGTTACTATTTGTTAGTTCATCCCTGCGAAGCAATGCCATATCAAGAAGTTGATACGCCATATTTTGGAGTCTTGTGCACTCCGACATAATAAACTGCGTACATTCATAGCGTTCTTCTTCTGACATAAGCGCTTTTTGGATATATTCTGCATATCCATAAATTGCAGTCAATGGAATCCGTAGTTCATGGGAAAAATTGTCAATAAACTGTTGTTTCTGTTCTGCGACATCCTCAAGTTGCTTGATCTGATTTTCGATCTGCTCTGCCATAAGATTAAAATTGTGTGCCACACTAGAAATTTCATCCTTTCCACAAACTGGAATCCTGCTGCCATAATTTCCATTTGCAATCTTTGCGGATGTACTAGAAATTTGTCTTAACGGACGAAAAATAATATTCAGGAATTGAAATAGAAAAAACGACATCAGAAGTATTACTATAGCACTTATAAAAAAAAGAATATTTTTTGTATGACGCCATGACGAAATAGTATCGCTTAAGTTTCCAACATACATAAGTCCGTAATCCTGCCACGGAGCCGGAAAGCTGCCATAAACACACAGGACAGGACGATTTGTGTTTTCCATATAAACAAGTCTTTCTTGTCTGTATCCTGTATCTGGCGGAAAAATCATATTTTCTTTTGATGCAAATGTAGGACTTTCATAAATCCATTCTCCAGAAAAAGCTACTGCAAGCCCGCTTTCCCTTCCTTGCAGGTACCGCGAGTACAAACGCATTAGGTTATCTATATGTTCTTCCACATGAGCTCCTCTTTGTTCTAATGCCTGTATATCTCCAATCAAAGACGAGGCAATGACGTAATGTTCTGACAGACATTTGTCTCGAATAACTGAAAGTTTGTCCTTTAGGATAACGATCGAAACGATTAGGATCATCGAATTGAGAAACACAATAAAAAGAACTAGCGCAACGAAAAAAATCTTTTTTTTCATTCATGAACCTCCAATCGGTATCCTAGCTTATAGACTGTCCTAATCTGATTTTCCAAATGCAGTTTATGGCGCAGTCTCTGTATATGGACGTCCACAGTGCGCGTGCCTCCATCAAAATCATATCCCCATACCATATCTAACAGCTTTTCTCTGGAAAGAGCAATGTTTCGGTTTCTAATTAGTACCTCCAACAACTCATATTCTTTTGGGGTACATTCAATAGCTATTCCATCTAGAAAAACCTGATGTCTGTCAAAGTCGCATTTTAAGTCTCCCATGATAAATTCTGATTCAACTTTTTTTGTACGTCTCAGTACCGCTTCCACCCTTGCTGCTAGTTCTAGCATCTGAAACGGTTTTGTCAGATAATCATCTGCCCCCATAGCCAGACCTTTCAGCTTATCAGTCAATTCACTTTTTGCTGTCAGAAAAATGGTCGGTGTACCAAAAGCTCTTTCAAACACCTGATAGCCGTCCAGTCCAGGAAGCATAATATCCAGCACAATCAAATCAAATTTTCCATTTTCCAGCAGTGTCACCGCAGATAATCCGTCGAAAGCCTGCGTACAATGATGCCCAGTAAGGCTTAGATTTTTACGTATCAATTCATTAATGGACAATTCGTCCTCTACAATTAATATTTCAGCCAATTTTTGCACTTCCTTTTCAAATAATAAAAAGTATATCTCAAAAATGTTTCTAAATTGTAAAATATTTTTACTCTCACAATCATTTTGTGAGAGTGTGGTTCTAGTTATATCGAAGTTGAGGGAGTGTTATCAGAAAAATAGGTAAGAAAATTTGTTGGAGTATGGGTCAGATACTAGTACTTCATACAACCAATAATAGAATACATTTTTGGATGAATGAAGCACTAGAGATAAGCACTTTTGTACATGTAAATGTTATAAAGACATGAAATCTAGTTGTGTTGGCTAGAAGATTATGGTTATATAGATATTGTTTTGATATAGTTTGTTATGAAGTTGTTTCGTCAGGATCAAGTCCAGCAAAAAAATCATCATAGGTACAACCGTAAATTTTTTTGAGTTGAATGAGCACGCTAATGCGTATATTCAATTCTCCAGCTTCATACTTTTCATAGGTGCTTCTGCCAATATCACAGGAACGGCGCTGTAGCTCGGCACACAGTTTTTCTTGTGAAAGCCCATTCTTTTTGCGCAGTTTTTTAAGATTTTTGCCCATATTATAATCGCGTCTTAATTTTTGTTCCATTTTTATCTGCTCTTTTTATACATTCTTTCTGTTTTGAAGAGTATTGGTTGCAACTTGTATTATATTATGCCATAATGAATAAAAATATTGACCTCTATGTTGGTCAATCTAGAAAGATATACAAATGCTGATACAAAAGTGTAGCGAACGAATAGAACAGAGAATAGGAGGAAGTCATGAAAAAAGATGCTTGTATGACGGAGGAAGAACGGAAAAAATGTCGTAAAGTAGTAGAGGCCTTTTCAGGACTCGAAGAGGAAAACATCATAGTAGTAGAAGCGGGAAAATTGGGTTTTTTGAGAATACTTTGTTATGATCCGCCATATGGCATTGACGATGTCATCCTATATTCTGATAGTAAAAAATTATTTGACGATTTATGGAGGGATTGGCTGGATGAACAACTACAAAAGATTGCTGCAACAAATCCTTTGTTCATGGAATTGGATGAGGAGGATATGTTTGATGCACTTCCAGAGGAAACGCAAAAAGAGTTGCTAAAGAAGCGGATATATTTTGAGAAAAAAGGAGGGATAGCGACTAAAGAGAGAAAAGAGGATGAAAATAATGAAGTAGACCTACATAGGAATATGGATGTATTAAAAGATAGATTATACGAACTTTTGAATGAGAGTGATGAAATAGAGCTTGTAGATGTGGAGACAGATCCATTAAAAAACATAGTTTGTTTTACAATAAAAACCATAGAAAATAAACTGTTTGAGCTTCAATGTAAAGAAATAGACATTGTATAAATGGTATACAAAGAAAGGATGAAGGTTATAAAAATGAGAAAAATAATAGGGACTCTTGTGATTGTTATAGGAGCTATAATGATGGGAATGGGTATTTGGCTTAGATATAAAGGGAGTATTTCTTTTTCGATGATTAGAGCTTCTGGGCCAACGTCTGTTTTTCTTGCTGGAAAAATCGGTCATGAATGGTTTATTGTTCCAGCATGTATAATGATGGTAGGTATGATTGTAAGAGGCATAAAAAAGTAGAAATAATGTGAATTTTGTTTGTGATGTTATTGGCAAAAAGGAAGTTTTATGATTAGATAGATTATGAAGAATAAGGTCAAAAAAGGAGTATAGTCATAAAACTAAACAAAGGGAGAAATAGATGATGATAGAGTTGATTGCATTACAAAAACATCGTGAATTGGCAGAAAAAGCAGCTAAATGGTTTCATCAAAAGTGGGGAATTGCACTAGAAGCCTATCAGGAAAGTATAGAGGCATGCATAAAGGGTGACAGTGCCATACCACAATGGTATCTTGCGATGGAGCAGGAGCGTAGCGTGAAAAGTACTTCTAACTGCCTGTGGCAGTTTCCGTTTGCAGCAAAGGCTGCTTCACGGAGAAGCACTATGTTTCACGCCGAAAAACGCCAAAGACAGGCGTTTTTCATTCGGATTTGAGTCGCAGCAAAGCTGCGACATGGGAGTTATTGTAGGAGGATTAGGAGTGATTGAGAATGACTTTCATGACCGCAAGGATTTAGCGCCTAATGTGTGTGCTGTATATGTTGAAAAAGAGTATCGTTGTAGAGGGATTGCAGGTAAATTGCTCGATTTTGTATGCAAGGATATGGAGAAACGCGGCATTGACACGTTGTATTTGGTCACAGATCACACAACATTTTATGAGCGATATGGGTGGGAATTTTTGTGTATGGTTCAGGGAGATGGAGAGCCAGACATGACAAGAATGTATGTGCATAAGGCAAATAGTATTCAATAAATTTTCTCTGTGTAGTGTAAGAAGTGTTTTTAGCAAAGGCGGGCAGATGGGAGTTAGTGTATAATAGGAATAACAGCATAGGTTGACAGTATGTATGATTAGACTGGTGATTGTATGAAAGGAGACTCAATATGATATTACAAAAGGATAAGGATTTTGTGGAGAAAGCATTTTGCAGATTACAAGAGCGTGGCTGGTTTCAAGGACAGGAATTTGAACCTTCCACAATCACAGAGGAAGAGATCGCCGCTTTTGAACAAAGGCATCAAGTGGTGTTGCCCTCTTTGTACAAAGCATTTTTGACATATCGACGTCTTCCACGCTCTGGACAAAACATAATCTGCGCAGTATTGGAAGATTTAGAGCCACTCTGGCTTATGTTGAACAGTCCTAGAAGTATGGACGAAGTGTCAGAGTATATGGAAAATTTACAGATAATCCGTGATTTTTGCGAGCTTCCTGAGGATTGTTTTCACAATTTGATTCCTATTGGTGATTGGGGAGCTGGTTGGGGACCGTTGTGTATTGACTTGTCTATGTCCGAAGAGGAGGTAGATGAGGATGATGAAGATACATGGTCTTTAGTGTGGTTTGACCATGAAGAATTTGACTGGGAAGAGAGTTATCTTGGGGATGACGATCATCTATATGGTCAACCAGCAGCACCAAATTTTAGAATGTTGTTGGAGTGGTACTTTTTTGGATCTATGGAACCGAAGTATGAGCAACAGGAAGGCCAAAAGCCTACATATGAATGGTACCAAAATTACAAATAAGACAGTGGTTTTGCACTGTAGCTATTTACTGAATATGGATATAGATGCTACTCATTAGCTTTTTGGACTCTCTTTTTCTAAATGTCTGTGTGAATAATAAAAGCGCTGGGAATTTGTATTGTTCCAGCGTTTTTACTGTATACAGAGAGTGGACAGATGCCTTTAGTTGATTTTTTTGTTAGCTGAAGGTATTATACAACTATACAGAAATAAGTTTGTATTGTCATAAGTAAGACATCTAAAAAGGACTGAAAGGAATAGGATAAGTAAGATGGATTCGGAAGGTGTGTTATTTCAAAAAAGAGTAAGAGAGTTGGCACAGAAGGCTTATCATAATGGTCAATATTTGTTTAGCAATTTTTTGTCAGTTGCAGAACTTGCTATGTATTATCAGATGGAGAAGGAGCTTTTTTATGTGCCAATCACTGCATTTGGTGGAACCGCAGATTGTGAGCGTATGATGTTGCGTTTTGGAGATGAGGCGCTTTGTGGATATGAAGCACCATTTCCAATTGCCTGTATAGAGATTGCTCCTTTGATGGAGAAGTTTGGCGAAGCATTAGGGCATAGAGATTATTTGGGAGCACTTATGAATCTGGGGATTGAGCGTTCTATGTTGGGTGATATTGTCATAGACAAAAAGAAAGCTTGTATATTTTGTACTGATACAATGGCACCTTATATTCTTGAAAATCTTAGTAAGATTCGACATACGAGTGTTAGATGCCAGATAGCAGAAAATGTTCCTAAAAGTACAGTAACGCGATTAGAGCAAAGAACAATACAGGTACAGACAGCGCGGATGGATAGTGTGATTGCAAAAGTGTACAATCTGTCTAGAACTGAGAGCACAGAGCTTTTTAGAACTAAAAAAGTTTTTGTGAACGGCTATCTAAACGAGAATAATAGTGGTCAACTTCGGCAGAAAGATCTCGTATCTGTACGTGGGTTTGGGAGGTTTCGTTTTATAAAAGTATTAGGAGAAACACGCAAAGGAAAACTTAATATAGATGTGGAACTTTACTATTAAAAAAGTCATATATAAACGTTTCATATAAATCCCCCCGTGCCGCCTTTGGCGGCTCAAATAGAAATGAAAAACGCAGTCTTTTGCGTTTTTCCTGTGTGAAAAAAGTCTGCTATGCAGACTTAATCGTTCTTAGGCAGTGTCTTTTGCTGCCTTAGAACTATTTTTCACACTAACTCCCATCTGCCTGCTTCAGCAGGCGTACAAATCAGGATGGTGAAATTTTATATTTCACACTAATCTCCATGCCATTTTTGACAGTTCAAATAAAATATGAATGTATACAGATAGAGGATAGAGAAAATCTATGCAATTTTGTATAAATGATTGTACATTTCTCTACTCTTTTAGTAGAAAGCGATTTTTTTATTATAGTGGATTGACTTATTGTAGAAGTGTGATAATATAGGAGACTGAACGCTTTCTTAAGAGTATTGTTCATGATGCAAATTGGGGGAGGACACCTTATTTGCGATTGAGCAAGAATGAAGAATTATTAGTAATAATTCTTTATCAAATATCTGAGAATGTGGTAAAAAATGTGCAGAATGGTTGTTTGGTGTTGCTACCAAAACGGCATGCCCAACAGATGTGGGCGAGGAGAGAGTTATGGAAAGACAGGCAGTTTATAGCATGACAGAGGGAAGCCCAGCACGGCTTCTGCTCAAATTCACACTTCCAATGTTGATTGGAAATCTTTTTCAGCAGTTTTACAACATGGTAGATTCTATTGTTGTGGGCAGATTTGTGGGAGCCAACGCGTTGGCGTCAGTAGGTGCGACAGGATCTCTTAATTTCTTGTTTTTTGCGATGAGTTTTGGTATATCGGCAGGCGTAGGCGTCGTGGTATCCCAGTATTTTGGCGCGGATAGAATGGATATGGTAGAAAAAAGTATTATTAATGGAATGTACTTGTTGGCTGGCGTGTCAATTGTAATGGGAGTGGTAGGAATATTGTCTGCGCGCTGGGTTTTGACTATGTTGGATACACCAGCCGTCATCTTAGAGGACGCCGTTATTTATATGAGAGTATCTTGTGCGGGGATTCTTGCCATTGCGGCATATAATGGAGTGGCTTCTGTGTTGCGTGCACTAGGAGATTCTAAGACTCCATTATATTTTATGGTGGTTGCTTGCTTTATCAATATTGGTTTAGACTTATTGTTTGTGATAGGATTGAAGTGGTCTGTGTTTGGCGTGGCTCTTGCAACGGTGATTGCACAGCTTAGCGCGGCGCTAGGAGCACTGATTTATGCATTGTACAAGATTCCTTGTTTTCATGTGAAGAAGGAAAATCAGGCTGTGCGTATGGATATTATTGTGCGTTGTTTTACATTAGGATTGCCAATTGCATTACAAAATGCGTTGATTGCGTTTTCTTGTATTTTCTTACAGCGAGTGGTCAATGGATTTGGTGAGAATGTAGTGGCGGCCAACACTGCACTTGGACGAATAGAACAGTTGGTACAACAGCCCTATACCTCTTTAGGAGCGGCGATCACAACATTTACAGGACAAAATATTGGGGCAGGAAAGATTGATAGAGTTAGACAAGGATATAGGGTAGGGCTTTTTAGTGTAGTTGTGTTTAGCATTGTTATGTTGCTTGTCTGCCAGTTGTTTGGAGGGCAGATTGTGGGCATTTTTGTCACAGATCCTGAGGTGATTGCGATTGGAGCAAAAGGGTTGTCCATTACAAGTTGTTTTTACTTTTTTCTCGGTATGATTTATGTGGCAAGAAGTGTGTTAAACGGGGCAGGAGATGCACTCTATGCGATGGTCAATGGTCTTATGGAAGTTGTAGGCCGCGTAGGGTTGGCAGTTCCTCTAACAAGAATTTCATGGATTGGTATGTGGGGAGTATTTTTGACCACAGGACTTACATGGACGCTTACTGGTATAGTGAGTATGGCGCGTTATCACAAGGGAAAGTGGGCGTTTAAGGGGATTTCTTAAGGTAACTAAAAACTATGTTTTTTAGGGGGACATTCATGAGTGAACATATGGATCAGGCAAAGAATATGATGGATATCGGTGTGCAGACGAAAAACATAATCAATGACCAAAATCCTTTGGAAGGATTTGAACTGCTGCAGCAGGTAGGGTTTACCTGTTGTGATTTTAGTTTAAACTCGTATTTACTAAATTCATCTCTGTACAGATTTGAAACCAATGATTTTTTTGATAAATCTGACACAGAACTTGAGACATTTTTTTCGCCTCATAAAAAAGCGGCCAAAATGACAGGCATCAGGATCAATCAGATGCATATGCCATATCCCAATTATATTCCCAATGGCGGTGATGAGCTTAACAACTATCTGAAAAATATTGTTGCACCAAAAAGCATGCAGATATGCGCTTTTATGGACTGTCAATACATTGTGCTTCACGGCTTTAAGCTGGCACACTATTTAGGTTCCGAACAGGCAGAATGGCAAAAGACGCTGGAGTTTATAGAATTTCTTGCACCGCTTGCAAAGGAGCTT
Source organism: uncultured Lachnospiraceae bacterium (assembly GCA_910586095.1). Classification (GTDB taxonomy): domain Bacteria; phylum Bacillota; class Clostridia; order Lachnospirales; family Lachnospiraceae; genus COE1. The sequence continues at coordinate 31,914 of CAJUHQ010000005.1, read as the reverse complement.
GGTGTTACCATATGTATTGAAAACATTTATACGAATGTAGGAAATCATATTGTGGAGGGCCCATGTTGCAATGCCAAAAAAGCGGCAACCAGAATCGATGCTATAAACGAAAAATATGGTGCTGAAGTTTTGGGATTTTGTTTTGATACAGGGCATGCAAACCTTGTAGGAATTGACTTTGAGGATTTTATGGTCACGCTTGGAGATAGACTAAAAGTCCTTCATATTCATGATAATGATGGAATAGGCGATCTACATCAGATACCATTCACCTTCACAAGAAGCCGTGAAAATACCTCCTCAACAGACTGGGAAGGTTTTATAAAAGGACTAAAAAAAATACAGTTCAATGGTGTTTTAAACTTTGAAACAGCCCCTGTACTCACTACATTTCCAAATGCAATGAAGGAGGATGTTCTTAGATTTATCGCTAGTATAGGAAGATATTTTTCTAAAGCTTTAACAGAGACAAAACTTCAAAAAAGCAGTGAAATCATATAAGATTTCACTGTTTTTTTGTTTATTTATCATTAATCAGAACAAGCCTATAAAGTGTCTGATAATAAGAAGTGATAACCAATAAAAAAGAAATAGCGTAGAAAAAACTAAAAATCTCACTTTTTTAGTATGTGCTCATATTATTTATAGATAAGATTCTTTTATCCATTTATCCTATATAAAGATGCTATAAATCGAAAACATATTGTTCTTAAATTGAGTGTACAAGATAAGCTATATTGTCTTTGAATCAGTATAAAAATTATCTATATAAGATACATTATCCAGCATTTTTCTAATGAGAATATCTCATCTATTTTTCAATTTATATGTGTCTGATACTTTATTAAATCTGTTATTTTCTTTATGCAATTTTTGATTAGTATTAAAAGATTTCCAAATTGACAATATAATTGGTCTTTTTTTGATGTCAATTTTTATAAAATATACATAGTCAATGGACATAAAAAATTAGAAGATCACAGTTATTGTAATCGTTTTGTTCTTTTATGACGTAGATGGAAAAAGTTAATAAAGAGTAAAGTAATATAAACACGTTTAGAAAGGACAATTGCAATAAGAGCTTTTATTTTAGAAATCTTTAGTTAAAATAAAAACTCCATGATGAAAAGCGCCTATTTTTGGTGATTTTCGGTGTGAGATTTAGAGTTTCTAACTGCCACAAGCAGTTAGAAACTCTTCTCACACTAACGCCTATCTGCCCGCTTTAGCGGGCATTTTAATCAGTATATGTAAAATTTTATATTTCATATTAATAGAGCAAATATGATAAAAATAACTGAATAATAAAATAAGAGGTAGCCGCAAACAATCGTCGGATACCTTCACTGTTTTCTCAGAATATAATCATCTAGGAAAAGACTTTTGTTATCTCTTCCCCTTTTAGCTGAACTGACACAATTTTATCATAAAGTATTTGATATTACAACCTTTTTTGCATAAAAGGTAGCTTTGTATTGTTGACAAAATTTTGGAAAACACATAAAAACGTGTTAAAAAACTGACAAAAAAGGGGTATTCAATCTAGAAATTTGGGGGGAAAATAAAATAACTATGCAGTACATGGTCAGATTCATGGTCAAAATTATAAGGAATTATATGAAAACAATGAAAAGGAGAAACGAATGGGAAGACATGGCGAAAACATTAGGAAACGCAAAGACGGACGTTGGGAAGCGCGCTACGCAGTATACGATTCTCAAAAAGAAAAAAAGGTCGAAAAATCCGTATATGGACATACATATGATGAGGCAAAAAAGAAACGTGCGAATATCCTCTATCTGTTGGAAAAACTACCTGGAAAAGCAGATGTAGATGTAGAAAAACAAGAGCAAAATGTATCTAAAAATGTCCTGTTTGCAACAGCGGCTGAAGAATGGTTGTCCACAATCAAGGCAGACAACAACTTAAAGCCATCCACCTTTGAAAAATATAATATGGTTTACCACACCCACCTTAAAGGACTATTAGGCGAAACGTTGCTAGATAAACTAACCTATTCTTTTGTAAAAGAAAAGATTTCTGACCACTTATCCATAGTTATATTGGCATGTAACACACAGAAGGGGATTTATTGTGTATTGAATCAAATTTTGAAATATGCCTCCGAACGCTATTCCATATTGTTACCTTCCATAAAACGTCCTACTTTCAATATGTATCAGAAACCTGTGAAAATATTTACAGAGGCGGAACAGTCAAAATTGCTTACAGTGCTTGAGCATCAAATTGACAGTTTTAAGATGGCAGTTTTGTTGTGTATGTTTGCAGGCTTACGCATAGGGGAACTCAGTGCTTTGAAATGGTCAGATCTTGATTTGGATAACAAAACACTTACCATAAAAAGGACCGTGCAGCGTTTATATATAGATGGCGCAAAATCAAAAACTGCATTGGTGGAAACTGCACCTAAAAGCAGTCATTCCATACGCGAGATTCCGCTGCCTGCTTCCATCATAAAGTTACTTCTAAGATTTCAGAATCATAAAGAGTACATATTTGGTGGTGACAAACCGCTTGATCCTAGGACAATGAGAAATCATTACAAGAAAATTCTTGAGGAGGCAAACATTGCATCCAAAACATTTCATACATTGCGCCATACTTATGCTACGAACTGTGTTGAAGGTGGTGTGGATACCAAGTCATTGTGTGAAATGCTTGGACATTCTAATGTAAAAATTACATTAAATTATTACATGCACCCATCAATGGACACCAAACGTAAACATGCAGAAAAATTATACGATTTTTATAAAAAGATTCATGGTCAGGTTGAGGGTAAGGCAAGTTAGCTTTTTACCACAATTTCTGATTTTTTGGCTGTTCTTTCCTAGATGATTATATTCTGAGAAAAAGCATCATATCAGACTCATAAAACAATATATCAAAAACTGACAGAATATGACTTGTTTTTTATAGGTTGATTAGTAAAAAGCATAAAAGAAAAATATTGTAAGAATAGCAAGAAATAAAAGGACGCTGAAAAGGAAAGAAGGAATGCCTAAAAAAGGGACAAGGGCGCAACTGCTAGTCAGTGACGACAAAAAAATATGCAAAGCCATACATCAGTATAGCAAAGGGAAAATCAGCAATGAAAATATGGATGTGCTGATGGAGATAGGACATGGGTGTATGGTAACAAAGAATTACATCTATCAAAGGTATGGGGGCATTAAGAGCCTTGGAAAGTTATATCCTGGCTATACGATAGAAGCAGAAGTAAAGGCTGCTGGTTTTCGAGAAAAAATAGGACTTCCAAGTGTGTATTTTTCTGCTGCTATGGACAGAGCGCTAGGAGATATCAGGATTATGTGGGCGCAAGTGAAAAGTGGCATCAATGAGGCAGCTAGCAAAAATGAAAGGTTCTCACCAGAAGATAGGCATTATATTCGCTTTGTGGTCAAGATAAGTGGATGTTTTGAGAATATACTGAACAGAAAACCAGTGTCAGTGCCAAATGAGATAAAGCCTAAATATGAAGTTATTTTAAAAGAGCTTGGCGATGAGAGTGAGCAACGTGCAAAAACCCTCAATGCATATATATGCAGGCAAACTAGAAAGAGACTTCGCAAACAGCATACGGATAATGAAACATATTTTGCTATAAAAATGCGCGGATATCGATATGGAGAGTTAGACGGGGAACATGGAATATTTCTCGCTACAAAAGTAAACAGAAAGAGAATGTTTATCCCACTGACAGACACAAATGTATATGACAGGACGCTCGACATAAAATTGAATCCGAAGAAGAAGACAATAGAAATCATTGTACCACTTTTTGTCAACATAAGACAGCATGATGATTACACAAATGAAATAGGTATCTCACTGGGCTTGTGGAATATGATTACGACAAGCACAGGATATGTGTATGGCAGTGAGTTTGGAAAAATGCAGAGTGAAATTTCTGAATATATTCTAAAAGAAATGCGTCAAAATGGCAAAATAAAGACATCTAACACGAAAAAATATATAGCATACAAAGCCAAAATGGACGCTGCTCTTAAAAACTATGTAAACATGGAAATCAACAAAATGTTAGAGAAGGAAAAACCAAAGGTGGTTTATATGGCAAAGCTGCCACGTAATCCAGGCATGGCCATGAAAGGAACAGGCGACACATATTTTCTTAGAATGTGGAAGAAAGGTTTTGTGACAGAAAGGATAAAGTGGAAGTGTCAGGATAATGGTATTCGGGTCACAGAGGTAATTGGCAAAGAGATTAGTACAGATTGTAGTGTCTGTGGACAAAAAGGCTATATTGAGGGTGAACGTTTTAAATGTCTAGCCTGTGACTTTGAAGAAAATAAAAAGATAAACGCGGCAAGAAATGCTCTGAATAGAGGAAAAACAGGAAAACAGCTCAACAGACAGTATTTACAGCATAAAGATGAGAAAATTGTCAAGGAGCATCCTGAAAATTAAATGGTCAAACGATACGTCTGGAAGATGAACCGATTGGAAAATCTGGTTTTACTGCAAATGAATTTGTGTCAGCAAAGGCATTGCGGACTGTGGCAGACAGTATCTTGATATAAAAATAAAAAAGGCATTGGGGATATACAAAAACAGGTATGCCTGTGTTCTGTGAACTCAGATTTTCAATAAAATGGAGACTGAGAGTAGTAGAGCACGAAGCTAAAACATTGATTTGGCACCGTCTAAACAGGCGGCTGTGGTTCCCTATTCATTCACTGCATTGCGCATGGTGTTTGAATACCGTGCGCGGATATTGCAGGAATGGTTGAATGATTAAGATAGAATAGTAAGAAAGTATAAGAAGTGATACGCAGTATCATTATAGGATAAAACAGGAATAGACAGTAAGCAAACTGTGTGTGCACAAAGTTGCAAGCTGTGAAAGGAGTATGGTTGCCACAATGAGAAAAAAGCAGAAGAAAGAGATACTGGATAGTTTAAACAATCTGCAAAAGGCTCATGATGAAATAAAGGAAGCATTAGAGCAGAAAAATCATATCCTTGCTCAAGATATTCTTATAAAAAGCCAGACAACAACTGTATCTATTGGAGAGATGATTGAAAAATCGGAAGGCGAAGGTCACAGTAGCGTAGGATGTCTTGAAGAGTATTGTGAGTTGTTGTTTAAGGTGTATGAAGATATAAATAGTGGAACCATCAATAGTAATAAAGCATACAAGACACTGCGAAAGCAGCTTATAAAAATAGAGAATGGTATCAAAAATGATATTACTGTAAGGAAAGAGATTGTATTTTTTCCTTATAAAGCATCTATGTGGGACAGCCTAGAGAGTATCTATCTTGCGGCAAAGGCTGATCCAGAGTGTGATGCTTACTGCGTTCCGATTCCGTACTACAATCTGAATCCAGATCACAGTCTAGGCCAAGTGCACTATGAGGGGCAAGATTACCCCAAATACATAGAGATTGTAGATTGGCGTCAATATGATTTTGAGAGTATAAGGCCAGACATCATTTACACACACAGTCCTTATGATGATTGGAATCTTGTCACAAGCATCCATCCAAGATTTTATTCAGCAAATTTAAAACAATACACAAACTGCCTTGTCTATGTACCGTATTATAGCACGACAGGGGGAATGAATGAGGGACAAAGAACACTCCCAGTATATTTTAATGCGGATTATATTGTAACACAAGCGCCAATGTTTCGTGATTATTTTGATGAAAGGATACCAGACAAGAAATTTTTGCCATTTGGCAGTCCAAAGTTTGACAGAATTATCAATCAATGTAAAAGTCCATCAGAGCCGCCAATCGAATGGAAAAAGAAAATGCAAAGACAAGATAAGAACGGCCTTATCCACAAGAAAGTATATTTTTATAATACTAGCATTGGCGGGATGCTTGGCGATACAAAGGCATTTCTAAAAAAGCTTAGGTATGTATTTGATACATTTAAGGGAAGAGAGGATGTTTGTATCCTTTGGAGGCCACATCCACTCATGGAATCAACATTTGATACAATGCGTCCAAATGATAAGGAAGAGTTTGAACAGATCAAGAGATATTTTATTGAAAATGATATAGGTATTTTTGATGATACGCCAGATATGACAGATGCGATATCATGGAGTGATGCATATATTGGGGATTCGGGTACATCGGTGACGTCATTGTTTGGAATTGTGGGTAAGCCAATGTTTATTTTAAACAATCAGATTCACAGCCTGCCAAAAGAAAATAGCTGGCGTGGAGCGATGGTTCCAGGAACAATGTTCAACTGCTTGGAGCAGGATCGGTTTTGCATTACACAGGGCAATAAATTGTACATATCAGAGCCATATCAATATGATTACAAGTATTTTTGTGATTTGTCGGAATATACAAGTGGGTCATATTATCTAGGAGTATTTGAGATAGACAACAAACGATATGTGTGTCCAAGAAATGCACAAGATATTCTTGTATTGAATGACAAAGGAATTGAGAGAAAGATTGAACTTGAGAAGCGAAATGGCAACAATAACAGTGCGTTTTTTGGAGTATGGCCATATGAAAAATATCTTATTTTGTTGCCAAACAAATATCCAGCATTGGTAATATACGACATTGAAACCAATAAAGTACAGTATCTTGAGGATAATATCAGTGTATTTGTGAAGAAAAATGAACGCAATGAGAGAGTGGTAGGAGGTTCCTGGATTATTGATGGAGTGTTGTATATAGTATCGCCTACAGACAACACCATGTATGCACTTGATATACAAAATAGAAAGTCTAAGGTAATCAAACTACACACCCAAAATCAGGGTGGATATATTTCCATGATAGAAAAAAATGGAAGTATTTGGATGCTGCCATACAAAGGACAAACAATATTGGAATGGAATCCCAAAACAGGAGATATACGCGAATATACAGGATTTCCAGAAGGGTTTGAATGTGTCCATCCGATTTATAAAACACCAACAGATGAATATCCATTAGGTAGCTGGGCGCTTGTCGAAGATACAATTTATTTTACTCGCAACTGGGGAAATATGGATATAAAACTAGATAGAAAAACAGGAGTATTTTCAAGATGGGATGTGCCTGTTCCAAATAAAGAGAGTATGGCAGCTACTTCTAAAGAGTATTTTTATACGACAGGAAAGTATAGTTTTATACGATCAATTGAGGATGCATATAAATTGTTTTATCATCCTGAAAGAAAGCTATATGATTTTGATATACAGGCAAATATGTTAAATGAAATCGAACTTAAGTTTGATACAGACGAGTTGAAACAGCATGAAGACGGTTTTAATGACTGGTCGCAGTGGCTAAGATACTGTTGTTGTGAAAATGCATTTAATTCATTGAAAGATTTTCTAGATGGGAATATTATAGGAAATCAATTTGATAGAGAGAAGCAAATTCAGTCATATAAAGAAATTTTAGCAAATAGTAATGGAAACTGCGGGCAAAAAGTACATGAATTTATAAAAAATCCTACATAGATGCAAAACCAGCATATATGGTAGTGAAGTTTAGCCGTGCAGGCAACGGCGTGGGAGACAGGATGGTAAGGGTAATAACATATGGAACGTTTGACCTGCTGCATGAGGGACACTATAGACTGCTACAGCGTGCAAAGCAGCTTGGCGATTATCTAATCGTTGGTGTGACGTCAGAGGAATACGATCAGGCGAGAGGAAAACTGAATGTGATAGATTCTCTGATGACAAGGATTGAAAATGTCAAAAAGACAGGCTTTGCAGATGAGATTATTGTGGAAGAATCACAAGGACAAAAATTCAGAGACATAAAAAAATATAATATTGATATTTTCACAGTAGGCTCTGACTGGATGGGGCAATTTGATTATTTAAAGGAATACTGTGAAGTGATCTATCTTGATAGAACAAAGAACATCTCCAGTACAATGCTTCGTACACAGAAAGCTTCGATACAGCGAATAGGTATTATAGGTACAGGACGCATTGCGAATCGTTTTATGCTAGAAGCGGCGCTTGTAAGTGGTGTAAATACACAAAGTGTATACAATCCACACATAAAAAGTGCACAAATATTTGCGAACAGGTGGGGGATTGATGCGTATGAAGATTTGGAGCAGTTTTATGAATCGTTAGATATTGTCTATATTGCATCCCCACATGAAACACATTATGCCTATATAAAACAGGCTTTAGAACGTGGAAAACATGTACTTTGCGAAAAACCAATGTGTCTTTTTGTGGGACAATCGGAAGAATTGTTTGAGCTTGCAAGGAAAAATAATCTTGTATTATTTGAAGGAATCAAGACGGCATATTGTCCATGTTTTACAAAGTTACTCGGAATTGCATGTGGTGGAACAATCGGTGCTATTAAGGATGTGGAAGCTTGTTTCACAAAACTTGAAGATGATTGTAATAGGGAATTAAAAGATACAAAATATGGAGGAAGTTTTACAGAGCTTGGAAGTTACTGTCTACTTCCTATTTTAAAAATATATGGACATGATTATGAAGATATTCAATTTGAAACAGTTCGTAATGCTAGCGGTATTGATATTTATACAAAAGCGTACTTGCGTTACCCAAATGGACTTGCCACTGCAAAGTGCGGACTTGGCGTAAAATCGGAGGGAAAGTTGCTGATCTCAGGGACAAAGGGTTATATTACAGCAGAAGCCCCCTGGTGGAAGACCAATTACTTTGAAGTACATCGTGAGAATCCTGAGGATGTGGAACGGTTTTCTGAACGATTTCTTGGGGATGGACTTAGATATGAAATAAGTGACCTACTTTCCATGATTAATGGGGACAGGAAAAAGGACTTCAAATTGACAAGAGGTGACAGCGTGACAATGGCGGGGATTATGGAGAAGTTTTTGAGATCACAAGGAAGGGTATAATTGATTGGCATACAAGGAGTATAGGATGAAAATATGGGCACATAGGGGATGCAGCCAGATGTATCCCGAAAATACATTGCTTGCGTTTGAACAAGCAATCCACATAAAAGGATTGGCAGGAATAGAGCTCGATATACAGATGACAAAAGATGGGAAGCTCATCGTGATTCATGATGAGCGTGTGGACAGAACTACAGAAAGCATAGGATATGTAAGGGACCACACATTGAAGGAATTAAAAAGGCTTCACATACATGCACAAGAAAACGAGACGCAGCAGATTCCGACAATAGAAGAAGTGCTAGACTTGACAGAGGCAAAGTTAAAATCGGGAATGAAGTTAAACATTGAGTTGAAAAACAGCGTTTACCCATACCCTGGTATGGAGGAGAAGATTGTAGAACTTATACATAAACGGGGACTGGAAAATGCAATAGTGTATTCAACATTTTATGCCAAATCATTAGATAAATTAAAACAGTTAGATCCACAGGCAGAACTTGCAATACTAGACACAAAAGCATCCGACTGTTTGTATAAGCTAAAAGGTGGATGCGGTGCTACAGCAATTCATCCGTTTTGGAAGGGGATGGATGTATCGCTAGAAAAACTAAAAGGGTATAGAGTCAGGGCATGGATGTCAGGACATTTATATCCAGAAAAATCAACAGGAACAATACTTAATTTGAGTGAATTGGAAAACCAAGGAATCACAGACATTATATTGAATGAACCAGAAGTCTATCTAAAATAGTTCTTACCTGATGTATGAAATTGTTATATTTTGTATCAGATTTTTTGCGTTTAGAATTTAGTTAATAGAGTATAGAACAACTTTTATAAGCCAAAAAATGAAGGTATATTTAAAGAAAATAGGATTTGCATTAATAAGATAAAGATGCATTTGAATATAGGATAAAGTCGGGATAAGGAAAAGAAAATGGATGAATTCAAGTATACGACTGAAATAATACGTAAACTTCAATTGATAGAACTTGACATGCTTAAAGAGGCAGATAGAATTTGTAGGCAAAATAATATACATTATGAGTTGGATGGTGGCACATTATTAGGTGCAGTCAGACATAAGGGATTTATTCCGTGGGATGACGACATTGATATTAGGATGCTTAGAAAGGATTATGATAAGTTTTGTGAAATTTGTAAGAAGGAACTTAATCCCGAAAAATATTTTTTACAGACATATAATACAGATCCTGGATATCGTTGGGGCTATGCGAGGATTTTAAGAAAGGGGACATATTTTAGTCGCAAAAATCAAGAAATGCTCACTATGAAAAGAGGTATTTTCATAGATATATTTCCATGTGATGGTATGCCAGAGAAACAGCCTTTTAAAGCGATATTTAATTTTAGATGCTATATTGCAAGGAAAATTTTATATGCTCCAGTAGGAGCAGTACATAGTAGTAATCCAATAAAAAGAGGCATTTATAAAGGGCTAAGATTGTTGCCAGCAAGAATTGCATTTAATGAATTTGAAAGACTTGTTGATAAATATAGAAACAAAGACACACGATTGATAAGGACATTAGGATGGGGAGCGCCGGAGGAGAACAAAGGCTTTTTAAGGGAGTGGATGAACCAATTTTGTGAACTAGAATTTGAAAATATAACTGTGAAAGCGCCTATTGATTATGATGGATTTTTAAAGTTTATGTTTGGTGAAGAGTATATGACACCACCGCCAAAGGAGAAGAGAGTACCAAAACATACAGCGACATATATTGAATTTGAAAAGGAAATATAAACAGGGGTAAATGAGATGAACGTTGAGGAGTTTGATGTTTTATACGCAATTCATAAAAATAGCGGAAACATTTTTTGTGAGGACATTGCAAACAAGACAGGATATGAATTTTCTAAAATAACAGCAATTGTGGATGAATTAAAAAAAAGAGGTTGGCTGGATAATAAAATCACAGAATTAGGATATAAAAATTTAAACGAGTATAAGGTTGATAATGCAATTATAATGGCGGCAGGCTTTGGATTGAGAAGCCTTCCATTATCTCGATTTACACCCAAAGGACTTTACGAAGTTAAAAAAGAGAAATTAATTGAGAGACAGATTAAACAGCTAATCGAAGTAGGAATCACACAAATTATAGTAGTAGTTGGCTATCTGAAAGAGCAATTTGAGTATTTAAGGGAAAAATATGGCGTGATAATTGTTGAAAATGATGACTATTACAGATATAACAATATCTCTTCGCTTTATGCTGCAAGAGAGTATATTAAGAATAGTTTCATTTGTTGTTCAGATAATTATTTTAATAGTAATGTCTTTGAGGAGTATGTTTATGATTCATATTATTCATGCAAATATACTGAAGAATATGCGGAAGAATATTGCGTTACTGCTATGAAAGGAGATTACATATCAGAAATACATAAAGGTGGAAGTCATGCATGGTATACAATTGGAGAAGCTTTTTTTTCTAAGCAATTTAGCAAAACTTTCTTAAAATATTTAGAGTTGGAATATGATTATCCTGAAACAAAAAAGATGTTATGGGATGATTTTCATATAAAGCATATTGAGGAACTTCCTATTTTATTGGTAAAGTATTCAGATGAAATTGTGCAGGAGTTTGATACTGTTGATGATGTAATTGCATTTGATCCAGACTTTGTGAAGTATCGGGATGCTGTTCTTGAGAAAAACGCGAAAGTAAAGATGAAAGTACCAGATATATTTGAAAAATATGAAGATATTGAGCGCTATAATTCCGCAATAACGAATCAGCATACAGGTCGTCTTCATTTGAATGAAAATACATTTGGACCAAGTACTAAATGTCTTGATGTCTTAAAAGATGTTACATTGCAGGATTTATATGAGTATGATATGGAGCCTAAAGACTTTTTAGTAGAAGAGATTTCAGCGTTTTTTTCAATTCCTGAGGATGATATTTATATTCATAATGGTTCAGCAGAATTGATTAAATCAGTATTTTCAATTGCATTGGAAAGAGGCGATTGCATTTTAACATCAGATCCAGGTTGGAGTTATTATGCAAGTTTAGCAAGGGAAAAGTTTTGTGATGTATATGAGTATGATATTTTAAAAGACGATTATTCTTATTATGTTGATGTCGAGGATATATTAAAGAAAGCTAAGAAGTATAATCCTAAAATAATAGTGATAACAAGCCCACATAATCCTACAGGCTGTAAAATTGATGGAAAAGCAGTTGAGATAATTGTAAAGGAAAATCCAGAATCTTTAATCTTGTTAGATGAAGCATATTGGGGGTTTGCAGAAGAAAATATTGATGTCAGAAGATTAGTGGAGACTTATTCCAATATTATTATTTCAAGAACCTTTTCAAAGTATTATGGTCTTGCCAATGTGCGTGTTGGATATGGTTTTTGCAATTCGAAAGTAAAACATATTTTTGGACTTGATTTACCATTGTTTAGAGAAAGCTCCATATCACGGAGAATGGCCGTGGTAGCAATGCATGACAAAACATATTATGAAGAGATGAACAAAGAACTTAATGGGATAAAAACATGGTTTATTGATTCTCTAAATCAGCTTCCAAGTGTCAGAGCCTTTCAGTCAGAATGTAATTTTGTTGCTGTAAAGATAGAACATGCAGACATGAAACAGCTCAAAGATATGTTGTGGAAAAATGGATTGTTGATAAGACTATTTGAGGACAAAGGGGAACCCGTTGCTAGAATTTCCATTGCACAAAAGGAGGTAATGGAGAAAACAGTACATGTTATAAAGAAATATGTCCTAAATGAAATGGGATAGTAGAGGAAAACTGTAGATGGAAACAGATTATCACAAAATAAGAGATGCTATTGAGAAGGCCCTAAAGTTAGGAAAAAGAAACTTTATCATATATCCGTATGGAGAGTATGGTATGTTGACAAAAACAATATTAAATCATAGCTTTGGGATCAAAGAATGTTATGTTGTTGATAACAAACTGTCGTTGTTTAATCCGCAGATAAAAGCGCTAGATTATTTTGAGACAGTAGATAATGCATCTTATACAGTTTTGCTTTCTAATGCAAATCAAAGTACTTATGATAGTGTTAGAAAAGAGGTAAAAAAGTATTTCAAGGAAGAAGATATTATTGATATATTTCCCAAAAAGGTACAGATAGGCGCAAAATTGGGGGGGTATACACAGTGTGGAAAATATAGTTATGGACCTTTGTGTAATCATCGATTCGTAGAATCTGTTGGGGCATTTTGTAGTTTTGCTACTGGAACCGATGTAGTGGAAAATCATCCAACAGATTATATATCTACACATCCTTTTTTATATGCAGATTCCGAAATAAATCCTGCGTTATGGTACAGATATGATGAATACAAGCATGCCGAATGGTATTTTGCTGATGTAAAGCCAAAAGGAATTGTTAGAAAATTTTCTAAAATTAAAATTGGAAATGATGTTTGGTTAGGTAGGAATGTTATTATAACGAACGGGGCAAATATTGGCAATGGAGTGATTGCTGGGGCTGGAACGATTATTACAAGAGATGTTCCTGATTATGCCATAGTCATAGGGGCTCCAGCCAGAATAATGCGATACAGATATACAGCAGATCAAATAGAAAAGTTAAATACAATTGCATGGTGGACATGGTCAGATCAGGAAATAAGAGACAGATATGATGATTTTTATCTAAACGTAGATGAATTTATTTTAAAATATTATAGGTAGAAGGAGAAAATTATGCTAAAAATTTTGGACGAATTTAGGAAAAAGTTGGATGATGTAATGATAAAAGCGTTTGGGAACAGGGTGATTCTGTACGGATATGGGAGAACAGGACAGTTTTTGGAGTGGTATGCAAAGTATTATCATGGCATAGAAATGGATTTTATTATTACGGAGGATTGGTCATCAACAATACCTTATAACTTTCCTCTTTTTAGGGACAGTTTGTTCAATTTCAATTATAAGGATGTAAAGAACGCTATTGTGTGGTTTGCCCTGCCAGGGGACAAAAAAGCAAAGGACTTATGCAGTTCACATGGGGGGGTTGTTGATTTTCCTTCTCTTATCTACGGTGATAAATTAGTAAATAATGAAATAGAAGAAGATATTTTTGAACAGAAGAAAACAGGTGTATATGACATTCAGTTTATGGAATATTTGGAATGTTTTTATGACTGCAATTTCGTTACAGCGATAGAAAGTAGACAGTTTAAAGGAAATTATGTGGGAGCACATAGTTATCGCATGACAGGTCAAAAAGAAATATTTCCTATTTTAGATAAGTGTCATTGCCTTCCTACTCAAGAGGATGCCATATTTGATTTTGGGTGTGGAAAAGGAGCAGCACTTGTATCATTTCTTGATTATGGTTTTAGGCATGTTGGAGGTATTGAATATGTGGATGGAATATATGATACGCTCATTTCAAACATGAATAAACTTGGAATAGATAAGCAACAAGCAGAGTGTCTGCATGGCGATGCGGCTATGATTACAACAGAGCTTGACAAATACAATTGGTTTTATTTTTTTGATCCCTTTTATAAGCCGGTTTTTGAGGCAGTGATAAAGAATATTTGTGAAAGTTATCACAGGAATCCAAGAAAAATTACAATTATCAGTATTAATCCAAAATTTTATGAGGAAATTGAAAAAAGCGGTTTGTTTGTGCTTACCAATCAGTTCTGTGCTGATACAAGACAAAAAGTGGTTGATGTATATGTTACAAAATAACAATATTTGTGGCAAAGAGGAAAGAAAATGGAATATGACAATCTAGACAACTTTTTTAATGATATTTTGGCTGTACAAGAAGACATATATATATGGGGAACCGGAGTATATGGGGATATTTTAGGACGACTACTTGATAAATATGAAAGAAGATGGAATGGATATTATGACAATTATCCAAATAGCAAAACCACAGAATTAAATGGTAAGAGTATTTTTAATGCTCAAAAGGTACCTTTAAAAAAAGGGATCTACATTTTATCTATGCGCAACTATATAAATGTATACAATCAATTAAGAGAAAGCGGTGTTTCAAAAGAACATATTATTATGTTTTCATCAAAAGATTTATATGAGCAGATGACAAAAAGGGTAATAGAAAGTGACGAATTTACTCAAAAAATTAGTCGTTTTAAAGATATTCATACAAAAGAGCGGTGTCTCATAATTGGAAATGGACCAAGCCTTAAATTGGAAGATATTGAAAAAAGTAAGAAGTTAGGGTTGATTACTATGTCTAGTAATATGATTTTTAATTGCTATGAACGGACTTCATGGAGACCAAATTATTACTTTTTTACAGATGTTATGGGAATGAGAAGTGTATTCGCAGAAAGAGAAAAATTGCTTATGGTATTAAAAAATTGCGAATATGCATTTACAAGAACAGATGGATTATTGTTTGACTATCGCAATGATAAGGATATTCAAAATCTGATGTATTTTGACTTTGTATATTCAAAAGATGAAGAAAATTTTGATTTTTCAGAGGATTGTTCAAAACAAATTTATATTGGATATACGGTTACATATGCAATGCTTCAAATGGCAGTATATATGGGATTTAAGGAAATTTATTTAACAGGAATGGATCACAATTTTTCAGTTGAAAAAGCAACAAAAGATGGAAATGTAATTGTAGATGAAACTGTGCAAGATCATGCTAAAATCCTTGGAGGAACAAAAGTATGGGGCGTTGCAGATGTATATAAAATAACGTGTGCATATAAAGCAGCGCAGTTATATGCAAAACAGCATAATATTCAAATATATAATGCGACAAGAGGTGGAAAATTGGAAGTATTTGAACGGATAAATTTTGATAGTTTAAAATAAATACTTGTAAATAAATATTGCAAAACTAAGAAAGAAAAAGGGTTGGTGCGAATTATGAGAATAGTGGCAGTAGTACCAATGAAACTAAATAATAAAAGGCTTCCAGGTAAGAATATAAAGCAGTTGTCAACAGGTGTTCCACTGTGTACATATATCTTCAAAACGTTGATGCGCGTAGATGGAATAGATGAAAAATATGTGTATTGTAGTGACGAAAGTATACAGCAATATATGTTAGATGGAATACACTATCTAAAACGTTCTACAGATTTAGATAAAGACAGTGCATCAATGAACCAAGTATTGAAGGCTTTTGCCCAAGATGTAGATGCAGATGTTTATGTTATGGCACATACTACTGCACCATTTATTTCTTCAAAAAGTATAGAAAAAGGAATTGATATGGTAGTCAATCATGATTATGATTCGGCTTTTTCCGTTAAAAAAGTGCAAGATTTTTTATGGAAAGATGGAACTCCTTTAAATTATACATTGGACAATATTCCAAGAACACAGGACTTGCCTGTGATTTATGAAGAGACAAGCGGATTTTATATATACAAAAAGGAGATCATAAACAGACTAAACCGTAGAATAGGAGAACATCCATACTTAGTTGAAGTGAATGGGATAGAGGCAATTGATATTGACGAAAAAGATGATTTTTATATAGCAGATGCAATTTCATATTTTCAAGACAGGAGAGCGGAATATGAATAAAATCGAGGTTTTAGATGTGACATTACGGGATGGTGGATATTGCAATAATTGGACATTTGGTGTAGCAAATATTATCAATATACAAAATTCTCTTATGGAATCAGGGATTGAATATATAGAGTGTGGATATTTGTCAAGCAGTGCTATGAATCAAGAGGGAAGAACTATTTTTCAGGCCATTACAGATTTAGAAAAATTAGTTTTGCTAAATAAGAATACAGAAACAAAATATGTAGCAATGATTAACTATGGTGAGGTAGCAATAGAACAAATTCCTGATTATCCAGGGTATGGTATTGTGGGGATACGTGTCGCATTTCGAAAAAAGCATTGGGAAAATGCGCTTGATTTTTGCTATAAAATAAAACAGAAGGGGTACTTATTATTTATTCAGCCAATGGCTATATTAAGTTATTCCGATAGTGAATATGCCTGTCTAATAGATAAGGTGCAGGAAATACAACCATACGCATTTTATATTGTAGATAGCTTTGGATCTATGAGAAAAAATGATTTAATAAGATTGTTTCAAAAAGCTGACAAGACCTTAGATAAGGAAATTGTCTTAGGATTCCATGCACATAACAACATGCAAATGGCATTTTCAAATGCACAATGGTTCGCATTGGAATCATCATTACATAATAAAATAATTGACACAAGTATTATGGGGATGGGACGCGGAGCAGGGAATTTAAATACAGAGTTATTTCTTATATATATGAATGAAAATCTTAAAGGAAAATATAATCTAAAACCGATTTTGTATATAATAGATGCCGTATTAAATAATTTCTATTTGGTGAAACGATGGGGCTATTCTCTACCCAATTATCTATCTGCAAAACACAATGTACATCCCAAATATGCGGGGTATTTGTGTGAGAAAAATACGTTGAGTGTAGATGATATGGATGAAATATTTTCAAGTATCCCATTAGAAAAGAAAGAAGAATTTGACAAACAATGTATTGATAATCTTTACTTAAAATTTATGGAAAAAGGGCATCATACAAGCGAGAGATTAGAACAATTAAAAGGACAATTAACTGGAAAAACAGTATTGTTAATAGCACCAGGTACTAGTTCAGTAACACAAAGAGAAAAGGTTATATCAGAAGCTGATAAAGACAATACAATTGTGGTATCAATTAATCATAAGTATGCATTTTGTAAAACAGATTATGTATTTTGCAGTAATAAAAAAAGATATTCTGAATTGAATCTTGATAACAATGATACAGTTATCGTTACTTCTAATATTCCAGAAGAGGACTATTATTTACAAATTGAATATGGAAAGCTCATAAATGATGAGGATTTTGTCAATGATAATGCAGGGCTTATGGCAGTAAAATTTTTCTTGCTCTTAGATGTCAAAAGAATTTTATTAGCGGGATATGATGGTTTTCATCATAATATATATCAAAATTATGCAGATGAGAATATGGTTTTGTGCATACCAGAAAATATGGCAGAATGGATTAATCAAGGTATGAGAAATGTTTTGAAAAAATATATGAAAGAGTCAGAGATTGTGTATCTCACAGAAAGTTGCATTTTTTAAGGGAAAGAATGGGTATGGTAGCGTAAAGAGAGTTTCGGCAGTTTCTGCTCACAGAAAAGATTGTTTTGCAGAGAAATTCTGAGTTTGCATAACAGACTTTTCTCACGCTCATGATTTGAGTCGCAGCAAAGCGCCAACATGGAGGTTCGTATGTTAAATTATTTAGTGACAGGTGGAGCGGGTTTTATTGGAGCGGCAGTAGCCCAAAAATTAATAGATGAAGGTAGTAATGTGGTTGTAATTGACAACTTGTCAACAGGATTCTTTGAGAAAATACCAAATGAGTGTGTAAAGATAATTGGCAATTCGTATGATGATGAAGTGATTAGATTGTTAGATCAGTATCAATTTGATGGCATTTTCCATATTGCAGGACAAAGCGGAGGGGTGACTTCGTATAAAGATCCAATTTATGATATGCGCTCAAATGTAGAATCAACAATAAAGCTGTTACAATACTGCAAAGAACATAAGTGTAATCAATTTGTTTTTGCTAGTTCAATGTCTGTTTATGGGGATCAAAATCCGTGTCCTGTGTCAGAAGATGGAGAAAAGAACCCTACTACATATTATGCTATTGGAAAGCTTGCAAGTGAAAATTATATGAAGTTGTATGCCTCACAATTTGGAATAAATTGTGTTGCGTTACGATTAAATAATGTATATGGACCAGGGCAAAATATGGACAATTTACTACAAGGTATGGTAAGTATTTTTTTAGCTCAGGCAATCAAAAATAAACATATACATGTTATGGGTGACAAAGAACGCTTTAGGGATTTTGTTTATATAGATGATGTAGTAGATGCTTTTATTCGTTGTATGAGAGCAGATATTGATGGATTTGAAGCATATAATGTTTCTACAGGAACAGCAACTACTGTAGAGTATTTGATTGAGAAGATAAAAGGGTTACTGCCTTTTGATGTTACAGTTAATTATGAAGGAACAACTCCAGGAGACCAGTTTGGCATTTACTGTGATTCATCAAAATTGCAAAATCGTTTGGAATGGAAACCTCAAACAAAATTGGATGAGGGACTAAAACAAATGGTATCGTGGGCATTGAAAGGATAGGCGTTCAAAGTGGAATATTCAAATAGAGAAGACTATATTAAGGCGATCAAAGCGTTATCTCCAAATAAAATATATATTGTGGGAGCAGGTAGAAATGGAGAGGTATTAGGAGAATATTTTGATAAACAGGGAATCGCATGGGAAGGTTATGTAGATAAAAGGACATTTCAACACACTATAAACGGAAAATCAGTACAGCGTTATAAGGATCTCAATCCACAGGAAGGACGTTATATTATATCCAGTTATTCTTACAGAATGGAGTTGCTTCATGAACTAAATCAAATAGGAGTTTGTTCCAATCATATTATTATGTATGATAATCATGATATTTTTTTTGAACTTTATAATGAGTTAATAAATTGGAAAGAGTATACAAACAAAATTAAAAAATTTCACAATCTACATAAGAAAAAGAGATGTTTTATTATTGGCAACGGACCAAGTCTCAAAATTGGAGATTTAGAAAAGCTGAATGAAGAGATTACATTTGCAAGTAATTCGATACATGTACTATACAAATCTACCACATGGAGACCCACATATTATTGCGCAAACGATAAAATTTTTTGTGATAAAATGATGTCGGATAAAGAGAATATGTACATGTTGATGGATGGATGCAAGGCTGTATTTACGTCTATTTTGGGTGCAGGTTTTCGATATAGAAGTGATGTTGATATGGACAGACTTCATTTTGTTCAATTAGTAGAAAGTAGTATAAAGAGTCCATTTTTGTGTTTCTCGACTGACTGTAGTGAACAGATATATTTAGGAGGGACTGTTACATATGTCATGTTACAATTAGCAGCTTACATGGGAGTTGAACAAATATATTTGCTGGGAATGGATTTTAATTATTCTGTGGAGCAACATAAAGATGGAACTATTGTTACTAATCAGGTGTGTAATCATATGGAGGAAATAGAAGCAGAGCACAAGGTATTTGATGAGTTGATAAAGAGCCGTTATGGTGTGCCATATCTAGCAGATGTGGATTTGCAGCTTGCGGCATTTCAGACAGCAAAGAAGTATGCAGACGAGCACAATATAAAGATTTATAATGCGACTCGCGGGGGGAAATTGGAAGTTTTTGAAAGAGTTGAGTTTGACAGTTTGTTTTAATTTTAGGATTTAGCTAATTATTAGTTGCAATGAAATATATGATTAAAGTGTGGTGTCGATATGCAAATAGAAAATGTAGTGGCGATAATACAGGCGAGAATGGGTTCAACTAGATGCCCAGAAAAAATAATGCGTTTTATAAATAAAAAGACATTGTTAGAGTGCATTATAGAGCGAGTACAATACAGCAAGGTTGATACTATTGTGGTAGCAACGACGGAAAATGAATCGGATAATATCGTTGAAAGGTTATGTGAAAAAAGAAATATAGCTTGTTTTCGTGGTAGCGAAGAAGACGTGTTAAGTCGATTTTATTTAGCTGCGAAAAAGTATAAGGCAGATATAATTGTGCGTATTACTGCCGATGATCCATTTAAAGATCCTCAAATTATAAACCTGATAATTGATACTATACTTGTTGGTAAATATGATTATGTCAGCAACACTATAAAACCGACTTATCCAGATGGGTTAGATGTGGAGGCTTTTACATTTTCAGCATTAAAAAGAGCATATACAGAGGCGCAGTTGGCATCAGAAAGGGAACATGTTACACCATTTATATGGAAAAATCCCGATATGTTTTGTTGCTATAATGTTACATATAAAAAAGATTTATCAGATATGCGCTGGACGCTTGATACAGAGGACGATTATGAATTCGCAGTTTCCGTATATAAATATTTCAAAGATCAAGAGATATTTTATATGGATGATATTTTAAAAGTTTTAAAAGAGCATCCTGAATTAGCAATGATTAATCAAGGTCATATAAAAAACGAAGGATATATGAAATCAATTAGGGAGGAAAGTAAAATGAATAAAGGAGTAATTGATCGCATTTGTGATTTAGAAAAGCAGTATGTGAATGAAGTCTTGGCTACTGATTTTAGAAGTTCAAAGGGCTCTATAATGATGCAGAGATTAGAGCAGTCTTTTGCTGACTATTCGGGAAGAAAGTATGCGATTTCTTTTATTAATGGAACACAAAATATGCATGCGGCACTTGTTGCCAAGGGGATAGGAGAAGGAGATGAGGTCATTGTACCGCCGCTTACTATGGCAAGTACGACTTTTGCGGTTTTGCAGGCAGGGGCAACTCCAATATTTGCTGATGTATGTGAAGATAGCTTTCTTATTGACCTAAAAAGTATTGAATCGAACATTAGTAATCGAACCAAAGCGATTATTCCAGTATCGCTATATGGGCTAGTGCCACAAATGGATAAAATTATGGAGATCGCTGAAAAATATAATTTATTTGTGTTAGAGGATGATGCGGAATGTTTTGGTGGAACATATAAAGGAAAAAAGGTTGGGACTTTTGGACATGCTGCAAGTTTTAGTTTTCAAAGCTCCAAACATTTAACCGCTGGTGAGGGAGGCATGATTATTACTGATGATTTGGAACTTGCGCAGAATATCAGAAGGGTCGGTTCTTTAGGATATGCAGGTGTCAGTGCTAATAAAGGAAAAATAACAAAAACAGATATTCAAGATCCAGATTATTGTAGGCATGTAAGTATGGGATGGAATTATCGGATGCCAGAGTTATGCGCGGCAGTAGCTTTAGCACAAGTAGAACGAGCAGAAGAATTAATTGAAGTTCGTACAAATGTCGGAAAAAGAATGTTGGAAGTTGTTGGCGACTGTAGTTGGTTGCATCCTCAGCATATGGAGGAGGAAGGCATAAACACATATTGGACAGTGGCAATGCGATTAGATACAGAAATCGTGTCATGGCATGAATTTCGGGATAAATATTTGGAATATGGTGGTGATGGTATTTATGCTGCATGGAAATTAACTTATCAAGAACCAATGTTCCAAAACATGCAATTAAATGGAATGGAGCACAAGTTGACACGTGGGAAAGAGTATTATTTGCAACAAAGTATTTGCCCTATAGCAGAAAGAATTCAACCTCAGATTCTTCAGTTTAAAACAAACTATTGGGATGAAACTGTACTGAAACAGCAACTGGATGTTTTAAAAAAGACAATTGCATGGTTTGAAAATAAATAGAAAAAGGTGAAATATAATGTCATATAAGGAATTGTTTAATTTATCTGGAAGAAATGCCGTGGTAACTGGCGGATGCGGTTATCTTGGAGCGGAAATTGTAAAAGGTTTAGCAGATTTTGGAGCAGATGTTGTTGTCATTGATGCAAAATGTAATAAGATTGATGGACAAGATTCTACTTATGATAATGTAAAGTATTATGAATGTAATTTGGATAATACCAAGGAAATACAAGAAACACTGAAGTTAGCTGCTGGAGACAAAAATAGGATTGATATTTTGATTACAATGGCGGCAAATTTAGGGGCAGGAGTATTGAGTGATATAGAGAATATGGATGATGCTTATTGGATTAAAGGTATAGACGGAACCGTTGGATATACCTTTCGCACAATCCGAGAATGTATACCATATATGAAAAATTCTTCCAGTGGAAGTATTGTGAACATTGGATCTTTGTATGCAGTGGGGGCACCAGACCCAAGAACATATTTTGACACTCCATTCAGTAGCACACCCAATTATGGAGCAGGGAAAGCAGCAACAGTAGAACTGTCAAAATACTGCGCATCTTATCTAGCAAAATATAATATACGTGTAAATAGTGTAAGTCCAGGATCGTTTCCACATCAGAATGTACAGGAAAACCAGTTGTTTAAACAAAGATTACAGGAAAAAACAATGTTGGGAAGGATTGGATATCCGGCTGATTTAGTTGGAGCAATGGTTTATCTTGCATCAGATGCATCTAAGTATGTTACGGGGATCAACCTCATGGTTGATGGGGGACAGACTGCATGGTAGTACAAAATAAGGATAAATTTGAAATGGGGCATGTACTAGCGGTGATTCCTGCTAGAAAGGAAGATAATAAAATTCCAAATCGAAATGTGCGAATTGTAGGTGGTCATCCTTTAATTTATTATACGATAAAAACAGCACTTGCCTCAAAATATATTACAGATATTATAGTTACTACAGATTCGGATGAAATACAAATTATTGCAGAAGAGATGGGAGTACAATGTAGGAAACGTGCTCCACAACTATGTGAAAATTCGGTATCTTTAGATGAAGTGGTTTATGATGCAGTAACAGATACTATGAAATGGGAATACATAGTGACAATGGAACCTGTGTGTCCACTGTTAAAAACACAAACAGTAGATAATGCAATTTGTTTTATGAAGGATAACGAGCTAGACACATTAATTTCGGCAAAAAAATCCCATGTATTTTTATGGAAAACGGATGAAAATGGAAAGAAAAGTCCCGATTTTAATAAACGAATGAATTTTGCGCTGGTGGAGCCAGGATATATAGAATGTGGCGCATTTTTGGTATGTAAAAGCGCAGTACTAAGTCATAAAACGCGGATTGGTGAGAAGATTGATCTGTTTGAAGTGCCAAAATTAGAGGCAAAGGAAGTAACTAATTTGTTTGATTTGCAAAATATTGATAGTATTTTGAGCTGTCCCAATGTTGCAATATATGTGAATGGGAATAGCAAACGCGGGTTAGGACATATATATCGTGTCCTTGATTTAGCAGATGAATTTTATACAAAACCAGTTATTTACTATGATAAAAATCAGACAAAAAGAGAATATTTTGGTAATATTTCGTATCATCTAGTTCCTATAGATGGAATAGAGGATTTGATTGAGCACTGTGAAAAAGAGAAATATACGTTATTTATTAATGATGTTTTAAATACAACAAAAGATTATATGATAAAGCTTAAACAGGCTATGCCTAGCGCGAAGATTATCAATTTTGAGGATGACGGAGAGGGGAATTTGGAGGCTGATTTGGTAATTAACGCGCTATATGCAAGTGGACGTATTGGCAATATTTGCGGGGGTGAAAAGTATTATATAGCAAAACGATTATTTTTGCTTTATGAGCCAATTTCAATACATGAAAAAGTTAAAAAAATTATAATAACTTTTGGGGGTGCTGATCCTCAAAATTACACAGACCGATTAATTACTATCATAAGCAAAAGTGAATATGATAATTACGATTTTATAGTGGTTTTGGGACGTGCCAAAGAAAATATTGATGAATTGATGGAATTTAATCAGAAAGATAATATAGATGTGTTGTATGATGTGAACAATATGGCTGCTTTAATGTGTTCTTGTGATTTGGCCTTTACTTCGCGGGGAAGAACAGGTTATGAGTTAGCAATGCTAGGAATTCCGACAATTGCAATGGCACAGAATGAATTAGAAGAAAAACATAGTTTTATTTGTGATGATAATGGATATATATATTTGGGATTAAATCCAACAGACGAGATGATAGAGAAAACCTTGAAAAAGTGTTTGTTGTCATCAAAAAGCAATCGATTGAAACTTCAAGATAAGTTGTTAGAACATGATTTGCGAAATGGTCGCAGACGAGTAATGAATGTGATTAGAAATCTATACTAATAAACGCAAAAAGTACTTCTAACTGTCTGTGGCAGTTTGGTCACTTCACAGAGAAGTACTAAGTTTCACGTTCATGATTTGAGCCGCCAAAGGCGGCATGGAGGGTTAGTGTGAAAAATAAATTTTTCACAAACGAACTTGTTCGTTTTGCAAATTTGTGCTGACGCTCAAATTCACAGATTTTGGTAAGAATGGGGGATTAGTATGATAGATATCATTCAAAAAAGAATTAAGGAGAATAAATTTGTTTTGATCGCGGAGATCGGTGTAAATTATTATGATATAGCAAAAAAATTTCAGATCTCTCCAATGGAAGCGGCAAAGAAAATGATAGAAACAGCGGCTTTAGCCGGAGTTCATGCAGTTAAATTCCAGTCGTATAAGGCAGAAACACTAGCTGCTAAAGATTCACCATACTATTGGGACATCCATGAAGAACCAACACAATCCCAGTACGAGTTGTTTCAGAAATTTGACTCTTTTGGGAAAGAGGAATATTGTGAATTGTCAAGATATGCGCAGCAGATAGGAATCGAGTTTTTGTCAACGCCATTTGATATTGCCTCTGCGGATTATTTAGAACCATTGATGAATGTGTATAAGATCTCATCTTCTGATTTAAATAATTTGCCGTTTATAGAATATCAGGCAAAAAAGAACAAGCCAATTATGCTGTCAACGGGTGCATCAGAGGAGGATGAAATTTGCCGTGCAGTTGAGTTGATAAGGAAATACAATAATCAATTACTTGTTTTGATGCATTGTGTATTAGAATATCCAACACCATATGAACATGCCAATTTAAGTAAAATAGTCACATTAAAAGACAGATTTCCTGATTTGGTTATAGGGTATTCCGATCATACAAAAATGGATAAAGAGTATGAAATCCTGAAAATTGCGTATAGTCTTGGAGCTAGAGTAATAGAAAAGCATTTTACATTAGATAAGACCTTAAAAGGAAACGATCATTATCATGCGATGGACAAACAAGATGTTATTGAAATTATTAAAAAAGTAAATCAGTTAGATAAGATTTTGGGAGATGGTAAATTGTGTTGTATGGAAAGCGAAAAGAAAGCTAGATTAAATGCAAGGCGTTCTTTAGTGGCACAGACAAATATCAAGGCAGGAACTGTAATAACAGACAAAATGCTTACTTTTAAACGTCCAGGAAGTGGTATTAGTGTATCTAGAATGAAAGAAATAGTTGGAAAAAAAGCAGCAGTTGATATACAAAATGATATGATTTTGAAAGAAGAAATGATACGTTTTTGAAGGATGGAGAGGGGAATATAAAATGATATTTGAAGAAGCAAAGACCATTGCAAAGGATAATGTAGAGTATCATAAACGGCAAATTGTCACACCATATAGAAGTACAGTGAAAATGATAGAATGGCTGAATGAAAAAGGGGTATTTAAAGATCATACTAAAATAGTAGATATGGCGTGCGGGGGGGTGGCAATTTAATTTATCTTGCCCAACAATTTCCTAATATTAAGTTTGATGGAATAGATTATGATGATGAAGTAGTAAAATTAGCTTGTAAAAATATACCAATTAATTTGCATAATATTGACAAGATTATTCATGGAGACTGGTTTGATTTGAATAAATCTTTAAAGAACAGATACAACGGATGTATTAGTTTTCAAACGCTATCTTGGTTAGATGGATATAAAAAGGCAATAGACGCAATAGATGCATTGAATTTAGAATGGATGGCATTTTCATCTTTATTTTGGGAGGGGAATGTTGATTATTTTATCAAGGCTGTTGATTATGGAAATGAAGTAGTAAATTTTAACAATTGTAGTGGTATTTATAACTATAATGTTTATTCCTTGCCAAGTGTCAAGAATTATTTTTCAGAGTTAGGCTATAAAGAGTTTGATTATATGCCTTTTGAAATAGACATTGATTTGGAACAAAAAAATCCTCATTGGTTTGGTACATATACCAAAAAAATGGATAATGGTAGAAGAATTCAAATTTCGGGTGGGATAATGATGCCGTGGTACTTCATATTTGCCAGAAAGTAAATACACAATATTCAAAATAATAAATGTTTGAGACAATTATATGATAATAGGAAGGGAAAAGCATGTTATGAAAATATTTTTAATGTCAGGTGCATATCGGGATGCAGGCGATTTTTTGATAGTGGATAGGAGTATTAAGTTATTAAAATATGTGTATCCAGACTGCGAAATTGTAATGCATCAGAGAAAATATCCATTAGATAATGTTTTAGATGAAGTGAATACTTGTGATCTTATGTTTTTTGCAGGAGGTCCAATGTACAAAACTAATATTTGTCCAGATCAAATACCTATGATTGATGATTTAGGAAAGATTAAGGTTCCCATTCATTCTATTGGTCTTGGATGGTATGGCAAGAATCAATGTGGTAAATTGACGTTTGATGATGTCATTTATAACAATTATAGATTTAATAGTGCGACAAGTGCATTATTAAGCAGAATGGAAGAAGATGGAGATTTGCCATGTCGTGATTTTCAGTCAGTGCGTGTCTTAAAAAACAATGGATATCATAAAATTGCTTTGACAGGATGCCCTGCATGGTATGATCTTGATTTTATAGACAAAAAAGACGTAAAGGAAACTATGAATTTCCCATATAAAAAGATTTGCATTTCAGGTCCAGGGTATCAAATGAATATGGAGCAAAGTGTGGAACTTACCAAACATCTTGTAGCAAGATATCCAAGGGCGGAGATTTACTATGCGTTTCATGAGGGTACTTATTTGAATGAGGACATTTTGCCTGAGCGTGTTGAAGTAATCAATCAAATCATAAAAAAACTGGAGCAAATGGGTGTTAAAATTATTGGAATTCCTTATTCTGTAGACGGATTTCACTTGTATGATGACTGTGATCTTCACATAGGATATCGAGTTCATGCGCATATATATAATCTTAGTAGGAGAAATGTTTCAGTATTGATTGAGGAAGATGGAAGGGGTAATGCTTTTAATGAGATTGCCGGATTGTATGGCATAGAACCGTATCATCTTCAAATGAATAGAAAATTAGATTATGAATGGAATCCTTATTTCTTGCAGGTTATAGATGATTATTTAGATATTTTGGAAAGTAATGATTTTATGCAAATGAAAGTTGCATATCGGGTTATGCAGGACTATTTTCCTAAAATGATAAAACGTATTGAAGATATGGGAAAATAGTATTTATTTTTTGTGAAATGACAATGGTATAGCAGTTTGTGGTATGTTGGAGGGATTATGTTACATATAGAATCAGAACAAGAGTTAGCATTAATGCTTTCTTCTATCAAGAAAGTGCAAATATATGGTGCTAGATATAACCTTTTTTCGATTCTGTTATTATTTAAAAAATTAGGCTATTCCAAAAATATAGTTGAGTCTATTTGGGTTACAAGTAAAAAAGGAAATCCAGATTATATTGATGACATAGAAGTGAAAGAGTATGTGCAAAATAAAGCGAACGCTAATACTTATGTACTGTTGGCTTTAGCAGCGGGCAATGCGAAAAAAATTGCGGAAAAACTAGAAAATGATGGGATGCATGTCATAAAAATATCAAGCACATTGATGAACAATATGATTAAGCCTAAAGATATGTGCGATGACGTATATAAGAGTGTAGAACCATTTGTGTTAGATTTTGAAAATATCAATACAAAGTTCAATGTACCCATTAACTGTAATACGATATATGCATGGACATGCTGGTGGCAGGGATTGTCCAAAGCACCAGATATTGTGAAAGCATGTATTACTAGTCAAAAGAAAAATCTTCCTAAAAAAGTACAGTACATAATCATTACAGAAGAAAATTACAGTAATTACATAGAAATCCCAAGTTACATTATAGAAAAAGTGAAGAAAGGATATATCACACTTACTACATTTTCGGACATTATTCGTGCATGTTTACTCTATAAATATGGGGGAATATGGTTGGATGCGACCTTATTGGTTCATAGACCTTTGCCTATGGAGTATTTTTATTTGAATCTTTTTACTGCAAAAAGAAAAGAAGCTCATTCATATTCCAGCGTTTCATTGTGGTTTTTAGGAGGAAAATCAGCAAATCAATTGTACCGATTTTTAATGGAAGCATTTTTCTATTATTTTAGAAATTATAATCAAATACGGTATTATCTTATGATTGATTTTCTAATCAAGATAGCATTTGACACAGTGCCCAAATTATATAAAGAGTATGAAACTATTCCATATAATAATGAGAATTCGGGAAGTTTAGCAATGCATTTAGATGAAACATATCAAATTGAAAAATATAGAGAAATTGTGGAAGGAACAGTAGTTCAAAAACTAACATGGAAGATTGAACGATATAATTCTGACACATTATTTAGCGAGGATAGTTTCTATAGTGTGCTTCTAAAAGAGTATAAGGAAGTCGCTTTATTACAATAGAAAATATAAAATAATTCAAAAATATTTTAGAAAAAGCAGAAAATAATATGGCTAAGAAAAATAAAATTAGGAAATTATCAGATCAATGGACAATATCAAAGTAAGCATTATTACTGTATGCTTTAATGCGCAACAGACAATAGAACAAACGATTACAAGTGTGCTGAATCAAACATACAAAAATATTGAATACATTATAGTAGATGGCGCTTCAACAGATTCAACATGCCAGATCATAGGCAAATATCAATCATGTATAAATAAGGTTATCAGCGAAAAAGACGAAGGTTTGTATTATGCTATGAATAAAGGCATTAGCTACGCAAAAGGAGATATTATTGGTATAGTAAACAGTGATGACATTTATGCAGAAGATGCAATAAGCAAAGTCGTGGAATACTATCAAAGAACAAATGCAGATATTATATATGGAAATGCAATGTGGTTTGATGAAGAAAAAGAGATCGGTATATACAGATGTGATGATATCGAGGAACTATGGTATAGGATGGCAATTCCACACCCTGCTACGTTTGTGAGAGCCGCAGTATACAAAAAGTATGGCAGGTTTAACACAAAATATCCAATAGCAGCAGATTATGAACTGATGTTAAGATTTTATTGTAATCATTTAAAGTTTGGGCATATAGATGAAGTGATAACGTATTTTAGAACTGGGGGAAAAAGTCATCAAAACCAGAAGAGTTGTATAGAAGATGCAAAGGAAATTGCCTTATATTATATCGATCAAAGTAATCAAAAAGAGTACTATTTGAAAAAAATTTGTGATAAATACTTTAAGAGTTATTTAGGATATTTTTGGAGAACTGACAAAAAGACAATAGAAAGAGCAGTCAGTATGATTCTAAACAGTCATTTTGTTAAAGAAATTGCCATTTTTGGAACAGGAAAATGGGGCAAACAAATGAGAAGTATTATACAAAACATAGATGTAAAGCTGGAGTATTTCATTGATAATGATGAGGCAAAACAGTCTCGGCTTGTTTGTGGAATGGTAACAAAATCTCCAAAATTTCTAAAAGAGTATGCTGGCGGGGTTTTGATTGCTTCTAGTGAGCATGACGATAAAATTATGGAGCAAATTAAGAAGATTAATAATAGTTTATTTATTTTGACATTATCGGATATTGGAAGATATATTTTGTGCGAACATGAGTAGGAATAAAACCTAAAATAGAGAAAGACATAGGGACAATATAATGGCAATTTTGGCAAATACAATCAGACCATTTGACGAAAGATATGGAATAAAAACAGATTATAAAGAAATGATTGAAAAATGTGGAGATAATACAGGAAATGTTGTTTTCCATGATGCGATACGACAGCAGATAAAATTTGACAAGGAAATGATTAGTTACAATGAGTTAGAAACGGCTAAGGAGTCCGCTGTTTATGTATTACCTGCTGCAAATTGGATTAATCGCGATGGTAGAGTTCTCCAACGGCTTTTTGGAAATTTAAGTCAGTCTCACATAAAAGTTCTTGTGATTGGGCTAGGAATCCAGATGAATTTGCAAGAGGGAATCAAGGATTTTGTCAATAGTTTGTCTAAGGCAACTATAACAGCACTTAAGATCATGAGTGAACATTCCATTTCTATCGGAGTGAGGGGAGCAACAACAGGTGCAGTGTTGGATTGTTTAGGTATTCATAATTGGCAGGTAATTGGTTGTCCATCCTATTATGAACCTTATAGAAAGAATATAACAATAAGACAAAGCAAAAACACTGATAAGATATTGTATAATATAAAACCTGTTCCCAAAAAGGTAGACAAGATCTTTGATTTTGCAGTAAAAACAGGTTCCCATATTGTTGTTCAAAGTAAAAATGATATGAACAATTGTGAGCAGGTTGGATATACAAATACGGGGGGGCATATTCATATTTTTAATAATCGCAAAGAGTGGGAAGAATTTCTTTTGAATGAAAACATTTCTTTTTCCACTGGATTAAGGTTTCATGGTAATATGATGGCTTTTTCATGTGGTATCCCTGCATTATGGATTATCAGTGATGAAAGAATACATGAAATGGTGGAGGCAATGAATCTTCCATACATTTATGAACGTGACATAGAAAATAATATTAGCCCTGATAAGCTTATAGAGTTGGCGGATTACAATGAGGAATTTATGAAGCAGTATAAACAAATGGGAGAGGCTTATGTAGAGTTTTTGGAAAAAAATGAGGTGGAACATTGTTTTGGAAGAAGTAAGAGTTGAAGAAATAGGTGTAGTTGTTCCATATTATAAAAGTACATTATCTGATACGGAAAAAATAGCATTTGAACAGTGTCAAAGAATATTGGGAAGATATACGATTATCTTAGTAGTACCTGATTCTATGCATGAGGAAGATTATCCATATGATGGAAGATGGATTATTGAAAAGGTTCCTTGCGATTGGATGCAAAGTATAGCAGCATACAATAAAATGATGATGAGTGAAGACTTTTATAAACGTTTTTCAAGATACCAATATATTTTAATTTATCAGTTGGATGCGTTTGTTTTTTCTGATAAATTGTGGGACTTTTGCCAGTATGGTTATGATTATATAGGTTCCCCTTGGATATCTGGATATTTCCATTATGTAAGTCCTAAAAGATGCATTTGGAAAGTCGGAAATGGAGGTTTTTCGCTAAGAAAAGTACACAGTTTTTTAGAGCTATTAAAGATAAGAAAACAAACTATATACGAGGGAAATGAAGATGTATTTTTTTCCATATCAGATAATGAAAATTTTAAAGTAGCAGAAAGATTAGGAATGGAGG
>CAJUHQ010000004.1:56255-75138 GCA_910586095.1 uncultured Lachnospiraceae bacterium | reverse complement strand
GAAGTATCTGTAAATATGCTGTGATGGTACGAAAAAGGGAAGATTTGGCAGAAACAATTAAAAAAGCATTTTATATTGCAAAGACAGGAAAACCGGGGGTAGTTGTTGTTGATCTACCAAAGGATATTCAGAGGGCTTATGGCAGCGATTTTTATCCGAAGGAAATTATGGTCAGAGGTTATAAGCCGAAACTTTTCGTACATATGGGCAGAGGAAAAACCTTGAAAACATAAGGAAAAACCAAGATATACCGGGATATAAGGAGATATGGAAACCATGATAAAAATTTTATTTATATGCCACGGCAATATCTGCCATTTTTGCTGAAACCCCGATAAAATGGGACTTTTTCATAGGTGGAAAGAAGGTTTACAACCATTTTACAACTTTTAAATTAAGCCCCGATATGGTATGCCATAAGAAAACGGCAGCTTTGCCATCATACATAAATTTGTATGATAATGAAGGCGATAGTGCATAAAAAAACGATATATTTTTTGATGCCATCTATATTATATTAAGGTGAGTGATATATTTGATTAAATCGAGCGAAACTATTCTCTTATGTCTTTTGCGAACTCCTCTATGGCAACGATGACGGTTTTAGATATATGAAGCAAAAGCATACATTTTCGCTCTGCATATCATTTTATATTCCTTTCGATCACCTTTCTCCTATTGAAAAAATGTTTGTTTGAAGAAAAAGCAGCCTTGCCTTAGGACTGCTTTTTCTTATGAGCGGAATATTTTTTAATGAGATTTTTTCCTGAGTTCTTTTTGTTCCAGCTTTAACCCGCATATTTCGTTGATCAGGTTGTAGTCGATACCTGCATCGATCCAACGGCATAAATCCCTGTGTAGGACTGGTCGTGTTATATTGCCATCCTTGATACCGCCAAATCGTGTCATATTGCCTTTAATGGAATATCCGTGCAGATTCATAAACTTTTCTATCTCATCAGATGATGGAATGGTCAGGTAAAATGCGAGCTGTAGATAAAACTCAGCTTTAACTGGCAAATCGCCTTTTGTATATCGTTTCCAGTTCTTCCTGTCTATATCTTTGCCTTGCAGGTAGTTGCTTGCAAGAATTTTTTCAAAACCGTCAAAGGAAAAGCAGTCAGAATGGTTAAATCTGTTCTTGTTTTTGGCAGGGTCATATATATCATCAAAGGTTTCTGTCAGATACTTGATTTTTTCAGAGGTATCCATGTTTCTCAGTTTTTCGCTGTCGATGATCTTCATGCCGTTTAGCGGAAGAGAAGTAAAATCATATGTCGCATAGAACTTACTGCGGGCAGCGGCAAGTTCTGTTATTCTATTTATGTAAACCATTTTATGCTTTTCGGCATCAGAGACAAGCGGGATTGACCATGTGCCTTTGGAAGAAGGGTCTTTATACAAATCTTTGTATAGTTCTTTATAATGCTGTAAGGCAGCATACCTTTTGCCCGCAATCTTACTGTCTGTTTGACTGGTTCCCTGCACTTCTGTATGTCCTACCATATAAGCATAGAAGGGCATCACATCCCTTGCGTGTATTTCCTGTATAGATGGACCAGCGACATCCATAACAAGCCTGTCAAGCGGGTTGCGGGAATCTACACTGATCCATGTGCCGTCAAAGGTAAAAGGCATGGAAGAGTAGCGGTAGGCTTCTCTTGCCGTGGCAAATTCGTCCTGTTCCATGATGCCTGAATCGACAAACTCATTTATTGTGTTTTGAAATGATTCAAAGTCTCTGTTAATCAGGGAATCAAAAACAGAAGTATTCAGAGTTTCGATTTCGTCATATAGTTGTCTGTATGATAGTTTGTCTTTCATTTGTGGGTTTCCTTTCTGGAATGGGGATGGATTGATATATGATTCTGTAAAGATTATAACAATAATAGAAACATAAAGAAAGCTAAAACAGTTATCGCAATAAATCAAACTGCCTGCGGAATGCAGACAGTCTGATGAAATGCAAATTTCTGAGGTCATAGATCGGTAACACACGCCTATAAATGATACTTTTCTTTTAATGGGTAGTAGATGTAATCTACATGGATATCATTCCAGTTCTGTCTTGGAATACGCATATTCTGGAAGAAACTATCTCTTTTAGTGAGTCCTGATCGTTCCTGTTTGGAATAATCGTAACCCTGCTCATTTTCTTTATCCTGTAAAAAAAGGATTCTATCGGCATCCGACATATACACCTGTAAGGTTATCTGTGGGAAAAAACCAAGATACCTTTCCAACATGAGATAGATGCAGATGATATTCTCGTAGATTTTCTTGAGATACATATTGTTGCATTTATCGAAGGTGCCAATGGTGATATTTTCCCCTGTTGGTTTTCCAATGAAGAAGAATCCTGCGGCCGTCATATTGAAAAGAGAATAGTAGTTCCTCTTGTATTCTTTGGGGGAGGAGATCAGATCCCTTTCTCTTTCCAATCGCTCTTTTATGTCCAGATAACCAGAATAATCATCGTCAATCTGATATCCAAGAAAATTTCGCTGGTGGTGGTACAGGTCAGCGGTGATCTTATAGTAATCATCCATAAAATCAGATACACGGGGAAAACCAGAGGCGATAAGTTCCTTATCTTTGATGGGAAACTTCTCGTAAAGGTTTCCGTATAACTGATAGACTGACATCTGGTTTTCTGTTGTAAAGACGCAGATACAGTGATCTGTCAGGAAATTCAGCAGATTCTGCAGGGTCAGTTCCATGGAAAGTTGCTCCATCATTGGAACAGCCTGCCTTATGATGAATTCTGTCCTGTATATATTGTGCCAGATCTTTCTGTTATTCAGCTTGACAGAGCAGGAATCCCTTGTGCTACATTCATGGTACATGGCAAGGGGAAACTTTGTCATGATGTAAAGGCAGGTCTTTGTGTCAGTAGCCTGTTTTTTGACTAACAGGCCATAGGAGAGCAGGTCAGCGATCATATCATTTGCCTTATGCTCATTAATTTGATAGAAAATCCTGACCAGAGTAACCGCCTGCTTTCTCAGCATAAATCCGCCGCCTATGTAGAAAAGTATATTCGATATGGGTATATTCCTGTTAAAACATTCTTCCTTTGCCAGTCTGCTTTTCGTTCTGGCAGAGATATTTTCGTTCCTGTACATATGTGATTTCACACTCCTTTTTATCTGTCTGTAAGCACTTGAAAGGCTTACCTTACATCATAGATAAAAGGAGTGGATTGATAATCTGGCAGATAGATAGAGGGTTGTGGTGGAAAATACGATATTTGAAGAAAGATATAGTAAAAGCCCCTCGAAAGAGAGGCGGTGAAGCAAGAGAGGCAATTATTTCATAGCCAGCCTTTCTATTTTTAGCTCTTCGATGTTTATATCTTTCGGCAGAATGCCAAATAAGGATTTGGCGGTTTCCACTCTGTCATGGTATGGACTGGTCAGTTTTGCCACTACTTCTCCGTTTCTTGTGATAAAGACATCTTCCGTAGCAGATATCTGTAGATATTTTTCAAGATTGTTTTTAAGTTCTGTTGCTGTAATTGACATATAAAGAAGACTTCCTTTCTACTACTATTATAATAATTTAAATTTCCCGATTGTAGAAATTGCTTTATTTAAATGATTATGTCATATTTTAAGTAAAGACTGGCGGTTGATTCGATGTTATGTGTAATTACATTAAACACTTTCTGCCATTCCTAACTGCAGGCTGTTGTCAGTCGTGTACCAGCCAATTATTCTGTCTCTGCCATCAATCTGCATTTCAAGCAGTTCGTCACAGCTTTTATCAGTGTATATAATTACTGCGGACAACAATGTGACTCCATCGTTATCCAGATAAATTGGATTTTTAGCCCAAGCCATTGATCGGGATATTTTAAAGCCATTTCTTCAAAAGTTAATCTTATAAAATCTCCTTTGATTGATAAAAATGCCCCTCGGAGGAGGGGCAGTAGAACGTGATTATTTCCAGAACTTATCCATGTATTCCTGAGCGGTGTCTTCTGATAAGGAGAATTTCACCATTAACTGATTTTGGGTTTTAGTGTATGGAATATCCATTTCCTGCAGGCTTTCAATTAATGCCTGAATACCCTTAATTTCTCCTTTTAGAACTCCTTCTTTTTCAACCTCATCAAATAAAGTACACATATTAACATCTCCTTTCATGGATAACGCATTGTAATCAATCTTGAGTTTAGTGGCTCCTGCCACGGTCATAACTACTGTTTTGTCTACATTATGTTCTAAGGCATATTCTATGAATTTTTCCTTAGCCTCATTCTTTGTAATGCTTTTGTCTAAAACTACCTTCAGCATATCAAAAAATGTGATATTTGTCATGTTGTGGAATACCAGATCATTCTTCCTTGCTTCCACAAGAAGCATTTTGTAATCGTTGACAAAGGGCTTCATCTTATCAGGAATGTTTAGCATCCCGTGAAGGGTAGTAGCCCCGTCCCAAGGATGATCGCCGTAATAGACAACAACGGTGATGACAGGAGTAAATTTGTCTGTCCGTTTCATTCTGGAAAGGTATTCATCATCTGTCATTTCATCTTTTTTCTGGTATTTCTTGGCATTGCGGTCATACTGCTTTTTGTATGTGCCGTAATCATAACCCATAACCCGCATCGGCATGGCATAGTGTATATGCTCCTGTGATTCTATGCCGAGCATGACTAATTCAACCCCGTAAGCGGTAGATCTTTTATGGATCTTTATGTTGTCTCTGGATGCCTTGATGCTCTCGGCATATTCCCTGTGTTCAAGGATAGAAGATTCCTCCGTGTCGGCATCTTCCAGCTCATCGGGAGAGATCACCTGTTCACCGTCAAACAGGACTGCGTTAAAGAAATCAGCAAACTGTCCGTTGTCATTCCAGTAATTCTTTAGTACTGTATCAGGCTTTAGACCCTGTGTTTTCTTTGGCATTCTGTAGCCCCTTTCTTCTGTGTAATTGTAGTATACTATCAAATCATCATGGTTTCAAGCATATCTGTGGGAATACAGGGGGATTCCGTCATATAGATCAATCCCCCTGTATCATTATGCTCTATAAAAGAATTCCTCAAAGATATTTTCACATTCCTTAACGGATTTCAGATCGTAGTGACCGTGATTGAGGCTCTGGTTGAGTTCATTCCAGCCAGTCCAAACGGCATAAGTGCCGTTATCATTTTTTGCTGATACCATAAAGAGATAGCTGTCATCGGGGTGGCTGGATTTTCTCCTGATCTCCAATACTGTGTATTTGGGAAGATTCTCTTTAAAGTAGAGTTCTACATGTTCCCTTACTTCGTTTAAATTTATGTTCATAAAATTTGTCCTCCTGTTTTCAGATTAATGGCAGTTTATAAAAGGAATCCCCCATGACTTTGAGAAGTGTCTGGCTTTCCCTCTTATTGCAGGTAATCATAAAGTGGTAGAACACAAGCCCTGAAAATGTCTGTTGCAAAGTCCTGTGGTCCGTTGCCATTATTTTTGCGACTTCTTCCATCTTAAGGTTGCCTGTCATTGCTATCCTTTTCGCAATAAAAGGGATTTCGGCAAGCCGTCTGCCTGTCTGTGCGGATCTCTCATTCCGCAGGTCAGTCCTGTAGGCGGGGTCTGATAAGATCCTAATCCAGCAAAGGTCCAAATCTTTCATAAGGCGTGAACTTCTCAGCTCTTCCGCAGTCGCTTTATGGTTGAAGCAGAAGTTGTTTACCTCGTGGGAAAAGTAGGATGCGATCTCCTTTGAACTTGCGTTTTTTAAATCGATCATATGAGTCTCCTTTCTTTTATGTTCTGGTCAGTTTTTCTGTTTCCGTTTCCTGTTTTTTCTGAAACTTGATTTCCACGGAGCCGTACTTTGCCCGTATATAAGACATAGAAGCAGGCTTGGAGCTGAACTTGTGGAAGTCATCGAAATGCTTGTACCACATCTGTTTCTGGCTTGCCCAGCGGAACCCAAGTGCCTTCAGCTCCTTTCTGTATGGGTAACAGTCTGACACCCATATCCAGACGCCGATCACCTCAACGGTAATATCCTTAAATCTGGAAAGCTGCATGATCGCCTCCCTGATTTGGGCGTCTTTTTGCCAGTCATACTGTTGTTTCTGCTTGTCCGTGGCTTTGCTGTATGTATCCTCATGCTCATAGTCGTATTTTAGTTTCTTGAACAGGCGGTCATATTCGGCGTTGATTTCTTTGATCACATCCTCGTTACCGCCGTTGTCAGGATGGTGCTTTACGACAAGCCGCCGATATTCTTTGCGCAGTTCCTTTAATGTTGTGATTCCATTAAACCATTTCATGCCATGTTCTCCCTTCACAAAAGTTTTGCTTCTCTGAAACTCAGATAAGAATTATGACCAATGATGATATGGTCAGCCAGACAGATATTCAGCAGTTCCCCGCAGTCCTTCAGCCGTTTTGTCAGTTCCATGTCACATTCGCTGGGAACAGGGTTTCCAGATGGGTGATTGTGGCAGAGGATGATCTGGACGGCACCGATAAGTGCCGCCCGTAAAAAGACTTCCCGTGGGCTGACAAGGCTTGTGCATATGGTTCCTTTGGATAGAAAAAACATCCCTAAAACTTTGCACGAATTGTTAAGTGCGATCAGATAGACATGTTCTTCTGCCAGTTCATCCATATGCAGAAGTTTCTTGAGCATAAGGGAGATTTCTTTTGGGCTGTCCATCTTCTGGCATTCGTAATTGATGCCTTTTTCTTTCACTAAAACAGTCCTGTCATGGTCTGTGATCCTTGCATCATAAAAGTCGATCCGCATGGTGTCCTCCATTCTGTAAAAAAGGGATGCACATATAAAAGCTGCATCCCTGAAACAAATTTATTCTGTGTCCTGTGTAAGCTCTTCGGGAGGATCTTCTGCCTCCGTTTTCTCGCTAAATTCTGTCTGCTCAGAGTCAGTAGCAGTATAGGAAGCAGCATCCTCAGCGACAGAAGCGCAGCCAGCATCTTTGTGGCTGTCAGCATTTTCTTTAACGACTGCATTTTCTGCTTCATCTGCCGTAGGATCACTTTCCACCAGATCAGCATCCGTTGAGGGGTTGCTGTCATCTGACGGGGCAGGCTCCTCAAGGGAAGAATCCCCTTCTGCTGAAGTAGATTTGTTAGTAGAAACAGCTTCTTCTGTTACCGCAGATTCGTCAGCAGAAACACCTTCTTCTGCCAGAGCAGATTCATCAGCAGGAGCATCTTCATTTGATAAGGATGGCTCCTGTTCTGCCTTGTCTGCTTCTGCCAGTTCAAAATAACCGACAAGGGAGGTTCCCATGATCTCAATTCTCTTTAAGGTCTTCTCCTTCTTGATGCTGCCAGAAGAGCAGTACTGCTTGTACTCTTCGTAGCACTCTGCAAAGAAATAGGAAAACCATTGTCTGAAATACATGGGTCCTACGCGGTAGAGGTTCTTGACGGGATCATAACTATCTCCCATAGCAGTGTCAGCGGCGAGCATAGCGATGGGGATATTGATCTTCTTGAGCATTTTGTCCTTTTCAGGGAAAACTTTCTCAAGATAGTCGATGATGTCATAGAGCCTGTTTTTCTGTTCCTCCGAGTAATTGTTTTTGATGGAGGCAGCATACATCATGATCTCATCCGCAGAGATGGAAGAGAACTTATACCCTTCATACCTGTTGTCGAGAAGCATCATAGCCTGCAGTAAGGTACACATGTCATCAGATTTCCTTCTCTGCAGAGCGGAGAACTGGCAGATCTCCGAAAAGAACCTGTCAGACAGGATCGACTTGATGAACTTTGCGTTTTCAACACCGCATAAAGGCATGGCTTTCTGCGGTTTGGAAAGGGGCGTACTGTTGTTGAGGCGGAAAAAGATTTCCTCTATCAGATCGTCATCCGCATCCTCAAAACCATAGATGGTAAATTTGAAGCGGAGAAGCTCCTGCTGGCATTCAGTGTCGAGGTCTGTAAAGTATTTACCGCCTAATTCATAAACAGTATCATCAATGGTGACGGAAGGTGTCTCTGTATCAAGTGGATACCTGCCGTCAATAAAATCGAAGATGGTGGTCAGCCGCTGCTTCCCGTCAAGGATCGAATAGGAATAATCCTTTTCGGAAATGGCTTCTTTCAGGCAGTAGACAGGCGGGACAGGATAGTTGGCGAGTATACTGTGGATCAGCAAACTACGTTTTAATCTATCATCCAGCCACTGTAAATTTTGACGTTGAATAGGATGATCCATCTGAAGCGTATGCTTCCCGTCATACATGCTCTTTAAATTCTTTACTGTCCAGTTCAGTGTTGTTCTGATCATAGTGGTTTCTCCTTTGCAAAATGAAATTTTATGTTTGTAAAATTTACCTGTCCATCAGGACCGCAGATCAGACCACGGGAATGCCACATTCGAGGGCAGATTCGTGGATTATATCCATGCAGTCCTGTATGACAGATGCAGAGTCAGCATATAAAAGCCTGAGGGTGACACTTCCAGATTCTTCCTGAAAAGCAGACAGGTAGGAAAGACGTTTATCCTCCAGTCTGTTTATGGCATTTTTCAGAAGAGCAGAATCTAGTTTACAGCATTTGACGGTGGCTCCGTTCGCGCAGGCTCCGTTTCTGCCGTGGGTTCCGCAGCAGATGCTTCCTGCGGCTGTGCATCCTGTATCTTGGCCGCCCTTGCTTCAAGAAATTCCAGTGAATCAATCACAATCTCATTGGAATAGACCTTCTGGCCGTCCTTCTCGTAGTTGTTGTTTTTCAGCCTTCCGCAGAGGAGGAGCTTTGTGCCCTTACTGCAATGCTTTTCTACGATTTCAGCGAGCTTACCCCAGCAGGTGCATCTAAAAAAGTCTGTGGGGTAGTTGCCCTCGCCATCCTTTTTCATGGACATATCAGGGACGGCGAAATTGAATAACGCCCGTGCAACAGGCTCTGCGCCCGCACTGTAAGTTACCTTCGGCTCCTCTGTGAGTCTTCCTGTCAGTGTGATCTTGTTCATGTTCGTACCTGCATACCTGTCAGTATGCTTATCCTTTCTGATTTTTTGTTAAAAATAATGAATGGGATCTTTTGCATAGGGGTTATAAAATAAATCCCCTGCCTTTCTGGTAGAAGTAAGCCTTTGTGCCAAGGATCTCATCTTCTTCTAAAGCCGAAGCATTTACATCCTGATTATGCTTGGTAAGGATGTCAATGTCGGAATTATCAGGCGATGACTTGATCAGCACTTCATGTACAGAAGAAAAGATGACATAGAAACTGCCGTGCTTTTCGGCAAAATCTTCCAGTACATCATCATGCAGTACAGCCGCCGCGCCATAGGTTCTTTTTTGATTGCTCATAAACCACAAACCGCAGTCAGAAGAATGTTCCGCTGGGTAAGCAGGAAACGTTTCCCTGATGAGCTGTCCTAATGGCATAAGCACTACGTTCTGCATTGCCAGTGTATTCCTGATTGCAAGGGATAAGACAGTCTTACTGTCAGTCTGCCAGATGTTTAAATGGCTGTTATGTACCATAAAACTTGCATCGCAGTCCTCCGATGTCTCAACGGTGCAGCGGACTATGATGGCAAGATCATCAAGGAACATGGTGTGCGGCACATTCTGCAACAGATTTTTATTGAGATGCCTGTTGATCAGTTGGACAAACAGCCTGCTTCTGACATAATCAAAATCATGCAGGGATGTAATGTCAAATTGATCCTTATAGGTTCTGGCATTGAAATAAATGTACAGAATCCTGTCAGTGACATCATCAACTGATACGCCACTTTCCAGGGCTTTGTAAAAAGGTTCCAGATAGATGGTCGGTGTGATGGTTTCACCATCTTTCAAGATTGTAAGTCCATCCAGATCAATGTTTGTTTTCTGCACTTTTTCGAGAGTGCCGTGGTAGCCGTCTCCTAATTTCTTAGAAAGAGCTTCCAGAATCTGTTGTTTCATTGCTTCTCTGTTCATGTGTTCTCCTTTCGGGGTGAATGTGGACAAAAAAGCAGACACCTTACGTTTGATGTCTGCCAGTCCAATAGCTTTCAGGCATAGGGATGCCTGTGCTGGTCATATGGCCAGCGGGTTACATTTTGTATCTTTTATACCTGCTATCCGCCAAAATAGTTATGGTTTATATATTGTAGAAAGATTGGGGGATGAAATAATTGGGAAGGCAGATAGGAATGTTTTAGGGTGGTTTCCTATATGACTGATCAGTTATTTATTGGAATGGCATTTTTATAATGGTGGTGTATAGAGAAAAGGAAATCATTCGTGATTGTTTGAAAAGGAGCCTTGATAAAGGCATTCACCCGTAATCTATACTTCTTATCAATATATCAGGGTGCTGTTTAGCAACGTAAAAAAGGAGA
This sequence comes from uncultured Lachnospiraceae bacterium, assembly GCA_910586095.1. GTDB lineage: Bacteria > Bacillota > Clostridia > Lachnospirales > Lachnospiraceae > COE1. The sequence continues at coordinate 64,821 of CAJUHQ010000004.1, read as the reverse complement.
TGTTTCGACAGTCCATACAGGGTACAGGATACATGGTATCTTGCAGACCTGCCTAACGCCAACTTAGTTGACATCAGGATGCTTTGATTATAGAGTAATGTTACGAGGAAGGTGTTTATATAGGGAAAGTGATAAACAGGAGAAATGATATACAGGGTTCATCTGATATGATGAAGAGCAAAAACAATAGTTTTTGGGTGGGAATGTCTTTTGTGGATGTTCCCGCTTTTTTATTTACATAGAAATGTTCTGGAATGGGAGGTGAAATAGATGAAAGAACATATCAAACATTGGTATCCGAAGGATGAGAGGTTTTTCAAAGTGCTGTCCATAGCAGGGAATGTCAGACAGGAAGATGTGGCTAAGATAGACATATCAGCAAGCAGGCTGAAAAACATGGAGAAAGACAAGCTGATCAAGAAGGTGACGTATCCATCCAGATATAATAAAAGTCCCAAGAGCAACATAAGCTATGCGCTGACAAAGAAGGGAAAAGATTTCATTGAGAAAAAGTATGGGATAAGCAGATGCCAGAACGCCCATGCTGCGGAGCATAACTGTAAAGTGGCTGAAATCATATGCAGTCTGGATAAAAAGGAGATTGAGACAGTACAGGCAGAATGGCAGACAAGGGACCAGATGGAGGAGGCACTGGAGCAGATGAGGCAGGAAGGTGATTATGACCAGTATGATTACTATATGGACCTGTGGAAAGCAGGTCTGATCAGTGCCGTGGATGTAGTATACACTTCCGTTAAGACAGGGGAGATGGTGTGTTGTGAGGTTGTGACGAATAGCTATAAAGATTCAGATATACAGGGGAAGGAATATTGCGGGGAAATTTTGCAGATGGAGGTTGAGTATGTGAGGGTATGAAGCGACAGGAAGATATGAAAGAATTTTAGGAAAGTATTGACTAAGATTATATTATTTGTTTATTATGAATATAAAATAGTTTTACTGTATATAATAGTATTGATTAGAAAATTAAACAGTTGACAGCAATAGCCGATTACTGTTATAATCTAATCAATGGATAAGGCTTCAGAAACTTGAGATGCCTGAGGCCGAGGGAGAGCCCTACGGGGTTCTCTTTTTTTTGAGAAAGAGGAATACTATGCCAATGATAATTGAAACATTTCTAACATATCAACAGTTATTGAATAAACTTGTGAATGATAAAGATTTAATCATTAATGATTTAGTATTTGCGGAAGCAAAATTAAAGGAATGTGGATACTTTAATATTATTGGTGGTTACAAAGTACCTTTTACAAATCCCAGTACTAGAAAATATGTGAATAATACAACTTTTGATGATGTATTTGCTTTGTATCAATTTGATATTCAGTTAAAAAAACTGTTTTTATCATATCTATGCCAGATAGAGAGAAGAGTAGCTGTTTCTATCGCATATGCATTTAGTGAGGAACATGGGAATTCGCAATTAGAATATTTGGATAAGGATAATTATAACAATGTCCCAGCCAACACTGATGAAGTTGAAAAATTGGTAAAGATTTTAGATAGGGTCTTGCATGGTAATAAACATGAATATATAAATCATCATAGGAGTATAAAAGGGAATGTTCCCTTACGAATATTAGTAAATGCATTGACTATAGGGAATATTTCCAGCCTATATGCCCTTTCAGAGCATAGTGTAAGAAGTAAAGTGAGTCATAATTTTGTACATGTGAATGAAAAGGAATTGGAGCAATATTTAAAAGTGTTGGTAATTTTCAGAAATATGTGTGCCCATAATGAAAGACTGTTTTCGTCTTATGCGCATTCAGAGATACCAAATACGATTATTCATAAGAAATTAAGAATTCCCCAAATCGGAGAGCAGTATATTTGTGGTAAAAGAGATTTATTTAGCTTGGTGATTGCATTTAGATATTTGCTGCCTAAAGAAGATTTTCTTGCATTTAAAAAAGTGCTTGTGGATACGATAATTAAATATCTTAAAAACAGCAACAGATTAAGTGAGAATGAATTGCTTAAATATATGGGGTTTCCTGCAAATTGGAAGAGTATTACTAGATATAAAATATAAATTATTTTGAAATGGACTGAAGTTTATATAATTAAACTTTAAGTACATAGATACATATTAAAAACAAAGGCATTGGAATGCATTATCCAGTGCCTACTTTTGTGCCCAAAAAACTTTTGATCGTACATAAAATCTATTGTAATCGTAAAAAATTGCCTGTATAATGAGTAACAATATAATAAAAAAGGCGGATGCGAAAACATCTGCCTATAAAATAAAGTGTGCAATCATTCACCTCACACACTTGATTTCTGTATCATTATAACGTAAAAAGACAGAAATACAACAGATTTATTGCATGATAGGCAGTATTTTACATAGACAGAATGATTGCTCCTGAAATATGTATGAAGGGAGTATTTTTATGGAAGAATATAAATTTGATGGAAGTGCTTATGAGTTTCTTGGAATAATGCGATGGTCTTTGATTGCCAGAGAAATGCAAAAAGAGCACAGAAAGGATCGCTTTGATGTATTAAAGGATTCAACTAAATTAGAAGAAATTGCAGATGAATATGGTATGGATGATTATGCTCTAATAAAAGAACTGATTCGCCTGACTGATGAGTTAAAGAATACAGAATTCTACGAAAGGAAATCCCTTGTTGAAGCCTTACTGCAGTTTGCTCAAGAACTAGAGGAAAAAGAAACAAATGTAGAAAATGGCACTTAACCATGTTTGATGCTGAATTACTGCATAATGTTTTCCTACAGAAAAGGAAGCTATGGAGAAGCATTCATTTAATGATAAGGCATATGTTGGGATATATGAAGATTTTTCGATAGAAATTCAATAGCGAAGAGGGAGTCCAAACGGATTCCCTCTTAACACTGTAGAGAATTATGCAACGATGTCTACATCAAAGTAATAGCCAAGAATTTCTAAAGCCTTCTGCCCATAGGACATTTTTAAAACAATATCCTCTGGGAAACAGCACCTCTTTTCCACGATTGGCTCAAAATCGCCTATCAAGGAAATCTCCTTCAGACAGGTATCTTGAAACCCGTCAGGCGGGAAGTACAGGGAATCTGCATGGGTCCACAAAGACAGGGATTCTAAAGCATCTGCACCTGCAAAAGTATATTTTTCCAATTTGTCAAAGTTGCCTTGTATTTCAAGAGATTTAAGGGAATCGCAGCCGTTGAAAAGATGGTTTCCCAATTCTTTAATTTGATATCCTAAATTCAGAGTTTCCAGACTGCTGCATCCTGTAAATGCCCTGTCTCTGACATTCTTTAAAATATGGAAATGTGCTTCCTTTAGGCTTTCGCATCCGTTAAAGGCATCATAGGAAATCGTGTTTAAACCACGCTGTGCCCAAATAGATTTCAGGTTTTTACAGTTTGAAAAGGTTCCTTCTTTAATGATATGCAGGCTCCTTGGAAGTAGTATATCTTCAAGTTGGCTGCCAGCAAAGCATCTTTTGCCAATCTTTAATCCTCTCGGCAATTTTACATTGTAGATATGGGAGTTTTCACATGCTTCGTCTTCCAAATATTCCACACCTTCCTCTATGCAGAGTAGGTTGATCATCAGGTGATCGAAGCAGTGGGGACCAATGCGATCAATCTGCATTCCCTTGTATTGATGCGGGATAATAAGGTAATCCAGCCTTTCCCACATCATGCTGTGATTACATTTGACTAATGTGTTAGTTTTTTGGTCTATAACGAATCTTTCCATATAAATTTCCTCCTTTTATGATTTTTCTATTGTTAGTATCTCATACGAAAAATAAATTTTCCAGAGAGAAGGAATTAGAAACGTGCTGCTTGGGCACGAAAGTAAAAGTGCGGAAATATCTGTGGTTGTATTGAGGATGTGATGCAATCATTCAGATTGTTCGACATTAGCTGGCAGTAATTGACAGCATATTGCAATAAAGATATAATGGAGATGACTTATAAATGTAGTCTTTCATCGCTTGAGTTCTAAGGTGATAGATTAGTGAAACAATTTGGAGATTGATTAGTCAGCAAATTCTAGCAGAGATCAAACTAGTTGTTTTGTAAAGTTGTGAAACAAAAATTAGAAATATCATGGTGCAAAGAGCATTAATATAATGCTTGTAATATATGTTGTCAATGTGATTAGAGTTGCCCACACAGTTTCATAATTACGAACTCTTTCAAGCATAAGGGGGAATTGCCACGTCAGAAATGTTGTGATTAAAATAAATAGAGCATTGATATTAACATGCTGAAAAACACAGTAATCATATATGCAATAGAGTAGCGGGGGTACGATACAGAAGATGAAGCTCATCCATAACAAAAGGCAGGACAGATTGAAGTTTTCACATTCATTCATGCTTTTTCTAAGTGTTGTAAGTATATTGGCAATTTTATTCTGCTTAATATGCATTGCATTTCATCTCCTTCCTAGTGTGATTTGTGCTATTCTGCCATATGCTATATGTGCAGTATATGGATTGATATTATATTTATTTCTTGTTCCCTTACATGAAGCAGGTCATTTTTATACTTCATTATACTATATAAAAAGATACAATATTCCAGCAAAAGTGTATATCAAACGTTCTATGACAACTTCTGCAGAATGGGAGAAGATTGGTTATGATAAATGTGTTTCTATTCTGAAAAATGGTAGTCGAATCAAGATAGGATACTGTATTATTATGTTCTTCTTGATATTGCTCACAGGACATATCAAAGGCGGCATAGTATTACTGTTCACAGTGGTTTTTGAATATTCCTTAAACTGCACTCCGATAAGAAATGGAAATGATTATGATTTAATACAGAATATTGAAAAGTTTTATGAGGAAAAAGACGATGTGAGCAGACACAGGGAATCACTGGAGAGATTCCGTACAATAAGAATTGTTATATGGGGTGTTTTTTGGCAGATAATTATAATTGCATTATCAGTTGTTGTATTAGATTTATTATATAAGGTTCCGTTTGATGCTATTGATGTTTTGAAGAATTTTATCATGGATTACAGTTATGGGAAGCAATGTTAAAAGATAATATACACAATGGAGAACTGGTTTATGAATATACTTGTGATCGGGAATGGGTTTGATCTGGCACATGGGTTGCCTACGATAAAATTGATTAGATAACCTTAAAAAGACATTTGTGATTCTACATATTTGATAATGTAAAAATTTTAAATGAGTTTACAAGAATTACAGAGTTTTTTAATAAAATAAATTTGTATAGGGGGACATAGGATTATGGAAAATGTTACAATGGTTATAGCGGCTATCTCAGCAGTAATAGGTGTAACTGCTACTATATATAAAATGCTTTTCAGAAGTGATGCCAAAAGAGTCGAGAAATATTATGAAGAAATATTAAAACCCTTTATAATAGATTATCACAAAGATAGGAATATGAATGTAATAAATTTTCTTGATAACAAAGCTGAAAGAGACAATGATGTTATTCCTAAATATATTTTTTATTTAATAGATAATGGTAAAGAAAAATCTGAAGACTTAAAAAAAGTATTACTTTATGATTATATAGATATTTATCCAAATGATAACAATAAAATGCTGAGATTCATGGAAATGATTAGTAAATTTTTAGCCTTTGTCATGGTTGCTATGTCTTTTTCCTTTTTATTATATGGGGCGGTATGTATTTCATTTAGTTTGATTCTATTTTTACAGTTCATTTCAGAAAATATAAGATTAGCTTTTGAACTATTGGGATTGTCGATTATATGTTTAGCATTTTCTGGTGTAAGTATACAAATAACTAGACTAATAAATGAAGATATGTATACTTTAAAAGAAAAAAGAATGCGGAAGTTGATACAAAGAAAAACTAAATACTATGACAAAAATATTACTAAATATATTTTTTGAAAATAAATTAAAGTTGCAAATTATATTTAAGATTATGCAGCAAGAAACTTAAGCTGAAAGAAGAGGAAAATTTATGAAACTTGTAGAGTTGCAAATTAAGAATTTTGGCTGTATTGATGAAAAAGGAGTTACTATTAAAATAGATAATATTGTTGTTTTAATAGGGCCTAATAATGTTGGAAAAACAACGGTGTTAAAGGCATATGAAGCATTTAGAAATTCTAGCGCAGCACAACCATTGGAAAATTTTTTTCAGCACAGTGAAGAGAATCCTATTGAGATTATAGGTATATTTGGTGAAATAAGCGAAGAGGATAAAACTCAAATAGGTACAAAGTGGATATATTCAGACGAAGATAATGAAAATGTAATTAAATATAAGTGGGTGTGGGAAAAAAGTGAAGAGAAGGGTAAGAAGTTTTCTTGGAATAATGAAAGCGCAGAGTGGAATGAAGGCGGGATGGGAGGATGGGATAGTAAAATTGCAAGTTGTATACCGTTGCCATTAAAAGTAAATCCATTTGATGATTCGGAGCAATTAGAAAAGCAGATTGTTGATTTGCTGACAACCGCAGTAAAAGAAAATATAAAAAATAAACAGTCTGAAGTGTCAAAAATGATTGAGCAAATAAATGATTTAGCCAAAGATGTAAAGAAAGAAATTAGTGAGGAATTAGAACAGACCACAGGTAAATTACAGGAAAATTTAAATGAGATTTTCCCAGGCAACATAATTGATATTGAGCCGCAGGCAGGAAAATTTGATGTGGATAAAATATTAGCAACAGGTACGCATTTGCAAATTGCTAGTTATGATGGAAAATATTATCCGTTAGCAAATCAAGGGAGTGGTTTGCAAAGGGCATTTTTATGGTCGGCAATTGAGGCGTTAGCAGATTCGGGAAAGATGAAAAGTGGGAGGAATGCTATAAAAAATGAAGAGCCGAAGATTCTATTGGTAGAAGAACCTGAATCGTTTTTGCATCCACCAGCAATCAGAGCAGCAAGGGAAGCGTTATATAAAATTGCAGAATTAGAAAATTGGCAAGTTATGATTACAACGCATTCTCCTATTTTTATAGATGTTTCTAAACCGCATACAACAATTATAAGAGTGGAAAAAAATGAAGGAAATGCAACTAAAACATTTTCAACAGAAGAAGCAGATTTTTCCGAGGATGAAAGAGAAAGATTACAGATGATAAGAAATTGCCACCCTACTATTAATGAATTCTTTTTTGCGAATAAAGTTATTTTAATAGAAGGTGATACAGAACAAGCGGCTTTAACGCTGGTTAAGAAAGAGGATGTTTCAGTCTTGAACTGTAGAGGAAAAGCTAATATTCCAATGTTTGAAAAAATACTTAATCATTTTGGCATGAGTTATATAGCAATGCATGATCTGGATACTCCTAAAGTTAAAAGAAAAGATAATTGGATAAAGAATCCAATGTGGTCTATAAATGAAAAAATATATTTAGAGGCACAAAAAGGAAAGAATAATAAAGTAATTGTGAATATTCCTGACTTTGAAGGACAATTTTTTGGATATTTACAGAAAGGGGATAAGCCGTATAATGCTATTTGTGAATTGCAGAAACCTGAGAAGGAGGATGCTTTAACAGAATTGGAAAGTATTGCAAATGGCAATTTGAGTGATCACTATGAACGAGAGGTTTATTCCACAGATGCCTATAGAAATTTTGGCTTGGGCTACTGTGGGGAAAATAATATAGATACAGTTGATAAGTGGGATTTTAATTTTGAAGAATAGAAAGAAGATGCGTACAAGGCTTTAGGATTACATCAATTTCAGATGAGTTTGCGGAGTATGCATTGGATTTAGCTACGACAAATATTGTGTTGTTGGTGGGGATATATAAGAGGGGGAAGGGAGGTGAAAGTTTGGTGTAATAGATAAAGGAATTGGAACTGTAAAAGTATCGTTATAATTTATAAGGGCGTAAGGAAATATTGGCTGAAATAATGAGACTTCTGCGGTTAAAACGGCAATAAATACCAAGTTTAAAATGTTTTATTTAATTAATGATTAATTTGGCAATAGTTATTAAGTGAAAAATGGCACGAAAAGATGGAAAACTGAATTACAAAATATTAAAGAGAATAATATAATAGGCATTTGCGAAATTCAAAATGCTGTTGATGTGGATGATTATTTTGTTTTCTAACGAAGCTATAGGCTTTACGAAAGATAGAATAAGGATAATTATTGAAAATCAAGTGATTCGGTAAAGTTATATAAATTTCCACATGTATCGGGAAGCGTAGGACACGGGCAATTTTGAGGGGGAGGTTGACTTACTACAATCAAAAAGCCAGTATTTTTAACGATTTTAGAGTTCCGCAAACAATTAAATAATTTAATTCTGAAAGGAGATTTATATGACAACTGTTTTAGATGAAAACATGGAGGACACAAAGGAAAAATTTGATTCTATTTTGCAAAAGGTAAGTTTAAAAGAGTATTTAAAAGCGGATCCACAACAGGCTGGGGAAAAATCGGAATTAACACATGCGATGACATATGATTTCTTTCTTAAAAACTTCTGTTGGACAGACGAAAATATCGACAAGTTAATAGAAGATTATAAGTATAAAATCGAGAATGAAAATAAGAAAAATGTGGTATTACATGGATATGAAG